>JBIILX010000028.1:0-15474 GCA_044338275.1 Pontimonas sp.
TAACCAGGCGGGACACGAAGCCCTTGGTCGCGGCGCCAGCAATGGCGACGATCAGACCAAACTCCACCAACAGCAGCGGAGTGGTGAGCAGCCAGTCAATGTAGCGGTATGGCATTGTTGCGCCAATTTCACCGGCACTCTGGTCAAAGAAGCCGACAATGTCGGTCATGATCCAGTACATGATTGCTGCAATGAAGGTGATGATTCCCGCATAGGTTGCGGCAATGCGGTGCTCGGGCTTGAGGTCGCCTCTCTCCAAAACGAAGTAAAGCGTACCCGCCGCCATAGCGACGAAGCCGAGCATGAAGAATGCCTGAGTAATAACAAGCAGATCCATGGTTCTCCCTTGAAATGTTTCTACTATCCGCCCGCCGCCGCGACGGAACCGTCGGTGGGTGGTCGGGGAGTGTTCCCCTAACTTCGTGTAGGCCTAGACCCACTCGTAGCAACGCTTACGCTACTCCCGCGATTCTCAATTCGCTACCAAAACACTCAATCTCGGGTGGAATTTTCTTGACACCACTATCCAGTCGAAACCACCAGAAAACGGGGTGGAGGAGCCTTTAAAGTCAGATAAAAAGGAAAAAAAGAGATAATTAAACGACCAGTCGGTGGCCAAAAAAATTTTAAGGGGTTTAATTCTTAATCGCCGGCATGCTCCACACACACGTGTGGCCGGCACCCTGGGGTACCGGCCACACGAATCAGACTGTTTAGTCTTCGGCGTCTTCCTCGCTGGCCTCAGAGGCGCCTTCTGCGCCCTCAGCCAGAACAGGTGAGAGGGAGAGCTTGCCGCGGTCATCAATCTTTGTGATCTCCACAAGGATCTTCTGACCAACCGACAACACGGTCTCGACGTCGTCGACTCGCTTGCCACCGGCAAGCTTGCGGACCTCGGAGATGTGGAGCAAGCCATCCTTTCCAGGAACCAACGACACGAACGCGCCGAAGGTTGCCAGCTTGACGACAGTACCGAGGTACTGCTCCCCCACTTCGGGGTTCACGGGGTTGGCAATCGCGTTGACGCGAGCACGAGCCGCCTCAGCGCTGTCGCCATCCACGGCACCGATGTACACGGTGCCGTCGTCGTCAATCGAGATGTCTGCGCCAGTCTCGTCCTGGATCGCGTTGATGGTCTTGCCCTTGGGCCCGATCAACTCGCCAATCTTGTCGGAGGGGATCTGGACCGTGATGACTCGAGGAGCCGTCGGTGCCATTTCGTCCGGTGCGTCGATAGCCTGGTTCATCACACCGAGGATGTGCATACGCGCTTCCTTGGCCTGAGTCAGTGCGCCAGCAAGAACACTTGCGGGAATACCATCCAGCTTGGTGTCGAGCTGAATGGCAGTAACAAACTCGCTGGTTCCAGCGACCTTGAAGTCCATGTCACCAAGAGCATCCTCGGCGCCCAAGATGTCGGTCAGAGCTGCGTAGCGCATCTCGCCATTGACCTCATCGGAGATGAGACCCATCGCGATACCGGCAACCGGGGCTTTGAGGGGAACACCGGCGTTGAGCATAGACAGAGTCGATGCGCACACCGAACCCATCGAGGTCGAACCGTTGGACCCGAGAGCCTCGCTGACCTGACGGATTGCGTAGGGGAACTCTTCACGGCTTGGCAAGACGGGCACAAGTGCGCGCTCTGCAAGGAAGCCGTGTCCAATTTCACGACGCTTCGGAGTGCCCACGCGACCGGTTTCACCAGTCGAGTAGGGCGGGAAGTTGTAGTGGTGCATGTAGCGCTTGGACTTCACCGGAGCGAGCGAATCAATCTGCTGCTCCATCTTCAGCATGTTCAGTGTGGTCACACCCAGAATCTGGGTCTCACCGCGCTGGAACAACGCCGAACCGTGAACGCGAGGAATCACGTCGACCTCGGCGTCAATCACGCGAAGGTCTGATTTTCCACGACCGTCAATGCGAATTCCCTCAGTCAGCACACGGGTGCGCATGACGCGCTTGGTGACTGACTTATAGGCGGCAGAGACCATCGAGTTAGCATCCTCGGCAAGAGAACCCGCCTCGACCTGCTTCGCGATGTCTTCCTTCACGCGAGCCTTCAGTGCGTCATCAGCACTCTGACGCTCCTGCTTGTCAGCGATCTGGTAGACGGCAGCGAGTTCTTTCGCAGCGAGAGCGTCCACCGCTGCCAACACCTCAGGGGTGTAGTCAGAGAAGACGGGATAGTTCTCGACCTCTTTGGCCGACTGCTTCGCGAGCTTCGCCTGAGCCTCAACAAGTGCCTTCAAGAAAGGCTTCGCGGCCTCAAGACCCTGAGCCACAACCTCTTCATTGGGCTTGGTAGCGCCAGCCTGAATGAGGTTCCAGCTGACTTCAGTGGCCTCTGCTTCGACCATCATGATGGCGACATCTTCTGAACCATCGGCAGCCTGGACCACGCGACCCGCGACAATGATGTCGAAGACAGCGTCAGCGAGCTGACTGTGCTTGGGGAAGGCAACCCACTGGTCACCAATCAAAGCAAGGCGAACCGCAGCAATCGGGCCGCTGAAGGGCAGGCCAGAAATCTGGGTTGATGCGCTTGCGGCGTTGATAGCCAGAGCGTCATAGAACTCGTCAGGAGCCATCGACAACACGGTGATGACGATCTGGACCTCGTTGCGAAGACCGTCCACGAAGGAGGGACGCAAAGGCCGGTCGATCAGACGGCAGACCAGGATGGCCTCGGTCGAGGGGCGACCCTCACGACGGAAGAACGAGCCTGGAATCTTGCCCGCTGCATAGGAACGCTCTTCAACGTCCACAGTCAGGGGGAAGAAGTCGAAGCCCTCCCTGGGGCTCTTGCTGGCACTGGTTGCTGAGAGCAACATGGTTTCTTCATCCAGGTATGCGGCAACCGCACCCTGTGCTTGCTGGGCCAAACGACCCGTTTCAAAGCGCACAACGCGCTTTCCGTACTTACCGTTATCGATAACGGCTTCGGCGAACTTAATTTCTGGACCCTCCATTGAGGACACTTCTCCTTATACATCGGTAAACGCCACCAGGCCGTATCGGCAGATGGCAGAGGCGCGCTACGCAGTGAGTAAGCAGGAAGATACGCCGCACACAAGGGTGTGGGGCCTGTTTCTGGCCAACAGTAGAAGTGCACTGTCCCCTGGACAGTAGACCACCACCGGTGACCAGCTCCTGGCCCACCTACATGAGTAGAGAGCCATATTCAGTTAGACGCCCGCAAGAAGCGGACTCTCTAGGCTACCGCGTTATGCCCGAAAAGGCGATACCCCGCGCATCAGCGCGGGGTATCGATCAGAATCCTGGACTTAGCGACGAAGACCGAGGCGCTCGATCAGCGCACGGTAGCGCTCGATGTCAACGCCCTGCAGGTAACCCAGCAGGCGGCGACGGCGACCGACCATCAGCAACAGGCCACGACGCGAGTGGTGGTCGTGCTTGTGAGTCTTCAAGTGCTCGGTGAGCTCGGAAATGCGGTGAGACATCAGAGCAATCTGAACTTCCGGAGAACCGGTGTCACCAGGGTGTGTTGCAAAATCGGCCAGAATTTTGTTTTTGGCTTCTTGGGTAATCGACATGTCAGCTCTCCTTCTGTTATCTCGCTGCGCGGCGCTCTACCCGGTGGTAGGGCCCTTATTTCCGCGGCCGTTACACGGCACAAGGGACGACTCTAGCACTGCAGGGCTGGTGCCGGTAGCCAGCTTGTTATCAAGGTGTAATCAAAAAGGGCTTGTCAGGTGCCAGAAGGCTTTGACACGATTGCCCTAAGTTACTCGCCGCTCAGAAGCGCCGGAGGCCAAGCCCCGCCACTGGGCGGCGAGGTTCTTAAGCCCCAGATTCTCTCTCGTCAACAATGGCGGGGAGGACAATCGCATTGGTGCCAAGAGTCAAACCGCTCAATCGGCCCGGTGAGAGCACCCGATCGAGCTCATCAGCGTCCATCAAGCCCTGAGCAATCACCAGTTCACGCACGGTTCCTTTGCCGGCAAGCGCTTCATGAGCGATCACCGCAGCCTTTTCATAGCCAATGTAGGGAGTAAGGGCAGTCACCACGCCCACACTCGCCTCTACCTGGTTGTGCAGGTGCTCGACGTTGGCGGTGATCCCCTCCACACAGTTCACCCGCAGTGTTCGGCAGCTATTCGTGAGCCACACGACGGACTGAAGAATGGACGCCGCGATAATCGGCTCGAAAGCATTGAGCTGTAGCTGGCCCGCTTCAGCAGCCGCGGTCACGGTGGCATCGGCGCCGATAATGGCAAAGGCCACCTGGTTAACGGCCTCGGGAATGACCGGGTTTACTTTGCCCGGCATAATCGATGACCCTGCCTGCCTCGCCGGCAAATTGATTTCACCAAAGCCAGCCTGGGGTCCACTGGAGAGCAGGCGCAGGTCATTACAAATCTTGGAGAGCTTCACAGCAGCCCGCTTGAGGGTGCCAGAGAGCGTCATAAAGACACCGGCATCGCTGGTTGCCTCTATGAGGTCTGGTGCGGTGCGCATATCAAGCCCGGTCAACTCAGCCAGGTGCATCCGAACGGCTTCGGGATACCGGGGGTCCGCGGTAATTCCTGTGCCAATTGCGGTGGCACCCAGGTTGATTTCACACAGGAAAGGGATCGTCTCTCTAATGCGGTCGTGGTCTTCGCGCAAGGTGGTCGCAAAGCCACTGAATTCTTGGCCGAGTGTCATCGGCACCGCATCTTGGAGCTGCGTGCGGCCGACCTTCAGGATTTCTTGGAACTCTGTGCCTTTGGCCAAGAAGGCCTCAGCCAACAAGCGGTGTTCTTCGAAGAGGCGCTGAACTCCTAAAACCATGCCAAGTTTGATGGCAGTCGGGTAGACGTCGTTGGTGCTTTGGGAGCGGTTCACATCATCGATGGGGTGAAGGTGCTGGTAATCGCCCTTCTGGAATCCCATGATCTCGAGCCCACGATTGGCAATCACCTCATTGGCGCACATGTTCGTTGAAGTTCCAGCGCCACCCTGAACAGCACCCAGAACAAACTGTTCGTGCCACTGGCCAGCCCACAGTTCTTCACACACCTGGTCAATAACGGCCGCTTTGTCGACATCCAGGACACCGATGTCCCGGTTGGCCCTGGCTGCCGCCTGCTTCACCCGAGCAATGCCGCGGATCAAATCGGGGTAGTTGGAAATCGCCCTGCGGGTAATCGGAAAGTTTTCTAAGGCTCTAGCAGTGTGAATGCCCCAATAGGCGTCTGCGGGTACTTCCCTGGTGCCGAGCGAATCCGATTCGCTGCGCATGGGAACTGGGCCATCTGGCAGGTGCTCGTCCATGCCCGGGCGATAAATAGCGTCCTTGTTGCCCTCGCCCCGAATAGACGGACCTGGACCGGTGGTGTGAAACATGACCTCACCTCGCTGTGTGACCGGAAGTACTCTTCCACTCCTGAGTGTAGGAGGTGGTGGGTCCCGGGAAGTCATCGCTACGATGAACACACACCTAATTCTGTGATCTCAAGGAGACCCATCGTGTCGAGCGAACCCGCAACCATTGACTTCTACGGCGCCTCCTGGTGCGGCGACTGCCGGCGTGCCCAGGCATTGCTGGAGCACTACGGGGTGGGCTTCACCTACCACGACGTAGACGCAAGTGACGACGACAAGAACAAGGCTATTGAGCTCAGTGGCCGCCCCAACATTCCGGTCCTTCTTTTTCCCGATGGTTCGGTTCTGACAGAGCCCAGTAACCCTCTGATCAACGAGAAGCTCACTGAACTGGGGATGATTTAGGCCTTACGCCCCACAGTCGTGGGAGAGCACCTCGTTACTCTCCCCAATAACGATGGTGGCGTCGATAAGTTCTCCCGAGAGCGCTCGGGGTAACCAGAGCCTGGCGTCTGACCACATCGCCTCGTAAGGGATTGCGGCCACTGGCCACCACGATGCCACGAGTTCACCGGATTCCTTGAGCTCCCCAGAGAACACTCGGGCTGAGAACACGAACGAACGCTGCGACAAGGCCTCTCGGTTCACAAAGGGATAGCGGATGCAGGCGAGAGGGGTCAGAGCGCCGGGTTCGATGATGAGCCCGACCTCTTCCTGCACCTCGCGGATAGCTGCCTCTTCGGGTGTTTCTCCTGCTTCAACCTTGCCTCCGGGGCCCACAATGTGGCCAGCCCCGAGGCCGCGAAGCTTCTCCCCGAGGAGAACTTCGGTCACTCCAGCGCTATCGCGGAGGATATAGGTGACGGCAACATCAAACACAGGGCCAGGGTATACGTAACCTCTCCGGAACCCAGTTTGAACGCGAACCCTTTAGAGTACTAGCGTGCGCACTACATACCAAGAGACCCCCCACGCGGGCCGCCCGTCGATCTATCGGGTGTTTTTGGCTTTGCTGAACCTGGTTGCGGCCACCGCGATCGTGGCTGCAGTCACGGTTCAAATCACCGATTTGGTCCTCAACAGCGCTTTTGTTCCTGAGCGGTATTTCTCCTATTTCACTATTGAGACAAGTCTGGCCAACCTCTTTGTGCTCGTGCTCTGCGGGATCGTGGGGCTTCAGACCGCGAGGGATTCCGCCGCCCTGGCAGCGCTCCGGGCAAACTTTGTCGCCTATGCCCTCATCACGAGCGCCGTGTACAACGTTCTTCTACGAGATTTGCCCAACGCTGCAGGCACCTATGTGTCGTCGGTTCAGTGGCCCAATGAAGTCACACACGTGTGGGTTCCGCTCTACTTCGCCCTGGATTGGATCCTGAACCCCCACCGCCACAAGCTGCCAGGGTGGACCATGATTGTGGGAATTGCCCTCCCGCTGGCGTGGTTTGCTCTCACCTTGACCCGAGGGCATCTGACGGGCTGGTACCCCTATGCCTTCTTGAACCCCGGTGGTGCGGCCGGGTGGACGGGCGTGTGGATTTATGCGGCGGGCATTGGTGTGATCATCATCGCTTTAGTGAGCGCCACGGCCCTTATCAACCTGATTCACCATAAGTTGCACCCGGCCAACCAGCTCGACCGGTAGCTGTCGGTGGTTCCTGGGAACCTAAGGCACTACACCGTGGCCGGAGGCACAATGACCGAATCTCTCTTTGGCGATGAATCGCCACATTGTCCCCAGTGTGGAGCACGCGCAGCGCTCCCGATCCTCTATGGAATTCCGAGCGAGGAAATGATTATGGCGGCCAAGCTTGGCCAGATTGTTCTGGGGGGCGAAGCGACCATCGATTCACGCCGAGCCTGGCGGTGCCAGAGCTCAGAGTGTGCCTACCGGTTCTAGCTAGTCTTCCCGGGCGGCCAGAGCCGTGCCCAGCAGAGCAATCAGTGCTGCCACCTGCATCGTTGTCTCGACGCCAACCTCAGCTTCTTCACCATCAAGAGCGCGCGCCGCGAGCCCCGACTTCAGGTCAATCAGTTCAGCAATCCTCGTGTCGATGGTTTGAGCGGCGAGAATACGCCATGCCGTGACCGGTAGCTCTTGCCCGATGCGGTGAACGCGATCGATGGCTTGAGTCTGCTCTGCACTCGTCCACGAGAGCTCTGCCAACACAACGTTGGAGGCAGCCTGCAGGTTCACCCCAACCCCGGCGGCCAGCAAGGAACAGACGATGACTTGAACGTCATCGTCGTTGGTGAAGGCATCAATCGCGGCTTGTCTGGCAGTTGTGCTCTGGTCGCCACGAATAGAGGTGGTCTTGATTCCCACGGAAGCAAAGTGTGCCTGCGCCTGGTCGAGCACATCGATGTGTTTGGCAAAGAACACGACCTTTCCGACGTTGCGGGCGAGTTGCGCGGTGTAATCGGCGGCCATGACGGCCTTCGCCTGACCGATCTTGCGGACCAGGGTGAAGACGTTGTCGCCGTTGTCGTCCTGGGTGGTTTCTTCCACTTCCGAGTTACAGACCAGGCGAACCAGGTCGTCGTCAATTCCCTGAACTGGGACCCCCCGGGCAGCAATGACCCTGTCATAGCGCTCGAGCAGACGGCCAACGAGAGCGCGCTCGGCATCCACAATCGACCGCCCGGCTTCGCCATCGAGTTCCACAGGGATGTCGGCGATGCGCCTGGCGGGAATGTCGGCGGCAACGTCCTGCTTCTTGCGGCGCACAATGCCCATCGAAATGACGGCTTTTCGGGCCTCCTGGAAGAAGCCGGGGTCAGCGGGGGTCAGGCCGGTTGCCTCGAGCTTGGCCATCAGTTCACCCAGTGGCTTCTTGTCATCGATCCAGCCAAGGAACTGCCAAATCATCCGGAAATCTTCGATCTGGTTAATCAGCGGGGTTCCGGTGAGTGCAACGAGGAGCGGGTGGCGCAGGCGGGCGCGAATCGTTCTGGCAACCGCCTGAACGTGCTTCGAGCGCTGCGAATCCTTGTTCTTGATGAAGTGGGCCTCATCCACGACCATGCCCCGGAAATCAAACTTCGAGAGCCAGCCCACGTGACGGTCGAGAATGTCGTAGTTCACGATGAAAATGTCAGAAAAAGCGTTGAGCTCAACGCCATCGCCGTGGACGACGGTCGGCCGACGCTGGGGCAGCCATTGACGGACTTCGCGCAACCAGTTCGTCTTGACCACATTGGGAACAACAACAAGCAGAGGAAAGGCCCCCGCAATCTCCGCGGCAATGAGAGCCTGCGCTGTCTTGCCAAGACCAGGCTCGTCGGCCAAAAGAAAGCCCCGGTGGCCCGCACGGACGCTCTCGACAAACTCGGACTGGTGAACCATCAGGTCCAACCCACCCGGTGTCGCGAGGTTCCCTGCGGGAGGCAGTTCCATGGTCGCAATGCCGCCGCCGGCGCCCTGTTCAAACGCTCTGAAGAGCGGCTCAATGAGTTCCCAGTTCAGAAGCCTTCCTTCAACCACGCCCTGAGGCTTTTGGTAGGCAGCGAAATCCGGAGCCATAAAGGGATTGGCCAGTTGCGCTTGTCGCACTGAGGCCGGAATCACTTGCTTGGCAAGTTCCGCGGGAGGATTCGTCGCTTCTTCCACGATGATGAGCTCATCCGGTGCCAGCTCGACTCCTGAGGCGACCCGGAAATCGCGACGCAACTTCTTCGCGGCATCGGAGATTTTGGCATCAGGTGCTAGAAGCGAAATCAAGCTGGTGTCACGGGCAGCGGTCTTGGCCATGATTGCGGCCAAGCCATCGAGTCGCTTCAGAACTTCTTGGCGCTCCACCGCGCTGACGCTGGCGTCATCTTTGACCCTCTGGCGTTCATCGCGCACAAGCAATGCGGCAACCTGGAACTTGACTCTGTTGTGGGCGGTAACTTTCCCGCGGCTCGCAGCGGCCTCTACTTCACGAACAGCGCGCGCCAAAATGGGGATGATGCCTTCATCATCCATGGGCTTCCGCCTAGCGCGCTTTGCGCTCTGGGCGCGAGAGGACGTTCTCGCCGGGCCTGACTGGGCCATTCTTCTCCTTGACCTCACACCGGTGGCACTTCGGATACGAAGAACTCTTCGTACCCACAGACCGCCGCTTTGTCTCGCCAGTGATGCGAGACCGACACAAACAATCAGACCTGAACGGGAACCGTCTCAGTGATCGAGGTGCACTTATCAGTGTAGCCCCCCAGGAACTCTTAGGCCACTCGAGTAGTGCCCAGCCCCTCGGCTTTCCTGGCCATGGCGTTAGCCATGCCAGCAAAGACAATGCCGTGGAGGGGCATCACGGCCAACCAATAGAGACGCCCACCAAGTCCGTGCGGGAAAAACACGGCTCTCTGATGCAGGGTGCTGGTCCCCCTTGGGGTTGGCTCAATGCGGAATTCCAGCCAGGCGCGTCCCGGAAGCTTCATCTCGGCCCGCAGCCGCAGTGACTTGCCTTTTTCCATCGATTCCACTCGCCAAAAATCAAGCGCGTCACCCGTGACCAGGTGCTCGGGATCACGACGACCCCGTCGCAGGCCTACCCCGCCGACAAGCTTGTCGAGCCATCCCCTGGCAGCCCACGCCATAGGCAGGGAATACCAACCATTCGCTCCGCCGACACTTTCCACAACCCGCCATAATTCCACTGAATCTGCAGTGCACGCAACTGCCCGCTCGTCCGTAAACACGGTGTGACCAGACCACTCGGGGTCGCTCGGTAGCGGGTCTGCGGGTGCGCCGGTAATTTGAGCATCCCGCCAGGAAGTCTCCACTTCGCCCTTGCGCATTCGCACGAGCGCCAGGCGCACGGCCTTCCGATAACCCGTGAGTCCTTCTTCCGGAGGGGGGATAACCCCATCGATCTCGTGATTGGTCATGACCGCATCATGGAGAAGTGATTCGATGATGGGGACGGCCAGCGAGCGCGGAATTGGGGTGACGAGGTTGACCCACTGGGAGGCAAGCCACGGCGTGAGAACAGGAAGCGCAGCAATGGGACGCTGCTTGAGCCCCGCCTCAACCGCATAGCCATTCATCAGCTGTCCGTATCGGAAGACATCCGGCCCCCCGATATCAAACGCACGGTTGATGGAGGCGGGAAGATCCGCAGAGGCCACCAGGTAGTGCAGCACATCCCTAATGGCAATGGGTTGAATGAAGTTGCGAACCCACTTAGGGGCTGGCATATAGGGCAGAACCTCGGTCAAGTGCCGAATCATTTCAAAGCTTGCCGAACCCGAGCCGATAATGACCCCTGCCTGCAAGGCAATGGTCGGAACACCGGAGGAAAGAAGAATGTCGCCGACCTCTTTGCGGGACCCGAGGTGCCGGGACAGCGGACCCTCGGGATGCAATCCACCGAGATAGACGATGCGCTTCACTCCAGCAGTTCGGGCTTCGCGGGCCACCGTCGTTGCCACTTGGCGCTCGATTTTCTCGAAGTCTCCCGAGCTCGACATGGAATGAACGAGGTAATAGACCACATCTCGTCCCTCAACTGCTCGGGCAACGGCTGCCTGGTCGACCAGGTCACCTTCAACGATGTCGACGGCGTCTCGCCACGGAACGTCATCCAGGCGGTGATGGTCGCGCACAATGACCCGGACCTTGTGGCCGCGCTCCAGAAGTTTGGGCACGAGACGGCCCCCGACATAGCCGGTAGCGCCGGTGACCAGAACCTTCATGAGCCAAGGGTAGGGCCGCTGGCTGAGAAAAGCTCCCTGCTTCGCTAGCGTGAGTGCGTGCTGATGAATCGCGTGGTCTCCTGGTTTGAGGACAACAAACGCGATTTGCCCTGGAGAGCCCCAGAGGCAGGCCCCTGGGGCGTGCTCGTGTCCGAGGTGATGCTGCAACAAACCCCGGTCTCCCGGGTTCTCCCGGTCTATGAGTACTGGGTGGCCAGGTGGCCAACCCCCGATCACCTGGCGCAGGAATCGTTGGCTGAAGTGTTGCGAGCATGGGACCGGATGGGCTACCCCAGGCGAGCAAAACGCCTGCAGGAAGCAGCGCAAGCCATCGTGGCGGAACACGGTGGCCTTGTCCCGCACGAGCTCGACGCCCTCCTCGCCCTTCCTGGCGTTGGTGACTACACCGCCAGGGCAGTGCGATGTTTTGCTTTTGGCATTCCCGAAGCTGTCGTGGACACCAACGTCAGGCGAGTGGTCGCCAGAGCGCAGAGTGGCCAAGGCGAAGCGGGCCCACCCCGCACCGTTGCTGATAGGGCTGCGGTGTCCGCAGTGCTCGAGCTCCTCGATGACACTGCACGTCAGTGCGCTGGAGCCGCTGGACTCATGGAGTTGGGCGCCATTGTGTGTAAGGCCAGAGCACCAGAATGCTCGGTCTGTCCGATTGCTGATCTCTGCCAGTGGCGCATCGCTGGTTATCCTCCCTACGAGGGCTCGAGGGCAGCCAAGCAGGCCCGTTTCGAAGGAAGCGATCGACAGGTCCGAGGCGTCATCCTTCGCGAACTGCGATCCAGTGACACCCCCGTTCCCGCCGACTTCCTCCGCATGCTCTGGAGCGAACCCCAACAGTTCGAGCGAGCACTGGCTTCCCTACTCGAGGACGGCCTGATCGAGGTCGTGCCCGAGAACCCAGAGGACTACCGAATTAGCGGGAGTTAGCGAGGTCCCTGCGAATAATCTCGCGCATGCCCTCAATAGCGACCGGCAAGAGGTGCTCAACCTTCGAGGCTTCCCACTCGGCATCGCTCATCGGCGACTGGTCGGGGTGACCCATCACCATCATGAGACCACCGGCGCGAACGCGCAGCACCGAGGCAACGATATAGAGGGGGGCCGCTTCCATCTCAGAACAAATCGCTCCCCCGCCAATCCACGCAGCCCAACGCTCCTGGAGTCTGGAGGCGACTGGCATTCTTGCGGGGTCGTGTTGGCCATAGAAAGAGTCCTTGGACTGGGAAACGCCCACGTGAACGCGCTTGTCCATGCCTCTGGCAGCGTCAGCGAGAGCGTTGGTCAGTCCAACATCGGCAACGGCCGGAAACTCAATGGGCATGTAGTGCACGCTCGTGCCCTCATCGCGAATAGCGCCGGAGACGATCGCGATGTCGCCGGGAAGAATCTCGGTCTGCATAGACCCAGAAGTTCCCACTCGGACAAATGTGTCAGCGCCGATGGCGACCAGCTCTTCCATCGCGATGGCGGCCGAAGGGCCGCCAATACCGGTCGAGGTGACGGCGACCTTCTAGCCCTCCAGATATCCCGACCACGTCTCGTACTCGCGGTGCCTGGCAACCAGTTGGGGCTCATCAAAGAACGCAGCAATCATTTCGCAGCGACCAGGGCCACCGGGAAGGAATACGTATCTGCCCACATCACCCGGGGCTAGCTCAATGTGATACTGACGAGGATCGTCGCGCTCCATAGACATGGGTGCTCCTTAGTTCACTCTTCGGCGGATTCTTTAGGGACTTTGTAGGGGTCGGGGTCGCCAGCGTACTGGGCAGTCGACTTCATCGCTGAAATCTCGGCGTCGCGCTCGCGCGCCTCGCTCAGCAGAGACTCAATAGCAGCCGCGTTTTCTGGGATGCCATCGGGCACAAACTCTAATGAGGGGGTGAGGCGGGCAGTGATGTTGCGTCCGACCTCGGTCCGCAACATGCCAGTGGCAGCCTTGAGGGCTAATGCAGTATCAGCACGCTCGGTCTCATCGCCTAGGACGGTAAAAAAGATCGAGGCGTGCTGCAGATCGCCAGTAACTTGCACATCCGTAATCGTGACGTAGCCCATGCGGGGGTCACGAAGACCCTTCTGCAGACGCTGCGCCACCACCTCACGAATGAGGTCCGCCATTTTCCTCGCGCGAGGCGAGTTGCTAGACACGGACCTTTTCCTTCATTTCAATGGTTTCGATTTCGTCGCCGATCTCGATGTCTTTAATCTTTCCCAGACCAATACCGCACTCGAAGTCAGTCTTGACTTCGGTGGCGTCGTCCTTGAAGCGACGCAGCGATTCGATGGCGAGGCCATCGGCAATCACCACGCCGTCACGGATAACGCGAGCCTTGGCGTTTCTCGTGATGGTTCCCGAGCGAACGATACAACCGGCGATTGTTCCTGCCTTCGAGGACTTGAAAATCTCCCGAACTTCGGCAACACCGGACTGGACCTCTTCGAACTCGGGCTTGAGCATGCCCTTGAGCGAGCTCTCGATTTCTTCCAGTGCGTTGTAGATGACGGAGTAGAAGCGCACATCGACGCCTTCGCGTTGCGCGCGCTCTCTGGCTTTCGAGTCGGGTCGAACGTTGAAGCCCACGATGATGGCGTTGTCGATGGTGGCCAGGTTGACATCGCTTTCGGTGATGGCACCCACACCACGGTGAATGATGCGCAACTGGACCGTGTCGTCAACCTCGATCTTGAGCAGGGCTTCTTCCAGTGCCTCAACAGCACCGGAGACATCACCCTTGATGATGAGGTTGAGGGACTCAATCTTGCCGTCCTCGAGGGCCTTGGTGAAGTCCTCAAGGCTGATGCGCTTGCGCGCCTTCGCCAACAGAGCATTGCGCTCAGCAGCCTCACGCTTCTCGGCAATTTGGCGGGCTGTACGGTCATCATCGGTGACGATGAAGGTGTCACCAGCGCGTGGCACAGACGACAGACCCTGAACCGCAACGGGACGGGCTGGGTAGGCTTCTTCGACCGCGTTGCCGTCCTCGTCGGTCATCGCACGAACACGGCCGTACGCGGTTCCGGCAACAATTGCTTCTCCGACTCGCAGGGTTCCCGACTGGATGAGCACGGTTGCCACAGCACCGCGGCCCTTGTCGAGGCGGGCTTCGATGGCGACACCACGAGCGGTGCGATTCGGGTTTGCCCTCAAATCAAGGCCTGCATCAGCAGTGAGCAAGACAGCGTCCAACAGCTCTGCGATTCCATCACCCTTGAGCGCAGACACCTGAACCGCTTGGGTTTCACCACCGTAGGCCTCGGCAACGAGACCGAATTCGGTCAGCTGCTGAAGAATCTTGTCGGGGTTCGCGCCAGCGACATCCATCTTGTTGATGGCCACCACAATGGGCACGCCAGCCGCTTGAGCGTGGTTCAACGCCTCAATGGTTTGAGGCATGATGCCATCATCCGCGGCAACCACCAGGATCGCGATGTCGGTGACTTGAGCACCACGAGCACGCATGGCGGTGAAGGCCTCGTGACCGGGGGTGTCGATGAAGGTGATGGCCCGCTCGATTCCTTCGTGCTCGGTCCACACCTGGTAAGCACCGATGTGCTGGGTGATGCCTCCGGCTTCACCGGCCACAACGTTGGCGCTGCGGATTGCATCCAGCAGCTTCGTCTTACCGTGGTCGACGTGACCCATGACGGTCACCACTGGCGGGCGAATAACGAGGTCTTCCTCGTTCTCTTCCTCGTCAAGATCGATTTCAAAACTCTCGAGAAGTTCCTTGTCCTCGTCTTCCGGCGAGACAATCTGGACCTTGTAACCAAGCTCCGCTCCGAGGACCTCGAAGGTCGCTGCATCCAGCGACTCGGTCGCTGTGGCCATTTCACCGAGTTGGAACAACACGGTGACCAGGTTCCCAGGGGGAACGTGGAAGCCCGACATTACTTCAATCTTCTCCGCGAAATCACTGATTGAGGCGCCCTGGCGAAGCCGGATGATGGTCGAGCCATCGCCACGCGGAATTTGCACACCGCCGAGGCTTGGTGCCTCCCGCATTTCAAACTCTTGACGCTTCGTCCGCTTCGACTTGCGGGACTTGCTCTTGCCGCCACCGCGCCCAAACGCACCAGCGGTACCACCACCGGGGCCGCGGCCACGACCGCCAGCACCGGGACGACCACCAGGACCACCGGCGCCGCCGGGACCACCAGGACCACCAGGGCCACCACCGGGTCGCCCTGCACCTGGCCCACCAAATCCTGCGCCACCAGGGCGGCCCGGGCCACCGGTGCGCTGCTGGAAGGGTGCGCGAGCACCAGTGCCACGGTCATCGGGCCGGCGAGCGCCGACGCCTTCGCCGGGGCGGGGTGCGCCGGGACGTGCCATGCCCTGAGCCGAGGCAAACGGATTGTTTCCGGGACGGGGAATACCGGGGCGAGCCATGCCCTGAGCCGAGGCAAACGGATTGTTTCCAGGACGGGGAATACCCGTGGAGGAACGGGGCTTGT
>JBIILX010000029.1:0-15439 GCA_044338275.1 Pontimonas sp.
CACCACCGGAAGCTGGAGGATCGGCAATCGGCGCTGGAGGGGCTTCAACTGGGACCTCCGGAGCGGCGACGGGCGCCGGCTTAGCGGCAGCCGGCTTCGCCACAGGGGCAACGGGAACAACACCCTCTTCGGCAAAAGCAGCCTTGAGCTTGCGAGCTACAGGGGGCTCGATGGTGGAGGACGGTCCCTTAACGAACTCGCCAATTTCCTTCAGCTTGTCGAGAGCGCGCTTTGAGTCGATACCCAATTCCGCGGCGATCTCGTGCACGCGTGGTTTTCCCGCCACAATTCTCCTGTCTGGGCACTCCCCCAGTCAGGGCGTGCCTCTACCTACAAACGAGACTCATTTCGAGCCGCTCATGAGGTTTCCATTAGCCATTCAGCCTGTTCTTATGTGAGGTCGGTCGACCTGCTGAGTTCTTCTAAGGCCGAGCAATCCATTGCCGGATCCTGCTTGAGGGCCCTGCTCCATGCTCGTCGTTGGAGAGAGCGGTTCAGACAGTCGGACTTGGGGTGTACCCAAGCGCCCCGGCCATGTTCTAAACCACGCTCGTCCACGACTACCCGGTTGTCTTTCGCTACACACCGCAGAAGATTTTCTGTGGTGTCCACCTGGTGACAGCCCAGGCATCGCCTGACTACGCCCATCTTACCCCCCTTGTGGCGGTCTTTTCTCGCCACAGCGCCTCGTGGGTCTAGGAATCCATTACTGAGTCGGGCTGAATATCGATTTTCGCCCCGGTCAATTTCGCTGCGAGCCTGGCGTTCTGGCCTTCTTTTCCAATGGCCAAAGACAGCTGATAATCGGGAACCAAGGCACGAACCTGCTTGAGCGCTTCATCCAGCACGAACGCGCTAGTCACTTTTGCCGGGCTCAAGGCATTAGCAACAAACTGGGCAATGTCATCCGAGTGATCAACAATGTCAATTTTTTCTTCGCCCAGCTCGTTCTGAACGGCCCTGACCCTCTGGCCCAATTCGCCAATACAAGCGCCTTTGGCATTGAGGCCCGGCTCCAGAGCGCGAACAGCGATTTTGGTGCGGTGGCCGGCTTCTCTGGCCACCGAGGTGATCTCCACCGAGCCTTTGTGAATCTCGGGAACCTCCAGAGCAAACAAGCGGCGCACCAAACCCGGGTGGGTTCTACTGACCGTGATGGAGGGGCCCTTCAGGCCCTTTTCCACCTTGGTGACATAGACCCGCAAGCGCGAGCCGTGTTCATAGACTTCGCCCGGGACTTGCTCCTCCGGGGGAAGAATCGCTTCAACCTCACCCAGGTTGATGTGAATCATGCGAGGGTTTGGCCCCTGGGCCACAATTCCCGAGACAATATCGCCGTCTTTGCCGCGATATTCGCCAAGAATCCGGTCATCGCCGATGTCGCGCAAGCGCTGGTTGATGACCTGCTTGGCCGCGTGAGCGGCAATGCGACCGAAATCTTCCGGACTATCGACCTCTTCGCCTGTTTTTTCGCCCTCCTCGTTGAGGATTGGCGTGTAAATGACGACGTGGCCGGTCTTCCGGTCGAGTTCAACCCGCGCCCGAGGGGCATTCGGGTCAACGCGGTTGCCCCGAAAATCCGCAACACCCGTGTGTTTTTCGTAGGCCGTCAGAATGGCCTGTTCGATGATGACCACGAGTTCGTCAAAAGGGATCTCTCGCTCTGACTCCATGAGCTTGAGCACGCTCAGGTCAATATCCATGAGGGCCCCTCCTGTTCGATTGTGTGTGAAACCCTAGACGCTTCTTCCCCAGGGTACAAGGGGAGCCTGAAAACAGCTACTGGGGCCCCTCGAGGGGCTAGCGAGCGAGAATCCCAGAAACCTGATCTACGGAAATATCTGATTTTTCCCCGGTGCGGCGGTTCCAGTACTCAACCTGGCCCTCGGCAGCTCCGCGGCCAACGATCACGATGTGGGGAACGCCGAGAATTTCTGCATCGGCAAACTTCACCCCCGGAGATAGCTTCGGGCGGTCATCCAGGAGAACGTCTGTGCCGGTGGCTTCCAGGTCGGAGGCGAGTTTCTCAGCCACCTCGAAGACAATGTCGTCCTTGCCGGCTGCCACGATATGGACATCAAAAGGCGAGATGACCTCTGGCCAGATGAGCCCTTTGTCGTCGTGATTACCCTCGGCGAGGACCGCCACAAGCCTTGTCACACCAATACCGTAGGAACCCATGGTGACGGTGACGAGCTTGCCGTTCTCATCGAGAACCTGAAGACCAAGAGCCTCTGCGTATTTGCGCCCCAGCTGGAATACGTGCCCGATTTCCATGCCCCGTGCGGCAACGATCGGACCTGAGCCATCTGGTGCCTCGTCGCCAGCACGCACTTCGGCAATATCAACAACACCATCGGGGGTGAAGTCTCTGCCACAGACCAGGTTGAACACATGCTTCTCGTGTTCGTTAGCGCCGGTCACCCACGCAGTTCCCTCCACGACACGAGGGTCGACCATAAAGGCAATCCCCGTCGAGGACTTCTCCCCCAACACAGCTCCAGAGGATGACCACGGTCCGATATAGCCCTTGACGAGGCCCTTGTTCTTGGCGAAATCCTCTTCGGTGGCGGCTTCGACGGCCCGAGGCGCGAAGGCGACCTCGGCCCGTTTCAGATCAACGTCACGATCGCCGGGAACGCCGACAATGACAAGTTCGCGCCTTCCATCGAGCCCGGTGAGGGCTAGGACAACGTTCTTGAGAGTGTCCGCGGCACTCCACGCGCCTGAGTCCCTCGGGTGGCGTTCATTCGCCAGCGCCACCAGCGTTTCAATTGTCGGGGTGTTGGGAGAATCAAAAACGACCGGAGCAGCGGTCTTGCTCGCGTCAACTACCGCCGGCGGGGTGACCCTAAAGGCCTCCACGTTGGCTGCGTAACCGCCGTCGGTGCGGACAAAAGTGTCTTCGCCAACGTCGGTGGGGTGCAGGAATTCTTCACTCCGGGAGCCGCCCATCGCGCCGGCATCGGCCTGCACGATCACATACTCCAGGCCCAGCCTCTGAAAAATGCGCTCGTAGGCGTCTCTTTGTGACTGATAGCTCTTCTCGAGGCCCTCGTCGGTGTAGTCAAACGAATAAGCATCCTTCATCGAAAACTCGCGGCCACGCAGCAGGCCAGCGCGAGGCCTGGCCTCGTCGCGGTACTTGTCTTGAATTTGATAAATCACCAAGGGCAGGTCTTTGTAACTGGAGTACAGGTCCTTCACCGTCAGAGTGAAGACCTCTTCGTGGGTGGGGGCCAACAGATAGTCGGCGCCCTTGCGGTCTTTCAGGCGGAAAATCCCATCGCCATAATCCTCCCAACGACCGGTTGTCTCATAGGGTTCACGGGGCAACAGGGCGGGGAAGTGCACCTGTTGAGCACCAGCTCGCTGCATTTCTTCGTGAACAACGCGCTCGACCTTCTGGCGAACCTTGAGGCCAAGCGGCAACCACGCAAAAATTCCCGGTGCT
The DNA here is from genome assembly GCA_044338275.1 of Pontimonas sp. Lineage (GTDB taxonomy): Bacteria > Actinomycetota > Actinomycetes > Actinomycetales > Microbacteriaceae > Pontimonas. The sequence goes on from JBIILX010000029.1 coordinate 3,455, forward strand.
TGGCGGCGGATATATCCGGCACGGACCAACCACTTGTGGCTTGCAACATCAGCATCGGAGGGATCTTCGCGCAGGGTGCGCACGAAGAGAGTGCTCAGACGGGTAACCACCGGACCAGACTAGCGGGCTATTTGCTGGTGATGACTTCTGGCGTGCCCTGTGGCGCATCGGGCATGGAGGCAGCCAGACGGTTCGCTTCTTCGATCAGCGTCGCCACAATCTCGCTCTCGGGAACCGTCTTAATGACCTCACCCTTGACGAAAATCTGGCCCTTGCCGTTACCGCTTGCCACTCCCAGGTCGGCTTCCCGCGCTTCACCCGGACCATTCACCACGCAGCCCATGACCGCCACGCGTAGCGGAACCGTCATGCCTTCAAGACCCTTGGTCACGTCCTCAGCCAGCGTGTAGACATCAACTTGGGCCCGACCACAGCTCGGGCACGACACGATTTCTAGTTTGCGCTCACGCAGGTTCAACGACTCGAGAATCTTGAGCCCGACCTTGACCTCTTCTGCCGGAGGAGCAGAAAGCGACACCCGGATCGTGTCGCCGATGCCCTCGGCAAGCAAAACGCCAAAGGCCACCGATGACTTAATTGTTCCTTGGAACGCGGGGCCAGCTTCGGTTACTCCCAAGTGGAGGGGCCAATCGCCAGCCGCTGCCAGCTGACGATATGCCTTCACCATGACGATGGGGTCATTGTGCTTCACCGAAATCTTGAAGTCGTGGAAATCGTGTTCCTCAAACAGGCTTGCTTCCCAGACAGCACTCTCCACGAGCGCCTCCGCGGTGGGCTTGCCGTATTTCTCCAACAGCCTGGGGTCTAGCGAACCAGCATTGACACCAATACGAAGGCTGACGCCGGCGGCTTGTGCAGCAGTCGCAATTTCGCCCACACGGTCATCAAACTTTTTAATGTTTCCCGGGTTCACACGCACTGCAGCGCAACCGGCATCGATGGCCTGGAACACATACTTAGGCTGGAAGTGGATGTCGGCGATGACAGGAATTTGGCTCTTCTTGGCGATGATGGCAAGTGCGTCAGCGTCATCCTGAGTGGGCACCGCGACACGCACAATGTCGCAACCCGTGGCCGTCAGCTCAGCGATCTGTTGAAGGGTGCCGTTGATGTCGGTGGTCTGGGTGGTGGTCATGGACTGCACGCTGACCTGCGCGCCGCCTCCGACGAGGACTTTGCCGACCTTGATCTGACGAGAAATACGACGCGGAGCGAGGACCTCGGGGGTCTTCGGCATCCCTAAGTTAACAGCGGGCACGTGACGGATTTCCTTCCTGGGCCGGGCGCGTGGCTGGGCCGTGAATCAGACTAAGCCTAAAGCCTGAAGCTCTACTGACTCCTCCAGATCGAGGACGCGTTTAGGAGAAGAGCCTGATGGGGTTCACGATGTCGGCATACATCAGCAGCAAACTCATGGACGCCAGAATCACAATGACCACCAGTGTCACGGGAATCAGCTTCTTAGCATCCACGGAACCCGGGTCAGCCTTGCCCTGGAGTCGATAGAGCTTGCGGCGCACTTCATCCACAATCCCCACTGCGACGTGACCACCATCGAGTGGCAACAGGGGAACCAGGTTGAACACAAAAAGCGCCACGTTCAACGAGGCGAGGATTCCGATCAGGCTTGCAATCCGGTCCGACACCGCGAGGGAATCCACCGAGGCTATTTCTCCCGCAATGCGACCGACGCCCACAACGCTGAGCGGGCCATTCGGGTCTCGCTCTGCCGGACCAAAGGCGGCTTCTGCCGCATCCACGAGTCGCTGAGGGAGGGTCAGGATAACCCGCACGACACCCACCACGTTGTCCCACACGGCGGGCAAGACAGCGGTGATCGGCTGAGACTGGTTTTCGACCAAAGACCCAATCCCCACGAAACCGACATATTCGATGACGGGGTTGCCCTCAGAATCCAGCAAGACCTGCCCGGAATCATCAAAGGCGTAGCGCTCGCTGAGAAGCGGCGTGACGCTGAGGCTGAGGATTTCGCCAGAGCGGTCAATGCCCAGCTGCACTGGCTTCCCTGGCGAGGCACGAATCACTTCGGTCACCGAAATCCACTCGTCCATCGCAACCCCATTGACCGAGAAAATGAGGTCGCCTGGCAACAATCCAGCTGCCGCACCGGGTGCTGCCGGGTCATCCGGCAGACACTCGCTACGGCTTTCGCTGGCGGGAACAACACACTCCGAGACACTGCCCACTCTCAAGCTGAGGCCAGAAACTCCAAAGCCCATCAGCACCACGGCGTAGAGGAGGATGGCAATGAACAGGTTCATCAGGGGCCCACCGAGCATGATGGTGATGCGTTTGTAGAGAGACAGTTGGTAGAAACTCCTGGCCGCTAGATCGGCGTCATTCGGAAGAGCATCAGGCAGTGTTTCGTCGCCCACGACCCGATCGAGAAAGCCCGTTGTGGCAGTTTCTGGAGCATCACCCGGGTTCTTTGGCGCATACATCCCAGCCATGGCGACGTAACCGCCGAGCGGGATTGCTTTGAACCCAAACTCCGTCTCGCCTTTTTTCCTGGAGAAGAGTGTCGGCCCAAACCCAATCATGAACTGGGAAATGTAGACCCCGAACTTCTTGGCCGGGAAGAAATGTCCCCACTCGTGCAGGGCAATCGAGACCATCAAGCCCACAAAAACAACGAGAACACCAAGGGTAAAGAGCAGCGCAGATTCCACGGCCACACTCTAACCCGGCGGACTGACGATGACCCGCGAGGGCGCTACGCGCCCCGCGTGGCGATGACGCGATCAGCGTGTTCGCGAGCGTGACGCTCTGCCTCCAGCACCGCGTCGAGAGACATCTCGTGGGGCTCATGCGCCTCCACCACCTCGGTGATGACATCTGTAATGGACACAAACCCCAACTCGCCTCGGTGGAATGCGAACACTGCCTGCTCGTTAGCGGCGTTGAAGACAGCCGGGAAGGTCACGCCCCTGGCGCCCACACTCTTGGCCAACTCCACTGCCGGGAACGCCTCGTTGTCCAGTGGCTCAAACGTCCACGTGTGCGCCTTCGACCAATCAACACCAGGAATGACCCCTGGCACGCGGTCTGGCCAGTTCATCCCGAGCGCTATGGGTAAGCGCATGTCTGGTGGAGAACACTGGGCGATTGTCGATCCATCGACAAACTCCACCATCGAGTGCACCACCGACTGCGGATGAACGGTGACCTGGATGCGCTCAAAGGGAACATCGAAGAGCAGGTGCGCCTCGATGACCTCGAGGCCCTTGTTAACCAGCGTTGCCGAGTTTGTTGTCACAACAAGCCCCATATCCCAGGTCGGATGAGCCAACGCTTGCGCCGGAGTCACCTCGAGCAAGGAACTTCTTGTGCGCCCCCGGAACGGTCCCCCGCTCGCGGTGACCACCAAAGAGGCCACCTCTGCCGCCGTCCCCGCAAGAAGAGCCTGCGCTAACGCCGAATGCTCGGAGTCCACCGGAACAATTTGATCCGGGCGCTGCTTTGCTCGAGTGACGAGCTCGCCTCCCACGATCAGGCTCTCTTTATTGGCAAGGGCAAGCGTTGCTCCAGACTCGAGCGCTGCCAGCGTGGGTGCTAGGCCCACGGAACCCGTAATGCCATTGAGCACCACGTCAGCCGAAACATCCCTCACTAGCTGCGCTGCATCGCTCGCCCCAAACACCACCCGGTCCGCTGACACCCCGTGCGCCGCGGCTTGCGCCATAGCCAGCTCGCGGTTAGTACCAGCGGCAAGTCCGACTACTCGAAACAGCTCTGGGTTTCTCGAGACCACCTCGAGTGCCTGGGTGCCAATGGAGCCGGTGGAACCCAGAATGATGACCTCACGCACGGGCGAGGTCCGATGGGGTGAGGGCACTCACGGTGCGATCAATAGTGCACTGGCCGAGGACACGCTCTCCGACGTAGACCACGGCGCTTTGACCGGGTGCCACACCGAGCAGCGGTTCCAGGACGCGAACAATCAGTTCTCCGCCCTCCACCCTGGCAACGGCATCCACCGGGTCAGCGTGGGCACGAACTTGAACCTGGCACGCAAATTCAGAGCAGCCAAAACCAGCCTCGTCGCTGCGGTCTTCGGCAAGACCAGAGACCACCGGGTCCGCACCGGCAAAGCTCATCATGGAGCCAGCCAACTCGGAAATGGCAAGCGCCTCTTTGGGCCCGACAATAACCTCGTTGGTCTTCGGCCGCACCTCCAAGACATAGCGGGGCTTTCCATCAGCTGCGGGGAACCCCAGCTGCAGGCCTTTGCGCTGGCCGACCGTGTAGGCGTGGGCGCCCTCGTGGGAGCCCACGACCTGGCCCTCCTGGTCGATAACCTGGCCGGTTTCGGTGCCCACCCGCTCGGCGAGCCAGCCTCTGGTGTCACCATCGGGAATAAAGCAAATGTCGTGACTATCGGGTTTGCTCGCCACTACGAAACCGCGGCGCTCGGCCTCCTTGCGAACCTCACCCTTGGAGGGTGTGTCGGCGAGTGGAAAATAGCAGTGCTCGAGCTGATCGGTGCGAAGCACCCCGAGGACATAGGACTGGTCTTTGGCCCACGCTGCAGCACGGTGCAGCTCCTTGCCGTGTGGCCCCTCGACAACCTTCGCGTAGTGGCCAGTTGCCACCGCATCAAATCCGAGTGCCAGACCGCGCTCAAGGACGGCCTGGAACTTGATGTGCTGATTACAGCGCATGCAGGGATTCGGGGTCCGACCCTCCCGGTACTCATCGATGAAGTCTTGAACCACGTCCGCGGCAAAGCGCTCAGAGAAATCCCACACATAGAAGGGGATCCCCAGTGCGTCTGCGACCCGCCTGGCATCCATCGAATCTTCAATAGTGCAGCAACCGCGAGAACCTGTCCGCAGCGTGCCAGGCATTCGCGCCAGGGCTAAGTGAACTCCGACCACCTCGTGGCCTGCCTCGAGGGCACGCGCAGCAGCAACGGCGCTATCAACGCCACCGCTCATCGCTGCCAGAACTTTCACGTGTCTCAGTGTAGGTATAAACCCTCACCGAGCGCCTGGATAGTGGTGCGCCGGCCTTATGCCGGCGCTGCCATCCCCGCAGCACTAGCTTTTTCCACCACCGATGCAAAAACGGCAATCACCTGATCAACATCGGCCTTCGTGGTGGAGTAGCTGAGACTAAAGCGCAGAGCGCCGCGAGCGTCCGCCTCGCTCACCCCCATGGCGAGCAACACGTGGGATGCCTCGGGCACACCGGCCTGGCAGGCCGACCCGGTCGAGACATGGATACCGTGTTGATCCAGCAGATAGAGCAACACATCGCCCTCGCAGCCAGGCACTGTGATGTGCAGATTCCCCGGCAAGCGATTCGTTGATCCGCGCACCACGAGGCTTGGCACCTGCGCCTGAAGCCCTACCATCAGTCGATCGCGCAGCGCACCGAGTGCCACAGCGCCCTGTTGGCGCTTAGCTTCCCTGGCCTCCAGGGCAACGGCGAAGCCGAGTGCTCCCGCGACGTTCAAGGTCCCAGAGCGCTGTCGCTGCTGCTCTCCCCCGTGGTGCAAGGCTTCCCACGCCGGAGCATGCCGGGAGAGCACGAGTGCTCCCACGCCGACTGGTCCACCGACCTTATGAGCGGAGACGCTCATCGCTGTGACGCCTAAGTCTCTAAAGCTCACTGGCATATACCCGAGCGCCGCCACGGCGTCGAGATGAGTGGGAACGTGGTGCTCCCGAGAAATCTCGACCATGGCCGCTACCGGCTGAAGTGATCCCACCTCGTTATTGGCAAGAAGGCTACTGACCAGAGCAACGCGGTTCGAGGCAAGCAGGGCGCGAAGCTCCTCGGTGTTCATCACACCGAACTCGTCCACACCAGGCGCCAGCCACGTTGCGCCTGTGGCAGCCAACCATTTCAGCGCGTCCAAGGTGGCGTGGTGTTCAGCGTGGGTGGCAACGATGGTGCCTGGGTTTCCAGGGTCAGCTTTTTCGGCCGCCCACAGGGCTCCCTTCACAGCAGCATTGATTGCCTCGGTTCCCCCCGATGTCAGAACAATTTCAACAGGTTCTGCATCCAGCACGGCAGCGATGCGCTCTCTGGCATCCTCCAGCATGGCGCGAGCCCTCTGGCCTGCCTGGTGAATGGAGGAAGGGTTTCCCACGACATCAAGAGCCTCAAGATAAGCCTGCTTGACCGCCTCAGACATGGGGCTGGTCGCCTGGTGGTCGAGATAAACGCCCATGAGGGCTCCTAGAACATCAGGGAAGACAGCCGGTTGCGGGCTTGCTTCACTGCCTCGGTGGTGGCTCCGGCCAGGAGGAAATACGACAATAGCCTCCCTCGAATGATGTCTTTCTCCTCGGGGGTCACCCCGGAATACAGAGCGAGCAAACGATTACACGCGTCTTCCACGTGACCACCCGAGATATCAAGATCAGCAACAGCCAAAGCCGCTGTGACATCCTCGGGCTTCGCGGCAACATTCTCTCTCGCCAGGTTTGCATCGAGGCCAGTTACTCGCTCGAGCAACTCCACCTGGGCAAGACCGGCCTCGGCTTCGGAGTCGGCGGGGTTCTGCGCAATCGCTTTCCCGAAGGCGGCCTTTGCGCCCGCGATGTCATCGCGCCCCAGCGCGTCGTAGGCCTCTTGGTGGAGCGGGGGCAAGGGTTCCTCGGCGGGTTCTCCGACGTCATCAGTGGGTGGCGTGACTCTCCCGGTGACACCGCCTTTGGCGGCGAGGGCTAGAACCTGATCCAACACGGTGCGAATCTCAGCCTCTGGAGGAATGCCCTGGAACAGGGGCACGGGCTGGCCCGCGACCAAGGCCACCACCGTGGGAATCCCTTGAATGCCCAGAGCCTGAACGAGCTCCGGCGCGCTTTCCCCGCGCACCGTTCCCAGCACAAAAGCTCCCTGGTAGGACTCAATGAGCGGTCCCAACTGAGGGGTCAATTCCCCACCATAAATTTCCAGCACAACCGGAACGCGCTTGGAGAGCTCGACGAGCTCTCCAATGCTCGAGTCGTCCACGTCCTTGACCAGAGGGCTAGCCGGGGTGCTCGGCGGCGCTGGGGTGGCATGCTTGCGGACCAACCCCGAGAGATCAAGGGCGCCGTGGAGGGCGGGCCCGCCCAGTGGATTACTCACTGTCAACTTCCTTCGCTCCGACCAGACTGTACGTGTAGCCGAGCACGCGAATGCCCTCCTCGGAGCCAACCGGGGGCACATACCAGAGTACTTGGATGTTGGAGATGACTTCGAAGCCTCGGGTGGACTGCGATAGAGAGGTGAGCGCCCTGACCGCGATACTGGCGTTCACCGAAGCGCCAGACTGGGCCGGGGTGACTCTTTCGATTTCCTGAAGGGTCGCCATCACCAGAGCGCCACCATCAGCCGTGGCGAAGGCCACCACCTCATTCTCCGAGGGCGTGGTCTCCCAGTCCACATCGACGGTGTCCCCAAAAGACTCCTGCCGCAAAGCGGCCGCTTCGGGTCCTAACTGAATAAACAAACGATCTGTGGCCAGGGCAAAGTCCGGCGCAAAGTCACTCTCAGTGCCCTGGTTGATGACATCGGCGTAGTGCGCGGCAACCTCAAGAGGGGACAAACGAATTAACCCGGAGTCAGGAGAGAGCCTGGCTGACCCCAAACTGGCTGAGGGCAGATTAGGAATCTGCACCTGCGGAGCCAACACCACGGCGTAGCTCAAGCGGTAATCAGAGCGGGGGCTCTCTTGGCTGAGCACCACACCGATAGAGGGTGATTCCAAATCTTCCTCGTCTTGAATAATCCCGAAAACACTCCGCGGCCACTCAGAGGTCTGCTGCGGGAGCACCAGGCGAATCGGCGAGGCCAGAATGGGGGTCAAAGTTCCGGACTCTCCATCGGCCCTCTTGATGATGTAGGCGGCGCGCCTAGCAGCGAGAGTCGGCTCACTCACTCGGTCGGCCAGTAAATTGACCGCGAGCTCCTCATCACCGGCCTGAATTTGCGAGGCGATCTTGGCCATGATTCTTGAGAACTGAAGCTCAGTCACGGCAGGGTAGGGCACGACCGGGGAGACCACCTGTGACTGGTTGTCCGTTTCTTCGACATCAACCACGGTCGGTTCGGGAGCGCAACCGCTAACCCCCCACAGGATTGCGCCAGTCAACGGGAGCGCGACGAAGCGCGCAACTCTGCGTCCGCGAGGCTTCACCGACGATTTACGGGGCTGGCGGTAAGAACCGCGTGGAGCGCGGGGCCGCTTGGTCATTCTGCGCCGGGGCCCACGGTTTCTTCGCCAGACGATGTAGTTGATGAACACCATCACAAATCCCGCAATCATGGAGCCCACGCCCACCACGATGAGGCCGAAGGACACTAGGGAGTCTGTGACCAAGGGCCACGACACCGTTATTTTCTCAGGCGCGGGTAGCGTCCCGTCGCTCATGATGAGAACGCTCACGTCCTCTGGCACCGAGAACGAGACACTCATTTGTCCCTCCTCGGAGTACTCCTGGAACCATAAATCCGACCCGGCCGGATCGGGCAACGTCATGTCCTGACCGGCGCGGGGCAGGACAATGAAACCATCGATGAGCGGGTCGAATCGTAGCTGGGTGTGGCGCCCCGGAGAGAGCCAGGCCATCACATCGACCGTGCGCCCATAGGCGACAAACACCCGTCCCGTTGCCAACGCTCCGACATCATCGCCCTCACGAACCCGCGAATTGGCTCCGCCCTCAACTGAGAGCGTGACCCGACCCGGGTAGGCCCCTAGGTCTTTGCCGTGAATAATCGTGGCCGGCGCCGTCGTGCCAGTCACCACGGGGCGATCAATCATTTGATCATCGGCAAAAATTGTCCGCTGAGCGATCCCCAGCCCAAGCGAAAGAACGGAGACGGAGAGCAGCACAATGGCAACAATGACCCGCACCCTGCACCTCCCCTGCTCTGACCGTGGCTTGTGGCCGCGACTCTCCAGGGTAGCCGATTGGCAGTTGGTTTCTCCTGGGGTACTCGGGCTACACTACGGGGAGCCTTAAATGACTTTATTGGGGGACACTAGGTAATGGCAGTCGAAGACTCCGAGTTCCAGACCGAACTTCGCGGCTATAGGCGCAGTGAAGTTGACAACATAATCAGTGAACTGCGCACGGAACTGATTCAAGCTTCGAAGGACCGCCAGAGCGCACTCGAAGAGCTCAAGGTCGCAACAGAAACCCTCGCGGCCCTGCGGGCCTCCAGCGGCGAGGCCGAAGTCCCGACCTACGCCGGTCTCGGCGGACGACTCGAAGCTGTTCTGCGTATTGCGGAAGAACAGTCCACTCGAATCATCGGGCAAGCCGACATTGACTCCGAGCGGATGATTGCTAGTGCGAAGCTCGAAGCCTCAGAGATTCTCGAAGCAGCCGCGCGCGAAGCGGAAAGAATCACAACCGATGCCACTAACTCGGTCACGAACACTCTCGATGGTGCGCAGGCGAAGACCGAAACCTCCATCGCCGAGGCTATTGCCGAGGCGGAGCGCATTCGCGCACAAGCCATCGACGAGGCGGCGGCGATCCGAGGGGCAGTAGCGACCGAATCAGCCAAGCTCCGCGCCAGCGCGAAGAGAGAAACAGCGGCGCTGCGGGCCGAAGCCATGCGTGAGATATCCGAGTTGAAGGTTGTTGCTGCGCGCGAAGTGAACGAGGCCCGGGCCAAGGGGACCGCCCTCTCGAAAGAGATCCAAGTCGAGCGAGCAAGCCATGAACTTACGCTGCGCAAAATCCAAGAAGAAGCAGCCCTGGCAAAAACCAACGCTGAACACGAAGTTGCCGAGACCACCGCTCGTCTTGCCTTCGACAATAAAAACCAGGCCAAGGAACTCGCTCGCATTGCCGAACAAGCCAGAGCCGATTTGGACGCGGAGCTCTCAGCGCGTCGGGCCGAGGCCGAGCGCGAACTGCTGGACACCCACCAGAAGGCTGTTGAGCTCAACAACCGTTTCCTCCAGGAAGCCGAAAATCAACTGAGCGAGACCAAAGATCGACTGGCCGGGTTACGCAAAGAGCAAAAGAAAATTGTCGCGGCTATTGACGAGGCCAACCGGACCGGCAAGAACAGCGCCGAAAAGACTGCAACCGAGACGATCGCAGCGGCTGAAGCACGCGCAGCCCTCATCATCCGTCAGGCCGAGGATGAGGCAACCAACCGAGTCGCAGCTGCAGAACGCAGACTTGTTGAGCTGCGTGCCGAGCGTGACACGATTGCCGACTACATCGAATCTCTTCGCACTGTTGTTGGCAAAGTCCTCGCCGTCACCAAGGCCCCGGTGCCCGCGCGGAGCAGTCGTGCTAGGCAGGCCACCACTCGGAAAGCGGCGAAGCAGCCGGATTCAGCCGCTTCGTAATCTCGTTCAGTACGAAATAGGTGTGTTTCTCTCCTACCCATAGGTGTTTTGCTCCCTCGCCTGGAACAATCTCGGCACGGGGTGCGAGGGAAAAGCGCTCCGTCGCTTCTGGGGGTGTCAGGTAGTCATCAAACTCGGGCACTAACGCCACGACAGGAATCGGCACGTCTGCCCACCTCGACAATTCGTCATCGGTGGTGCGATGCAGCGGTGGGGAGAGCAGGATTACTCCGGAAATCTCACCCACATGTTCCCTGGCGTGCTTCAAAATCACCTCGGTCCCAAAAGACCAGCCAATGAGCCACGGATTAGGTAAGCCTGAGCTCCGGACGAAGGCCAGTGCGGCCTCCAGGTCCATGCGTTCATCATCACCGTGGCCGAACTGGCCTTCTGAAGTTCCCCGGGGCGAACTCACACCCCGGAAGTTAAAGCGCAACACTGCCAACTGCGCGAGAGTGGGCAGGCGCCACGCCGCCTTCCTAATGACATGAGAATCCATGAAGCCACCGGCGGTGGGTAGTGGGTGAAGAAACACTGCCGTCGCGACAGGGCTGCCTTCTGGCGGAAGAGAGAGCTCGCCAACCAGAGTCAACCCATCAGAGGTCTGGAGAGTGATATCGCGTCGCTCGGCCGGCAAAATGGTGGTCGAGGTAATCAGGCCGCTCACGCAATTCTCCAACAGTGCTGGTGCCAGTGGCGGCGTTCGGATACGTCGTTGTGTTCACCCATGATTCCATCGGTGCGCCACGCAACGAGGTGGGAGACCCCGATGTCCACACTCAAGTTGCAGCCAGGGCAGGTGTAGGTCTTCACAGCGTTGGCGGCACTAATGGGTTGCACTAGGTAGGTATAGCCGCGCTTTGTCTCGGTGCGCCGAAACCCAGTCTTGAGGCGATCGATGTCCAGCGGTTCTGGGTCTTCACGCTTACCGCCGCGTGGTCGGTTACTCCGAGGCATGAGCGCGCCTAGTACCAGTTCTTCTGTTGAGAATGGCCCCACGCAGCACACGGAGTCCCGTAGCGCGCCTCGATATAGCCGAGGCCCCACACAATTTGCGTCGTCGGGTTAGTAGCCCAGTCAGCTCCAGCACTTGCCATCTTCTCCCCCGGCAGCGCCTGGGGAATGCCATATGCCCCGGAGCTCCGGTTCATGGCGAAGTGGTTCCAGCCAGATTCTTTGGACCAGAGTGCGACCAAACAGTCGAACTGACCGCTGTCCCACCCCCGCCCAGCAACTAAGTCAAGAGCAATTGCCTGAGCGGTTCCGGGATCTGGACGCCCCGCCGCCGGGGCGATCAGGTAGCCACCGACAACAGTGAATTCTTCCCTGGTCAAACCACCACCCTGGCCGGTCACGAGAAAACTCACCGAGGTGTTTGCGCCGGAACCAAGCCAAGCAGCACTAGCCATGGTGCTCGAAGGCCCCGCGAGGGGCACTGCAACAAAACCTGCGACGCTCGCCATGGCAAGAACCGAGAGAACTGTGGGTTTAGCTGAGGGACGCTCCGCACGATGCGCGGGACGTCGGAACCAGGCTTTTGGCATGTTTCTCACAACCCGCTAAGTCTAACCGAGGCTCTCCCCATGCCCACCTAGCGGACTGCCAGCATCACCGCGATGGTGTCATCAAGC
>JBIILX010000093.1:0-4404 GCA_044338275.1 Pontimonas sp.
GTTCGGGTGGTGGCGGTCAGCACAGTCAGCATGGTCACTGTGGGGGTGCTGGTGGGGGTTCAGAGCCTCGGCTACTTCTTCACCGATGGCTTCCAGAGGCGCATCATCGCTGAGGTGGCCACCGGAGTGGTGATGACGGTGGTCATCGCGCTGCTTCTCGACGCGCTCCTCCTACTCCTTGGCCGTCTTCTGATGCCGTGGAGCCGGGTCAGTGTTGCTCCGCCGAGACTGGGGGTTCGCTAAATGGACGTTCTTCGCGATGCGCTCCTGTGGCTCTCGGAATTCGAGCAGTGGAGCGGCGATGGCTCTCTTCCCCAGAGGGTTATGGAGCACCTCTACTACAGCGGGCTTGCTGTCGTGCTGGCAGCACTGATTGCGATTCCTTCGGGGTATTTTGTCGGCCACACCAGCCGAGGTTCAACCTGGGTGGTGGGATTGGCCGGAGCTGCCAGGGCGCTGCCCTCGTTGGGCCTGATTCTTCTTTTGGTCTTGCTGCTCGGAGTAAACGGGCGAGAAATCGCTGCGGTGCTGGCACTGGTGATCCTAGGGATTCCGCCGCTAATGGCCGGCGCCTATTCCGGGATTCACCAAATACCACGCACCGTGATTGATGCCGCCAGGGCCCAGGGAATGACCGAATGGCAGATTCTGTGGAGGGTCGAAGCCCCCCTGTCGCTGCCTGTTCTTCTCGGTGGACTTCGGCAGTCAGTCCTGCAAATCGTCGCCACCGCCACCCTGGTGGCCTACGTCGGTTTGGGCGGTCTTGGCTACGACATCATTCAAGGAATCCCGCTTCGCAGGTTCGATCAGACCGTGGGTGCAGCAATCGTGATTGTTGCACTCGCCCTGACACTCGACGCTTTTCTAGCTTTAGCGACTAGATTGGCCACTCCTCGGGGAGTTCGTGTGGGTCGCCTGGCAGATGTTCGGGCCAGGTAACCCAGACGCCCCGGGTGCACGATGACACGTATGGTGGAAATAGCGAGGAGAAATAATGACATCGACAACTATCAGAACTAGCCTCATGGCCGTGCTCGCGAGCGCAGCCCTGGTCCTCTCTGGCTGCGCAGCAGCGGCCGAGGACGAAGCCCCCGAAATGGACGCAGCTCCCGCAATGACCGAGGTCATCGTGGTCGGCTCGCAGGCTTACTATTCCAACGAAATCATCGCCGAGATTTACGCGCAGGCCCTGGAATCTGCCGGCTATGAGGTCGAGCGTAAGTTCCAGATTGGCCAGCGCGATGCCTACTTGCCAGAGCTTGAATCCGGTGCGGTTGATCTCTTCCCCGAGTACACCGGCAACCTGTTACAGTTCTACGCGCCAGACACGATGGCCACTCAGGCCGATGAGGTCTATGACGAGCTTCAGAGCGCCCTGCCCGAAGGCCTGACCGCTCTTGCGATGTCCCCAGCAACTGATCAGGACTCGTATAACGTGACCGCTGAGTTCGCGGCCGAGAACAACCTGGTCAGTATTGCTGACCTTGCAGGTCTTGAGGGATTGGTCCTGGGTGGAGCGCCCGAGCTTGAAGAGCGCCCCTACGGTCCCGCTGGTCTGCTGGAGACCTACGGAGTCGTTGTGGGCTTTGATGCCACCGGCGACATCACCGTGGACGCACTGGTGGAGGGCGTAATTTCGCTCGCCAACGTCTACAGCGGTGACCCCCGCATTGCCGAGTTTGGTCTGGTCACCCTGGCTGATCCAGAGGGTCTGTTCCTGGCTTCTAACGTCGTGCCGATCGCATCCAGTGATGTTGCAGCAGAGCTTGCTGCAATCATCGACCCAATCAGTCTCGCATTGACCCCGGAGGCCTTGGTTGCACTGAACCTTCAGAGCATCAAAGACCAGCTATCAGCGGCAGAAATTGCCGCTGCGTGGCTGGCGGAGAACGGCTTCTAGAGCTCTAGTCAGACAAGAGGGGTCGGGCCATGGGCCTGGCCCCTCTTTCTGTGGGTACTCGCTTATTTGACAGAAGAGGCTTCAGAGTCTTCTTCGTCGATGTGGGAGTAGCGCTGAAGGAGGTTCTTCCCCACCGCGAGGAGGGTAATTGAGATGGCGAATATCCCGATGAAAATCCACCCCGCCCAGGACACCGTTTCTTCAAGTCCGCGGAAAGTTTCCGCAGCCCCAGATCCAATAGAGACATAGAGAAAAGCCCAGATGATGCAGGCGGGAGTCGTCCACGCCATAAACGTCCGATAGGGCATGGGGGTCATGCCGGCTGTTAGCGGAACGACGGAGTGGAACACGGGGAGGAAGCGCGAGATGAAGACGGCGATGCCACCGCGACGCTTCACAAACCGGTCAGCCTTCTCCCACCGTGCGTCACCAATTTTTTGACCGAGCCATCTGGCTCGGAGTTTTGGCCCGAAAATTCTTCCCAGGCGAAAGCCGATGGATTCGCCCACCAGAGCGCCCACCACAATGGCGACCACCATGAAGATGTATTGCAACACGGTCGTGACACCGGTGCTTGCCACCAAAACAACGGTGTCGCCTGGAACAATCAGCCCCACCAAAACGCTGGTTTCAAGCATGATGGCGACGCCTGCGACCAAGGTTCGCCACACTGGGGGAACGCCCTCAACGAAGTCGAGTATGGCGCTGAGGAGCTCGTTCATATGACCCGGAGTCTATTGGTTGGCAGTGAAGATTTACCGGAGCGGCTGTCTGGTTTTCCACCACTGTTCCTGCCAGTCGCCTCGACGGTCACTGTCGGGGGATAACGCTGGTCCACCGGGAAAATCAGTCGCGATACGGATTCCGTGCAGGGCGCTGAGAACCCAGAGATCGCTGCCCTCAAGGCCATCGAGAGTAAGGGGTTTCTCAACCACTGGCACGCCACGCTGTGCAGCGATATCGCGGATTACCGCCTCGGTCACGCTGGGAATCCGGGGGACAGAGCGTGGCACAACCCTGAGTTCTTCGGATCCTCGAGGTATGACCACAATCGTGCTGTAGGCGCCCTCGATGATGGTGCCCTCAGGGGAGAGGATCAACGCTTCGGTGGCGCCTGTGTGCGCCACCGATCGGCGCAGTGCCATCAGGACTTCGAGATCAGGACCCTTGGTGAGCGGCGTGCTGCGTGGATCGTGTTCTGCACTGGCAACCACCGCCTCCGAGAGCCACTCGGGCGCAGGGCGCTCCCGGTAGCGCAGTGTGGGGCCACCCGGTGTTGCCACCACTTCAACGCGGGGAAACCACGAACCCGCTCGGGGAATAGCGGCAATCACGGTGTCCCAAAATGAGTGCAGACGGGTCGGGTCAACGCCGTGCTGGTGTGCAGAGGAGAAAAAGCGTTCCCTGTGGCGATCGAGGGCTACTGCATCACCCGATTCCACCCGCCACGAATCGGCCACCAGGGTTTCTCCGGCCACTGGGTCGCACCATTCAATAGCGCCCAGGACCTCACTCGAGAAGCTAAACAGGCGCGTGCTCATAGGCTAAGGCTATGACGACCGGGCTGCTTTGGCACTCTCTTCCGGGCACGCACGACGTGTCGGCAGCCTTCGTTGCTCTCTACGGAGATGACTCCTACGCGCTGTGGTGGGATGACCAGGGTGAGCGTGGCCTGGGCGTCAGCTATCTTGCCTCGGGCTCTCCGGTCGCGGTGGAGGAATCGAACTGGCGGGACGCGCTACGGTCCGCCCACGCCACGCTTGCCGATCTAGAGCCATCAGCGCTCGGAGCCCTGCCCCTCGGCCTAGTTTTTGTGCTCCCCTACGAACTAGGCGCAGACACGCTGAGCCTCTCACTTCCCGCTGTCGCGGAAGCATCGGCTCCCATCGCCATGGTGGTGAACCGACTGGTCGCCATTGATCACGCGAGCGGATCAGCGACGCTCTATGCACTCGGTGATCAGTGGGAGGGCGAAGCCGCGCAGTGGCGCGATGCCACAGCGCAACGTCTTGCCAGTGCCCAGGCACTTGCGGACCCTGTGCTTCCCCAGACGCCTCCGATCATCTGGCGGGACTCCACAAAGCGCTATCGCGCCATCATTGATGAGGCACAGAGCGCCATTACCGAGGGAGATGCCTATCAACTGTGTGTGACGACACAGCTTCGCGTGGACGCCGATATTGATCCGATCGCTCTGCATCGAGTAGTTCGTCAGAGCAATCCCACCCACCATCAAGGCCTCATTCGTGCTGGAGGGCTCACCCTCGTGAGTGCGAGTCCCGAGACTTTCCTTGATGTGTCCCACGACGGGATCGTCACCACCCGACCGATTAAGGGCACCCGTCCTCGGGGGCTTACCCCTGAGGACGATCAGCGCCTGGCTGATGAGCTTCGCGGAAGCGACAAAGAGCAGGCCGAGAACCTCATGATTGTTGACTTGATGCGCAATGATCTCTCGGTGGTCTGCGACACCGGGACTGTTGCTGTTCCCGAGCTGATGGTTG
>JBIILX010000030.1:0-15322 GCA_044338275.1 Pontimonas sp.
AGCGAGCGCGTGCGCGCTCGCATTGCAGCTCCTTTCTTGCCAGCGGTGGGCCAAGACTTCTCTTTGGCGCTGCGTCATCCTGCCCTGGTTTTCCCAGCACCCGAGGCACTCGCCGCGCTACCCTAGCGTCGTGCCAGCACAGCCGAACCTTCCTGAGTCCTCGGTACTGACCGAGGACGTTCTTTCGCGAATTCGATCCCGGGCTAGCACCTACGACCAGAACAACGCGTTCTTCCAAGAAGACCTCGAGGAACTCCGTGAGATTGGTTACCTCTCACCCCGGTCCCTGCCCCAGAGGATTGCTGATCAGCGCTTACTTGCTGCTCATGCCCCCGCAACAGCGCTGGGTATTGGGATGCACCTGACGTGGATGGGTGTGGCCAGAGACATGGTTGCCTCTGGCCACAAGGAATTGCAGTGGATCCTCGATGACGGCGCTGCGGGGGAGTTATTTGCCTTTGGGGTTAGCGAAAAAGGCAACGACGACGTCCTCACTGATTCGACAACCCGCGTTGAGGAAGTCGAGGGCGGCTTTGCCTACTTTGGCACCAAGATTTTTGTGTCCTTGTCCCCGGCGTGGACGCGGCTGAGCCTGCTTGGCCGTCACGGGGATGAGATTGTCCACGGCTTCATCACCCGCGATCAGCCGGGCTGGTCGAACACGCCTGATTGGGACACGCTAGGCATGCGGGCCACCCAGAGCTACACCACGAAGCTTGAGGGCGTTGTTGTTGAGTCCGCTCGGGTCGCGAGACGGATTCCCGTGGGCCCCAATGATGATCCGTTCACGATTGCCATTTTCCAGAACTTTCTCCTGCTGGTGTCCTCTGTGTACGCGGGGATTTCCGACCGCGCTCTGGAGCTAGCGATCCAGAGCGCGAAGGGCAAGACCAGCAGCATGGGTGATGGGGCAGCGGCCTCAGAGGACCCTGCGATTCGTTGGCAGGTTGCTGATGCGGCCATCGCACTGGATGCCCTGGGACCTCAGCTGGAGACCTACGCCAGTTGGGTTCAAGGCGCCGAAGTCCCGCACCCCCAGTGGTTCCGGTTGCTCTCCGGTGTGAAGCACAACAGCGTGGAAACAGCACGGAGGGTGGTGGACCAGGCGATGCGGGTTGCTGGAGGCAGCGGGTATCGCGCCGGACACGAACTCAGCCGATTACAGCGGGATGTTCTTGCTGGGGTTTATCACCCAAGTGACACCGAGGCTGTTCACCGGACTGTCGCCTCTGATCTTCTGGGTCCACTCGCGTAGACCGACATTGCGCACTGGCCTACGATGAAACCCATGGCCTCCAAGCGCACTGACGACATTTTTATTGACTCCCTCGGGGTCACCATTCACTATCACGTGTGGTCGCCCTCGAAAAAGGCGAGGGCTATCGTTCAGTTGGCCCACGGCCTTGGCGAGCATGCGCTTCGCTACCAATCACTCGTTGATGCGCTCGTGAAAGCCGGCTATGAAGTCTGGGCCGATGAGCACCGCGGACACGGCGCGACGGGTCTTGAGCAGTGGGAGGGCAACCACGACAAGCTGGGAAAGCTTGGCCCAGGCGGCTTGCCGGCCACAATTCAAGCTGTTCGCAACTTCACCGACGTCATCACGGAGAACCGACCCGGAGTTCCCGTATTCTTCCTCGGTCACAGTTGGGGCTCGCTAATCGGCCAAATTCTATTGAATAAGGGTGACGCCCATCGCTACGCCGGCATGGTCATGACCGGAACGGCCTACAGAGTTCCCGGATACATGAACGCTGGTGACCTCAACGCCAAGCACAAGCACTTGGGCACCATCGGCGCCGAGTGGTTGAGCCGTGATGTGAGCGTCCACGAAGCCTGGCGAAAAGATCCACTCACGTTCGTTGCGAACACCTTGAAGCTCTTTGGCCCCATTGACGCAGCCAGGCTCATTGGCGTTCCCAAGCCGTTGGACACGGACATTCCGCTTCTGCTGATGGTCGGCTCAGATGACAGCCTGGGTGGCGAGAGAAGCGCCAAGAAACTGGCTGATGCCTATGTTGCAGTGGGTGCCAGCGACGTCAAGCTCGTTGCTTACGCGGGCGCGCGTCACGAGGTGTTCAATGAAACGAACGCTGCCGAGGTGCGCCAGGATCTGGTCGCCTGGCTTGATAGCAGGCTCCAAGCACCAACCGCCTAGGCTGGAGACGTGCACGCTGAATACAAGGTCCCCGGGGGCAAGCTTGTCGTTGTTGACTTAGAAGTCGACGCTCAGCGCATTACTTCTGTTCAGGTTGCCGGTGACTTTTTTCTCGAACCCGACGACGCTCTTGACCTGATTAACCGCGCCATTGTTGGGCTCTCGGTCAGCTCCTCGGCCGAGGGCATTGCTGACGCTGTCCGAGCAGCTCTGCCGGGTGATGTCGTGATGATGGGCTTTAGCCCAGAGGCGATTGGAACTGTCGTCCGGCGGGCAATTACCGGAGCGAGGGGCTTTCTCGACTACGACTGGGAATACATCCCACCGACGCCGATGGAACCACTCGAGCAGATGGCTCTCGATCAGGTTCTTGCCGAAGAAGTCGGCGCCGGCACTCGTGGTCCCACCCTGCGTATCTGGGAGTGGGCTAAGCCCGCGGTGGTCATTGGGTCGTTCCAGTCGCTCAAGAACGAAGTCGACCTGGATAACGCTGCCAAATACAACATGGAGGTCGTTCGCCGGGTCAGTGGTGGTGGCGCGATGTTCATGGAGCTTGGCACTGCGATTACCTATTCGCTCTATGCCCCCACCGACCTAGTGGCAGGAATGAGCTTTCAAGATTCCTATGCATTCCTCGACGACTGGGTGATCCAGGCCCTGCGAGGTCTCGATATTGACGCCAGTTACAAGCCGCTTAACGACATCACGAGCCCCACGGGCAAGATTGGCGGTGCGGCCCAAAAGCGCCTCGGCAGTGGTGCAGTGCTGCACCACGTGACCATGGCCTATGACATGGATGGTGACCGCATGGTGGAGGTGTTGCGCATTGGGCGAGAGAAAATCAGCGATAAGGGTGTGGCCAGTGCGAACAAGCGGGTCGACCCGTTGAAAGCCCACACGGGGCTCAGCAAAGAAGCCATCCAAGACCATCTTGTCGGCACGTTTAAGGCTCTGTACGGCCTGCGCACCGGAGGCGTCACCGAGGACGAAATGGCCAGGGCTAAGGCTCTGGCGGTGGAAAAGTTTGCCACCCCCGAGTGGTTGTATCGGGTGCCGTGAGTCCTCCAGAACCGATTCGCCGCCGACTCAGCCTGCGAGGGCTGATTTTGTCGTTAGCTCTTACCGGCGTGCTGGTGGGTACCGTTGTTGTCTCCGCCATCACCGGTCAGTTAGCGGTGACGGCCTCTGATGTGGTCGGCTCAATCCTGGGATGGCTCGGCATCAACACCTCCCTTGCCCCGGAGGACCCTGTTATTGAGGCAACCCTTCAGGTGGTGCGATTCCCGAGAATTGTGATGGCGCTTGCCGTCGGTGCAGCCTTGGCCGTTGCGGGCGCTCTCATGCAAGCGGTTTTTGGAAACCCTTTGGCGGAGCCAGGGGTTGTGGGCGTTTCCGCAGGGGCGGCACTGGGCGCTTCCACCGCGATTGTTTTTGGAATTTCTGCTGGTGGTGGTGGCGTCGCCTTGCTCGCCTTCCTCGGCGGACTGATGGCAACTCTCTTGGTTTATGCCGTGGCCCGTGCAGGTGGGCGCACTGAGGTTGTGACGCTGCTGCTTACCGGCATTGCCATCAATGCTTTTGCTCAGGCCGGACTGGCGTTCGTTCTTTTTCTGGCGGACACCGCCAGCCGTGAACAGATTGTGTTTTGGCAGTTGGGGTCGCTCGCTGGTTCCGTGTGGTCCGAAGTGGTCATTGTTCTGCCTGTTTTGGTGCTTGGCACCATCGTTGCGGTGATGATGGCTCACCGTCTTGACCTTCTGGCCCTTGGCGAGCGCAATGCTCGCCACCTGGGTGTTGATGTTGAGCAGTTACGCATTATCGCCATTGTTTTGGTTGCCTTGTTGACCGGTGTCGCGGTGGCATTCGCGGGCATCATTGCGTTTGTCGGCTTGGTTGTTCCGCACATTATTCGGATGGCTTTGGGCCCTGCGCACCGAGGGCTCCTTGTAGCCAGCGCTGTGGGCGGTGGAGCCTTGCTCGCAATTGCCGATCTGTTGACCAGGACTTTGGTTGCTGGGGCTGACCTGCCTATTGGCATGCTGACCGCCCTTGTTGGCGGCCCCTTCTTCTTTGCACTGCTGTATCAACAGCGACGACGCAGCGGAGGGTGGGCATGACGACACCGTTGGTTGCACTTCGGGGCGTGAGTGTCGAACTCGAGGGTCGAACCATCATTAACGACGTGAGCCTCGAGGTTCACCCGGGAGAAGTGCTCGCGCTGGTTGGCCCCAACGGCGCTGGAAAATCTACTGTTCTTTCCCTGATGGCGGGAGATTTGGCACCCACGAAGGGCAGTGTGGTTCTTGGTGACAAGGAAGCATCGCGCTATCGTCCGGAGGACGCAGCGCGGCTGCGCTCCATGTTGATGCAATCCAACACCGTGTCTTTTCCTTTCACTGTCTGGGAGATTGTCGAAATGGGCAGGGCGCCGTGGGCACGGACGCCCCAGTATGCAGAGGATGCGGCTGCCATTGCCGATGCGCTCGAGATCGCCGACGTGTCGCACTTGGCACGACGGCGCTTTACTCAGCTCTCTGGGGGTGAAAAGGCCAGGGTCTCGCTCGCCAGAGTCCTGGCACAGCGCACGCCTCTAGTGTTGTTGGACGAGCCGACTGCCGCCCTGGACCTCAAGCACCAAGAGGACGTGATGCACACGGTCAAGGCGCTCGCAACCGGCGGTAGGGGAGTAGTTGTGGTCGTGCATGATCTCTCGGTCGCTGCCGGCTATGCCGACCGGGTCGCCATGATGGTTCATGGCGAACTGGAGGCCATCGGAAGTGCGACCGAGGTGATTAGAGCAGACCGCGTCAGCCGTGTTTACGGGGTTGACGTTGATATCGAGCAAGTGGGACGGCCGCCGAGGCCGATTATTGTTCCGAGGCGCTAAGCGCGCAGCCCATCAAACTCTTTGTTCTTCATCATGAACTTGGCGATGTAGGGACAGACGGGAACAACGGTCAGTTCGCCTTCGTCTCGGATGGCCTCTAGGGTTCCTCGCACCAGGGGAATCCCCAGTCCTTGACCCCGAAGCTCGAGGGGAACCTCTGCCCGCACCAACGAGAGCGTGGCGCCAGCTTTCACGTACTCGACTTCGCCGCTCACGGCCTCGCCATCAATCAACACATACCGCTGTGATTCTGGCTGGTGCTCAATCCTCATAGCCATCAGTGTAGGACTCCGGTTACTGGGCTTCTCGGATGGCAGTCGCCATCGCAATGATGATGGTCTCCAAGATGTGGCTCGGTGTTGAGAGCATCAATCGAACGTGCCCGATGCCGGCTTCTCCGCAGAGTGCCCCGTCGGTGACACCGACGTTGGCTTTCGTGGCAAAGAATTCGGCCCACGACGTACCCCCGGTGACATCGGGTAGTCCCCTGCAATCAAGCCACGCGATGTAGGTGCCCTCGGGTTCGCGATAGCGAACCTCGGGCAGATGATTCGCCAGCAATGTGGTGAGCAATGAGCGGTTGCGGTCGATATAGGAGAGGACGTCCTCCAACCAAGGCACGCCCTCGCTATAGGCAGCCGCGTTAGCCAACACCCCAGACGTTCCTGCACCGTGGTTGACAATGAACGCGATGTCTTTCATCGCTTCATAATCGGCCTCGTTCGACACGATCAACTGGGCGCACTTCAGGCCTGGAATGTTCCAGGCCTTCGACGCCGAGACCGCCGTTACCGTGTGACTTGCGGTCAGCTCTGACATTGAGGCGTAGGGCACGTGCTGGTGGTCACCAAAGGTGAGAGGGGCGTGGATGTCATCCGAGAAGACCCTGCCGCCATGAGCGTCGACGACCTCGGCCAGTGCGCTCAGTTCTTCCCGTGTGTAGACACGACCCAGCGGGTTGTGGGGGTTACACAGAATCAGCAGGTGCGCTCCTGCCTCAAAGGCGTCAGCGATGCCTTTCAGATCCATCTCGGGCCGCCCACCTTCGCCGTCGATCATCGGCACCTGGATGACCTCACGGCCCCTTAGGCGGGTCAACGTAAGGAAAGGCATATAGGCGGGCGTCGGCAGGATGACTGGGCTTCCGGGCCTAGAAAAGTGCTCCATGACAACGTCGTAGGCACTCAAAACATCAGCAGTGGCATAAATCCTGGAACGGGGAACGCTCCAGCCAAAACGGGCTTCTAAGAAATCACTTGTCGCGCGACCCATATCTCGCAGGGCTGCCGGTGGCAGGTATCCATGCTGTGTCTTTGCCGTTGCGAGCTCGAGCGCTGCGGTGACTGCTGGAGCGGTACCAAAGTCCATTTCAGCGACGAAGGCGGCCAACTGGCCAGGGTTTCTGGTCCACTTCATGCTCCCGCGCGCGACCAAGTCTTCAACGGTGATGTCATCGAAGCGGTGGTGTTGCGTCATGGTGGACGGCCCTTCATCCGGTTGGTACCAATCAGTCTGCCACTGCCTCTCCCGCTTGGCATGCCAGGCAAACTAGACTCGAGCGGTGGCAAAGACAGAAACGCGTTATAGCTACCTAGGCCCGGTAGGAACTTTCACCTGGGAGGCGCTAGGTCAGGTTCCCGCTGCGCAGGGGGAAACCTGGATTGCTGTCAACAACGTGGGTGAAGCGCTGGATGATGTTCTCTCAGGTCGCAGCCACTTCGCCATGATCGCCATTGAAAACAGCATCGAGGGTGGGGTTAGCGCCACCCAGGATGCTCTTGCTGCTGCTCCCGAGCTGCGCATTGTTGGCGAATACATGGTGCCAGTGCGCTTTGTCTTGGCAACGAAGCCTGGTGTCGGGTTGTCATCGGTGACGACGATTGCCGCTCACCCGGTCGCCTACGCCCAGTGCCGAGGGTGGTTGGAGAAGAACCTGCCCGCCCATTCCCATGTCCCCGCTCATTCCAATGTTCACGCAGCCCAGAGCATCATCGACGAAGGTTTGGCCGATGCCGCAATCGCTCCACCGGGAATCACGTCTCACGCTGCTGTGAGCGTTGTGGCTGAGAACATCGGCGACAACCCTGATGCTCAGACTCGTTTTGTTCTTGTTCAAAAAGGTGGAAGCCCACCCCCTCCTACAGGCGCTGACAAAACCAGCATCATTGCCGAATTGCCTGACAATGGCCCCGGCCGCCTGCTGGAGATGCTCGAGCAGTTTGCGACGCGTGGTGTGAACATGAGTCTGCTGGAGTCCCGTCCCATCGGCGATGCGATGGGACGCTACAGATTTGTCATCGACCTTGATGGTCACATTGACGACGAGCGCGTCGCAGACGCGCTTCTTGGCCTTCGTCGCTTCAGTCCGAAAGTGACGTTCTTGGGTTCTTACCCCAGAGCAAACGGTCACCGACCAGAGGTTTCTGCCCGTTACACCGACGAAGCGTTTGTCGAAGCACGGGCGTGGTTAGAGCGCCTGAAATCGGGTTCACCAGAACAAGCGTGACAGACTAGGGGGGTGATCGACCCCCAAATTCTTCGCGAAAACCCTGACCTTCTGAAGGCTTCGCTGCGCACGCGGGGAGCCAACGAGGGACTGGTTGACACCGCTCTTGCTGCGGATCAGGCGCGCAGGGATGCGATTACAGCGTTTGAGGCGCTCCGCGCCGAGCAAAATGTCATCGGCAAAGATGTGGCGAAGGCGAGCGGGCCCGAAAAAGACGCGCTGTTGGCCTCGGTGAAGAAACTCTCTGATGCGGTCAAAGATGCCAGCGCGACAGTGAGCGACGCTGAAGAAGCAGCCACGCTTGCTCTGGGCGCCCTTCCCAACATCGTCATCGACGGCGTTCCGGCCGGTGGTGAAGAGAACTTTGTCACCCTCAAGGAGGTGGGCACCAAAGCTTCGTTTGGCTTTGAGCCGAAAGACCACCTGGATCTTGGCGAAGCACTCGGGATTATCGATATGGAGCGCGGGGTCAAGGTTTCTGGCTCACGCTTCTACTTTCTGAAGGGCGCTGGCGCGCTGCTGGAGATGGGCCTTATGCAACTGGGCATGAAGGTGGCCATGGACAGTGGCTTTATTCCGCTGGTTCCGCCCACCCTGGTGAAGCCAGAAATCATGCAGGGCACTGGCTTCTTGGGCGAACACTCTGCTGAGGTCTACCACCTGGGTGACGACGACCTCTACTTGACCGGCACGTCCGAAGTGGCACTCGCCGGCTATCATTCCGGCGAGATCCTGGACCTCTCAGCCGGCCCACTTCGCTACGCAGGTCTTTCTACCTGCTACCGCAGGGAAGCTGGCTCCTATGGAAAAGACACCAAGGGCATCATTCGTGTTCACCAGTTCCAGAAGCTGGAAATGTTCAGCTATGTGGACCCCACTGACGCTGAAACAGAGCACGAGCGCCTGCTGGCTTTGCAGGAACAGATGCTGCAGTCGTTAGGACTTGCTTACCGAGTCATTGACGTGGCGGCTGGCGATCTTGGCTCCAGCGCAGCGCGCAAATACGACGTTGAGGCCTGGGTCCCGACTCAGGGCGCCTACCGAGAGCTGACCTCCACCTCCAACTGCACAACATTCCAGTCCCGCAGGCTGAATGTCAGGTTCCGCAGGGACAAGGACGCGAACACAGAACCCGTTGCCACCCTGAATGGAACTTTGGCTACGACTCGTTGGATTGTGGCGATTCTTGAGACCCATCAGCAGGCTGATGGGTCAGTGACAATCCCCGAGATTCTTCGTCCCTACATGGCCGGCGCCAGCGCTATCAGCGCTGGCTAAGCCGAGACTGGTACACATAAGAGGTCATGACAACTACATCTGAGCGCTGGTTCGTTGGCCTCGATATTGACGGCACCGTTCTTCACGAGGATGGTCACCTTTCTCCGGGAGTGATTGCCGCTGTTCAGAAAACTCGCGATGCTGGCCACGAGGTGACCTTGGCCACCGGTCGGTCAGTATCCATGACGATTCCCATTCTTGAGCGCCTGGATATCGTTCCCGAGTACGTGGTGTGTTCCAATGGCGCCATCACGCTCAAACGCGACACCACGGCGCCCTCTGGATACCGGCGTTTTCATGTCGAGCACTTTGATCCGACACCAGTCCTGACTCGAATCAAAGAGGCGCTACCAGAAGCCCACTATGCCGTGGAGGATGAAACAGGTCTCTATCGCTACACCGATTGGTTCCCCGAGGGTGCTCTCGATGCCATGAGTGAGCAGGTTTCCTTCGAGGAGCTCCTCACAACTGTGGCAACACGTGTCGTCGTCATCGCGCCGGGCCACGAAATTGATGACTTCCTGGCAGTTGTTGAGGGTATGGGCCTTCACCAGGTGAGCTACACCGTTGGGTGGACAGCATGGCTCGACATTGCTCCTGAGGGCATCAACAAATCAACGGCCATGGAGTTGGTCCGCAAGAAACTCGGTTTTGGTTTAGACCGAGTCATGGTCATCGGCGATGGCCGCAACGACATCGAAATGTTCCAGTGGGCGGCCCAGCAGGGCCGCGCTGTGGCGATGGGCCAGGCACCGGAGGAAGTTCGCATTCACGCGAGCGAGATAACTGGTGACTTCACCGAAGACGGAGTTGCCACCGCGCTTGCCTCGCTTACTGATTGAGCTGCAACGTCGGTGCCCTAGAATCGCATGCGGAGGGCTGTCCGAGCGGCCGATGGAGCTAGTCTTGAAAACTAGTGGGCAGCAATGTCTCGTGGGTTCGAATCCCACGCCCTCCGCCACATATTTGATGAAGAGGGGGAGAGCTAGTGGACAATTCTTCTAAACCCCCAGCAGTCTCCGTCTTCGAAGGTTCTGCCGGCTATCCCCAACCACTGCACGCTATCCAGAAGCGCCTCGCAGGGTGGAAGCTGATTGCGGCTCTTTCTGCCGGCCTGGTCAGTGTTCTTGTGCTCAGCACCGGCATTGTCCTGGGCCTCACGGTCCAAAACCTTCGGTCAAACTTGGTCACGGTTGCGCTGGGTGGTTCGGAGGGCCTAATCCTGCCGAACATTGGTGACATCGAGGGTGGATTCAACGTTCTGATAGTTGGGTCAGACACAAGGGTTGGGCAAGGCGACCAGTTTGATTTCGTCGACTCGGAACTCAATGACGTTAACGTTTTGGTTCACATCAGCGAGGACCACGATCGCGCGATTGTGGTGAGCTTCCCCCGGGATCTTTTGATTGATATCCCCTCGTGCCCTCAGGAAGACGGCACGAGTTCCGAGCCCCAGACATTGTCGGCGCTGAACTCCACGATGGGCATTGGCGGGCTGCCGTGTGTGGTGATGACTATCGAAGAGCTAACGGGTCTCGAGATTGGTTATGCGGGAATTATGACCTTTACCGGTGTGGCCCAGCTCTCCACCGCCCTCGGTGGGGTCGAAGTGTGTGTGACAGCTCCGCTGGTCGACCCGTGGTCCGGGGTGAACCTACCCGAGGCCGGTTACCACACGCTTGAAGGGGGACAGGCTTTGGCTTTCCTTCGCACGCGCAAGGGTGTGGGGGATGGCAGTGACTTGGCGCGTATTTCGTCTCAGCAGGTGTACATGGCGGCGCTGGTTCGAACACTGCAGGCCGAGGGGGCATTCAACGACATCCGCAAGCTCTATGGCATCGCTTCCGTCGCATCCCAAACCATGGTTCTCTCCACGAGCTTGAACCGCATTGATGTGATGGTCTCCATGGCACGAGCTCTTCGCGGTGTGCCCAACGAGAACATCATCTTTATTCAGTACCCGGTCCTCGAAGCTGACCCGGAACTCTATCCAGGGCGCGTCATCCCTCACCCTGACCTGGGCAGGGTGGTTGTTGAGCGCCTTGCAGCAGATGAGCCCTTCACTTTGGCCGAGGGGTCTCTGGGCTTCGGATCGACTACCGACGGAAACACGGGAGAAGACCAGACTCCGACTCCCGAAGAGATTGAGGTAGTGGAAGGCTTGGTTGGTCAAACTGCAGAGGATGAAACCTGCGCAGTTCCGCGCTAGTGCTTGGCGTCGATATAGTGGTCGACGAAGTGCTCTCGTTGGCTCTTCAGGAGACGTCGCATAGTTCGGCCTAGTGCACCACCCTGCTAAGGTGGAGTTCCCTCACGGGAACCGTGGGTTCAAATCCCACCGTCTCCGCTCCACTACCCCCGGGGCCGAGACTTACTCCGACACCATCTCTGGTCGGCTTCACTTGTCTTAGCTACTAGGGGTCACCATGTCGTACAGAGTTCGCGAATATCATCCAGCCGATACAGATGCCATCTTGGAATTGTGGGATCGCTCCAAGTCTGCTGGTTTTGAGCCGGTCTACGGGCTTGCGGAGGTTCTCGCCTCCTGCCAAAAAGACCACGCCGTTGTCGCGGTGGTGGCAGATCGAGTTGTTGGAGTGGTGGTTGCTCGTGCAGCACACGAGCAGGGTTGGATTGTTTTTTTCTACACCCTTGAAGAGTTTCAACGCCAAGGGATTGGAAGCTCCTTGCTGAGCGCGATTGAGGCTCGGATGGCACCCCTGGGGCTGACCAAACTGGCGATGCTGGTTCCTGAGAACCGCAACGAATCCGGAGTTCTGAATAGGGCTGGCTTTGTAGATAAGAACCACCTGAGCTATTTCGAGCGCGAAATCCCTGTCAGCGAGAAGGAGCGGGGAATCCTCTCTGATTTGGGAGGCCGCTTGCTTCCTCGAGACCTCTGGGCAGGAATAGCCGGCATGCAAAAAGAAAAAGAGATGCTGGAGAGGCGCCTTGTGTTGCCCCTCGCCGATTCCGAGCTTGCGGAGAAGTTCGGGGTGGAACCGCCCCGTTCTATTGTTCTCTTTGGCCCTCCGGGCACCGGAAAGACAACGTTCGCCAAGGCCGTTGCTTCTCGTCTCAACTGGCCCTTCGTTGAGGTTTTTCCTGCCAGGCTCGCCGGCGAAGCCGGGGGTTTGGCAGGCGCATTGCGCGACACCTTCACCCGGATTGCTGACCTCGACAACGTTGTGGTCTTTATTGATGAGGTAGAAGAAATTGCTGCCCAGCGCTCGGGTGAGCCACCCTCTGCACTGCAAGGGGTTACCAACGAGCTGCTCAAGCTGATTCCTATGTTTCGCGAACGTCCGGGCCGTCTTCTCATAGTCGCCACCAATTTCATTAGAGCTCTTGATGACGCCTTCCTGCGCCATGGGCGCTTTGACTACGTGATTCCCATTGGCTTGCCGGACAAAGAAGCCCGACAATCAATCTGGCATCGCTATATTCCCTCGGGCGCGCTCGATTCTGTTGATGTTCCGAAGCTTGTTCTGAGGACCGACGGGTTTTCCCCGGCGGATATCGAATACGCCGCTAGGAAAGCGGCGCAGCGAGCATTGGAAACTGCCGTCTATGACTCCGGAGAGGTTGAAGCCTCCGGCCCCACCACTGAGGACTATCTCTGGGCAGTCGGGGAGACCCGCATGACGGTATCTGGTGAAATGGTCGGCAAATTCCTGGAGGACATTGAGGCATTAGCTCGCTTGTAGGGCTGGAGCGGGAGACCGCAGTACGGGCTGAACGGGTCGAGATCAATCAACAATCTAGGTCGGGGCACTCAGGAGATTGCTCTGGTGACCAGTCTCGTGATCTCTTCCTTCACAACGTCGTTCATCGCTGTCACCGCAAACGACGTTGGCCAGAACGCACCGTCATCGAGGTTCGCTGCGTCTTGGAAGCCCAACGTGGAGTATCGGCTCTCGAACTTGCTTCCGGCCTGGAAGAAACACACAATCTTGTCGTTCACGTAGTAGGCGGGCATGCCATACCAAGTCCTGGTCGTGATTGTCGGGGAGAGCCCCATGACAAGAGTGTGGATAGCCGTAGCCAGCTTCTGATCGGCAGGGGACATCTCCGCAATCTTGCGGGCCACTTGTTCATCCCCCGAGAGCTTCTTGAACTCCCTGGCTTCACGCGCCCGCTCGCGCATGGCTTCGCGCTCTTTATCGGTGAACGCGGAGGTGTTTTTCTTTTCTTCTGCCATGCAGGAATTCTAGAAGAGGGTGGGAGGCCCCTCTGAACCCACCCCCAAAAATCCTCTTCGGTGGCTGATATGCTCGGGGGCGGTCGTTGAGGCGACCACGCGCCCGTAGCTCAATGGATAGAGCATCTGACTACGGATCAGAAGGTTGGGGGTTCGAGTCCCTCCGGGCGCGCGTGTGCTTCCTCTGCCAATTAGCCGCGAGCGAGAAACAGGTCAATCGCCTCTCGGAAGTGTTCGATGTCCTGCCCTGACGGCGTGCCGTACTCAACGAGGGTCACGGATTCAGAATCAGGCGACTTTGTCCTAACCTCTTCAAAGACGCCTTCCTTCAGCTGGTAGTAAGTGACGATCGTTCCGTAGTCTTCGACGAAATACTCAGACTTCAGAGAACCACTGGCACTATCTCCAGAGACCAAAAGTTCGTAGTCCGAACCAGACTCTTCCGTCATCATGAAATTAATGTAATCAATACACACCGCGAAGGATTCGGTTGACCAAATTGGCTCGACCCCCCCGTCGTCGTTAACGACTGCAGCGAAGAAATCGTTGTAGAGGTAACTCACTGGCAACAGAACCAATCGATCCGGGCTCCCCACAACTCTCTCGGTAACCCCTTCCGCATAGGCCTTCTCACAGCTTGTTTCCGCAATCTTGCGAAACTCTAGATACAGGTCAGCGGTGTCTGGGGCAGAATCACTCGATTCTGGTTTCGATGAAGGGGTGCTCGTATCCGGGGCTGACTCGGTTGCGCAAGCCGCAAAAAACATGACGCCCACAGTTAGCAAAATTACGGCCTTGAGCTTTTGGTCCATTGCTGCAGTCACTCTCTAGGAATATGCATTAGGTCAACGTGCACGACCTCTTTAGTCTAGGCAATCAGCCTCGAGGGCTTCGCGGTGTTGAGTCCTGCATCGGAATGCAGATTTTATGGCTTCGTCAGTACCCGAGAAAATCTAGCTCCCGTGAGAAATAGAGGGGTTCTCCGTGCGCCCGGGGCTCGAACCCGAAGTCCACTAATTGAGGCTCAGGAAAGGCGAAGGGCAAGCACTATTTGGCCTGACTGACTCCTGAGTAGTCGGCCGCCCACGCGGTGAAGAGATTCTCGCAGTCCTTCTTGTTCAACGTTGCCGCTTGACACTGCGCGAGAAGAAGGCGGGCTTTGTGAAGATTTAGGGACCCTGCGGGAAGGAGACCTCGCTCGTTGAGGTCTTGTTCTGATCCTGCAAACCCATAAGTCTGGGAAAACACCGGTCCGGAGCCGGCCCGGCTGCAATACACGACAGTTTTCTCGGCGGCCAGGTCAGCGAGAGGCTGCACCCACCAACTTGGAACGTGGCCTACTCCCATGGCGCCGAGGACTAGCCCGCTGACAACTGGTGATTGTTTGGCCCAGTGCAACACCTCTGGCGAAGAGTCGAGTTGCGCAATCGCCGTGACAATTGTCGACGGACTGGCCACTGAGTCAAACCGGGTCCGCCGGTGCACCTCAGGGGGTGACCACCAATGAATCTGATCTTCCCCAAGAACGCCGAGAGGTCCCGCGCCGGGGGCAGCAAAAGCATTCAGTTTGCTCGAATGGATCTTCTGAAGATGGCGTGCAGTGAAAACTTCGTCCCCGAATACAACAAGAACGCCGCGAGCGCGCGCATGAACATCGGCTGCAACTCTGATAGCTCCAGAAAGATTCCCTAAACCATCTGATCCCGGTGCATTAGCCGGGCGCATTGCGCCAGTTAGAACCAGGGGCGCATCGTAATCCCACACCAGGTCGGCAAGAAAGCTCGTCTCTTCTAATGTGTCTGTGCCTTGAGTAATAACGACGCCTTCGGCACCACTTGCCACAGCGGAGCGAGCGACCAGAATCGCTTCGTTCAGGGATGTCGCTGTGATGGATGCGCCGGGGAGGGCCGTTAGACTTTCGGAGGTGATGCTGATCGGGATCGATTGGTACTGATGGAGGAAATCCTCGGCATCGAGACTTGGCACCAGGCCGGAATCCGAGGAGACCATGGAAATCGTCCCGCCCATCGCAACGAGATGGACTCGTGATGTCGCCATGCGCTATGCCTTTCTCCCCGGGGCAGATACGTATATCGTATATTCATTCGCGGATGTGAGGACATTCTTCTGATGAAACTCTTTGGCGCTGGGCAGTTAGTTACTGAGGCGACACCTGCCCCGCGGCTCGGGACGATTCGAGAACTAGGCCACCGCACGTCACAGGAAGCGGTTAAGGAACGGTTGCGGACTGCAATCTTGAGTGGAGCGTTGGCACCGGGGAGTGTCGTGGTG
>JBIILX010000094.1:0-4287 GCA_044338275.1 Pontimonas sp.
GCCGGGTCAAGAATAGAGACCCTAAGGAATTGAGAATCTGAGGGTCGAAGGGTCCAACAGGCCCACTTGCTTGGCCAAAAAGCGCCATCATGCCGCGAATTTTCAGGCTCCTCAAGCTGCCCTCGAAGGTTGAAGCTCCGACACCGTCGTAGACCACATCGACGCCGATACCGCCCGTCAATTCGCGAACGCGGGGCATGAAGTCTTCTTGGTCATAACGGATGACGTGGGCTGCTCCCGCTGCTCTGGCGGCCTCAGCCTTGGCCTCGGTTGAGACAGTGCCAATAACTGTTCCACCTCGGGCTGTGATCATCTGGCACAACAGCAGTCCCACGCCACCGGCTGCGGCGTGAACAAGAGCAGTCGTGCCCGGTTTTACGTCGAAGACGCTGGTGATCAGGTAGTGCGCGGTGACGCCCTGCAACATCGCTTGGGCCGCCTGTAGTGGTTCAATTCCAGAGGGAACAATCACTGCCTTGGCTGCGTCCAGTGCTACAAGCTCGGCGTAGCTTCCCAGCTTGCCGGTCCAGGCAACGGTATCGCCCACGGAGAATCCAGCGACCTCGGACCCTACTTCGAGCACTGTGCCAGCCCCTTCGAGGCCAGGCGTGAAGGGCAAGGGCATGGTGTACAGCCCAGAGCGTTGGTAGGTGTCGATGTAGTTGATGCCGGCGGCCGCCACCCTCACCAGTAGTTCGGTGGGCGAGATGACTGGGTCTGGCGCATCGGAGTAGGTCAGGACCTCGGGGCCGCCGTGCTGGGAAACAACTATTGCCTTCATAAAGGTCCTCGCAGTGATTTCGGTGGACTCCAGACTAGGTGACTCGACCATTACATGAGGGTTTGCTGGATTGTTTGCCTGGCGTTAACCATGCGACTACTTGTTGTCTAGGTGCTCTGACAACCCTGGGCTCAGGACAGAAATTTCTGTCCACACCAAGCCCAAGAGGAGAAATACACAGTGAAGAAAAACTTCATTGCTTCGGCCGCTCTCGCAGCTGCCGGACTGCTTGTTCTGTCTGCATGTGCAGGCGCAGCTGAGGAAGCTGCACCAGTTGAAGAAGAGGCACCTGCCGCTGTCGAAGAGTCCACGCTGAGCGGAACCATCTTGCTTGATGGTTCCAGCACCGTTGGCCCCTTCGCTGAGGCTGCTGCTGAGCTCTTCATGAACGAAAACCCTGGCGTTTCCGTGACCGTTGGTATCTCTGGTACCGGTGGTGGCTTCGAGAAGTTCTGTAACGGTGAGACCGATGGCTCCAACGCATCGCGCGACATCAAAGAAGAAGAAGCCGCTCTGTGTGCAGAGGCTGGCATTGAGTTCACCCGCGTTACCGTTGCTAACGACGCTCTCTCGGTCGTTGTCAACACAGAGAACCCCCTCGAGTGCATCTCGGTTGAGGCTCTGAACGCAATCTGGAACCTTGACTCCACCATCGCAACCTGGGGCGACATCCCCGGTGTTGAGGCTGGCGACCTGGCTGGCGAAGACCTCGTCCTCTACGGTCCTGGAACCGATTCTGGAACCTTCGACTTCTTCACTGAAGAAATCAATGGCGAGGCTGGCAACATCCGCACCGACTACAACAACATCGGTGAGGACGACAACCAGGCTGTTCAGGGTGTCTCTGGTGGCCTCGGCGCCATGGCATTCATCCCCTTCTCCTTCTACCAGGAGTACTCCGACACCGTGAAGGCACTGGCAATCGACAGTGGTGAAGGCTGCAACGAGCCCACCATTGAGAACCTGCTTGCTGGCACCTACACCCCGCTCGGCCGCCAGCTCTTCAGCTTCCCTGCCGTTACGGCACTCGGTCGCGAAGAGGTCGTTGCTTTCTACACCTTCATGGTGGAGCGCAACGAAGAGATCGCAGCAGCAGCTGGTCTGGTCGCACTGACCGAAGACCAGAAGGCTGAGCAGCTTGCTGCTGTCGCAGCGCTTGCTGGCTAGGTAGTCTGTAACACACTGGGACGATGGAGAGATTGGGAGATTTGAACTAATGTCTTCATCTGTGGTGTCGGCGCGGAGTGGGGCTCGTAGAGTCTCGCTCCGCGCCGAGCACCCCCACTACGGAGAAAAGGCGATTATCGCCTTCCTCTTCATCGCAGCGGTGATTTCGGTCGCAGTGACAACCGCGATTGTGTTCGCTCTTCTCCAACCACTGCCTAGGTTTTTTTCTGAAATTTCGATCGTTGAATTCTTCACCGCAGTCGAATGGTCGCCCGGATTCGCACGGCCTCAGTACGGTGTGGTCCCCATCGTGGTGGGGACTCTCATGGTCGTTGTGACCGCTCTGACGGTCGCGATTCCGCTCGGTTTGCTTTCCGCCATTTACCTTTCTGAATACGCACCAGAGACCGTTCGCAAGACAATCAAGCCAATCCTCGAGGTTCTCGAGGGCATTCCCACGGTCGCTGTGGGTTTGTTCGCTTTTTTCTGGCTGCGTCCGTTCATCGAATACTTGACCCCGTGGCTGCCCTGGGGTGGTCTCTTTTCCACCGGCGTCGCGGGAATTGCGGTGGGCCTGATCATCGTTCCCTTGATTTCATCAGTTGCTGACGACGCTATGCGTTCGGTGCCGATGGCGCTTCGCGAGGGGGCTTATGCTCTGGGCGCCGGGAAGATGCGCGTAGCCCTCCGTGTTGTTGTTCCCGCAGCGTTCTCTGGCATTATTGCGGCCTTCGTTTTGGGCGCCTCCCGGGCGGTGGGTGAGACGATGGTGGTCCTCCTCGTGGCTGGGGCTGGGTCCCCTCAACTGAACTTCAACCCCTTCGAGGGCATTCAGACGATGACGGCGTATATCGCGAGCCGCGCCACCGGAGAGATTGCTGTCGGTTCGATTGTCTACGACACCATTTTCGCTGTGGGCGCGCTACTGTTCACCATCACTTTGGCGATGAACATGCTGGCAATCCGCTTCGTGAACCGCTTCCGGGAGGTTTACGACTAATGGCCGATTCCTTCAACAGCATGCCAGCCAGAGGCCGCTTCGCGGCCGCCGGTGCTGGCCTGGTCGTTCAGAACCGCTTTGCCTCGACAGACAACCGGGGCAAGGTGTCCGGCGTCCTGTTCCTGTCGGTCATGTTGCTAGCGCTCACCATTTCGCTCGTGGCAATCATCGCGATTCTGGCCTGGGCCTTTGTCGAGGGGCGAACCAGACTCGACCTTGATCTGATCTTCAACGGGCCTTCGACGGTGAACCGCGCAACTGCTGGGTTTAGCGTGGCTATCCAAGGAACGCTGCAGATCATCGGCGGCGTGATTGCGATCATTATTCCCCTGGGAGCGGGCGCTGCCCTCTATCTGGAGCAGTTCGCCGACAAGACCAAATGGTGGAACCGCCTGATTGAGTTGAATATCCAGAATCTTGCCGGCGTTCCCTCCATTGTTTTTGGAATCCTCGGCCTCGCCTTCTTCGTTCGAGCGCCCTTCAATCTGGGGCTTGTCGCAGCCGCTGGTTCTGCGACTATCGCGCTACTGGTGCTGCCAACGGTGATCTTGGCCTCGAGGGAGGCCATTAAGGCGGTCCCCTCCTCCATCCTGGAAGGATCGCTGGCGCTCGGGGCGACCCGCTGGCAGGCAGTGTGGCTCCAGGTGTTGCCAGCGGCAGTGCCCGGCATGCTCACTGGCGTCATTCTCGCGGTTGCGCGCGCGATTGGAGAGGCTGCGCCGCTGTTGCTAGTGGGAGCGCTCACCTTTGTGACCTTCCCTCCGAATTTCTTTGAGGGTGGTTACTCAGCCCTTCCTGTGTTGATTTACCAGTACGCGGGACGGCCTCAAGAAGAGTTTCAAATTTTGGCCGCAGCGGGAGTGTTGCTGATGTTGGCGGTGTTGACCTTGATCAACTCGTTTGCCATCTGGCTTCGTGCCCGCTATGAGAGAACGTGGTAGGAGAGGGAATCATGAACGTACCCATTGGAGAGAAAGCAGTGCCAAACGAAGTCTTTACCCTGAAGGATGTCTCCGTCTATTACGGCGCGAACCTGGCCGTGCAGGATGTGAACCTGCCGGTCTATGAAAACGAGATCACCGCTCTGATTGGCCCCTCCGGATGTGGCAAGTCGACGATTCTTCGTAGCCTCAACCGCATGAATGACTTGATCCCGAGCGCCAAGGTGACGGGTGAGGTCCTCTACCACGGGCAGGACGTCTACGGTCCTGAGGTTGATGCGGTCCAGGTCCGAAAGACCATCGGTATGGTCTTCCAGAAGCCAAACCCGTTCCCCAAGTCGATTTACGAAAACATCGCCTTTGGTCCCAAGACTCTCGGCGTCAAGGGCAACATGGAC
>JBIILX010000095.1:0-4196 GCA_044338275.1 Pontimonas sp.
TGGGTATCTTGGTGTGTTTGTTCTTGGCGCCATCGTGGGTTTAGCAGCTTTCGTGGGCGTGCTGCAATGGCTTCTTGAGCACCGCAGAGTTCTCACCTTGGTCGTGATGACGGGTTTGATGGCGGGGTCGCTGCGCGCCCTCTGGCCATGGCAAGGAGAGGAACGGGAACTTCTCGCCATGCCTGAGGGTGGACTTGGGGTGTGGGGCTGGAGCGTTGCCGCTGCGCTCGTGGTCGTTGTCGTTATTGCCCTGGAAAGGTTCTTGCAAGCTCGCGTTAACCGGCAGCCGTAACAATGATGGCGATGTCTACTCCCACTGTTCTGTTCGTGTGCGTGCATAACGCAGGTCGATCACAGATGGCCGCCGGTTATCTTCGCCATTTGGCCGGAAATCGGGTGACGGTCCTCTCGGCAGGCTCGGCTCCAGGGGCGTCGCTGAACCCGGCCGCTGTTGCCGTGATGGCGGAAGAGGGCATTGATATTGCGAGCGAAGTTCCGCAACTCTTGAGCGTGGACTCGGTGAAGGCCAGCGACGTGGTGATCACCATGGGGTGTGGCGATGCGTGTCCCGTCTTCCCGGGTAAGCGCTATGAGGATTGGGAGTTAGAAGACCCCGCAGGACAAGACTTAGAGCGGGTGCGGGTGATTAGGGATGACATCCGTAATCGGATCGAAACGCTCCTGGAAGAACTACTGGGCACAGAGGGCTAGTCGCGCTCGCACGCGATTTCTCCGTGCTTCGCCACGTGGCTCGTGCTTAGGCTGGAATCAAATCGGCATCCTCGCGAAGCGATGCCTTCCATGCGACGAGCTTTTGAACGGTGGGGCTGGTGTCGGCGGAGAGGAGCTCCATCGCGTCAGCCGGGACGCTGTAGTTGATGGCGACGAAAGCGCGAACGGTCTCATCGCTGTCTTTGGCGAGGGTGCGCAAAACGTCACACGGGGTTGCCTGGTTACGCGCAAGACAGGCGCGTACTCCGGCGTCTGGATCCTGTGCGAGCGCCTCGTAAACCTCGAGGGGGGCATGGTAGGAGAGTGCAGCGCTCTCGCGAATTTTGGGGTTGGCGTCTGTGGACAGACGACGAATCCGCTCCACCTTGGACTCGGTGATGGTGGGGGAGAGGAATGACGCAACGGGGTCATCCCCGGCGAGGCGGGTCTCGCCTGAGAGCTGCTGGCGCTGGGCGGTGGTGTTGAACCTGATGCATGACATGGCTTCATGGTAGGGGGAGCGGATTGGCTTTTCGGGGATTGAGACAAAGAATTCACCTGAGAAATGACTGGCAATCGCCTTGTGGCTCCTACACTGGGCTCATGAGCCTTGACACTGACGTGAGCTCGAAGATATTTACGCTCGCCAACCTTGTCAGCGTCATTCGGCTGATGGCCATCCCGGTGTTTCTCTACCTGGTCGTTCAGGATCAGCTGCTGGCAGCGCTCGTCCTTCTCGTCGCGGCGGTGTTGACCGACTTTGTCGATGGCATGATCGCCAGGCACATGAATCAGATCACGCGTCTTGGTCAGTTCTTGGACCCCTTGGCCGATCGTCTTTTTATTGCCGCCACGGTCGTCGCACTGGCCATCCAAGGTGTCGTGCCGTGGTGGTTCGTTGTCGCAGTGATGCTGCGAGACGCGCTCTTGGGCGTGGGTGGAATCGTCATGTCCCGTTACGGCCATGCGACCTTGCCCGTCAAGTGGTGGGGCAAGGTCGCGACCTTCGGCCTGCTGTTCGTGCTGCCTCTGTTTTTGTTGAGCGTGATGGTCACAGAGCACGTCTCCGTGTCGGTCGGTCAGACCTTGATGGCGGTTGCCTGGCCTATCGCTGTCTTGGCCGTGGTGCTCTATTGGGTAGTGGGGTTTTCGTATCTCTTTGATGCGATTCGTCTTGCGAAGGAGGCGACTCGCAAGAGAGGTAAATCTTCCGATAGGGTGAACTCGTTCAACGAGGGAGTGTGATGAGCGAGACACCTAAGGGCTCGGAAAATCCGCAGCCCCCCGACCAAACAGAGAAGTTTGGTCCGGATTTCCAGCAGAAGCTGCAAAACCTGGAATCTGGTGTTTCCCTCGAAGAGCAGGAAGTTATCGCCGCCCTTCCCTCTGGCTCAGCTCTCCTTATCGTTCGTAAAGGTCCCAACGCGGGCGCCCGGTTTCTCCTCGACCAGGATTCCACCGTCGCAGGCCGCCACCCTGAAGCCGACATCTTCCTTGACGACGTGACCGTGTCTCGTCGTCACGCCGAGTTTGTTCGCCACGGCACCGCCTTCGAGGTTAAAGACATGGGCTCCCTCAATGGCACCTACTTTGATGGGGTCCTCATTGACCAAGCTCTGCTGCACGATGGCGCCGAAGTTCAGGTTGGCAAGTTCCGCATGACATTCTTCCCCTCGCGCGCTGATGTTGATGTTGCGAGGTCCGCGCAGTGAGTGTTGCTCGTGCGCGGATCGACGTCGCCTCCTCGGTCCCTAGAAAGTCGTTGCTCTCGATTGGGCAAGTCCTGGCGAAGCTCACCCCGGAATTTCCCGAGCTCTCACCCTCGAAGCTCCGGTTCTTGGAAGACCGTGACCTCATTGCTCCTGGTCGCACCCCTGCTGGGTATCGAACCTATTCGAGCGAGGACGTGGACCGCCTCCGTTTTGTTTTGACTGTTCAGCGTGATCAGTACCTCCCCTTGAAGGTCATCAAGGCGTATCTCGATGATCGCGACGCGGGCAAGAACCCGTCGTTGCCAGTGGGTAACGGGGCAAACGGTGCGCCGCTTGGAGATGACCAGGCCCGCTACACCAAGGCCGAAATCATCGACGCCGCGAAGGCGTCGACCGCTCTTCTTGAGGGCGCAGTCACCGCTGGTCTCATTGAACCCAAGAAGGTCTACACCGGCTCCGACCTGGTGGTTCTCACCTCGATTGTTGAAGCATCGAGCTTTGGCTTGGAGCCCCGTCATCTCAGAGGCATGCGTTTAGCTGTCGACCGTGAGGTTGGACTTATTTCTCAGGCCGTCAATGCCGCCAACGGGTCGACCCGGTCCATGTCTCCGCCGGAATTGCGCGACAAGGGTCGCGAGCTCTCGGGAATCTTGACGACTCTTCGGAGTGTGCTGACCCACGATGCACTGAACCGACTAGAGTCGTAGAGCTTCCCACGACACGCCCAGCGGCGTTATCGTTGCCGATGAAGCAATTGGCCTTTGTGCCGGTATCGTGAACAAGCGCCCTTCAGGGTCAAGTTGAAGATGAAGGTTAGGTGACACATGGATTCCTCCGATAACACCACGGAGCGCTATGCCAAGGATCTTCTGTTCACCGACGGCATGCCAGTTATCACCGAAGAGCAGGGTTACCGCGGTCAAATCGCGGCCACTGCGGCGGGAATTACCTATCGCCAGCTTGATTATTGGGCTCGCACCGGGCTGGTTGAGCCGACTGTGCAGAGCGCGCAGGGTTCTGGAACGCAGAGGCTCTATGGGTTTCGCGACATCCTGGTGTTGAAGCTCGTGAAGCGTCTTCTCGACACGGGAATTTCACTGCAACAGATTCGTGTTGCTGTTGACCAGTTGCGGGCCTCTGGAATTAACGACCTTGCCCAAACAACTCTGATGAGTGACGGCGCGAGCGTCTACCTGTGTACGTCAAACGACGAAGTTATCGACCTTGTCAGCCGCGGCCAGGGCGTCTTCGGGATTGCTGTGGGCAAAGTCCTGCGCGAAGTTGAGTCCTCACTGGTTTCTGTTGAGGTCAGTGAAGCGGGAGCAGATCCTCGCGATGAGCTCGCGAAGCGCCGTAGCCAGCGCGCTTCCTAGTCGATAATCTGCACTGACCGAATTACTCGGTCGAGGAGCAGGGTGAAGTTCAGCGCCATTTCCTCGGCGCTTTCGCCCGGCCATACATGAAGCGGGCTCGCTGCACCTTGAGCCTGTTGCAGCGCCACGCGCTCGGGAAGTTCTGGTTGGAGAACGAGCGTTCCAAACATCTGCTTCAACTCGTCGATGCGGTATTGGTGTTCGATGGATTGAGGTCGAACGCGGTTGACGATTACGCCAAGCGGCTGTAGTCGGGGTGAGACACCGCGACGCAACTCATCGATGGCTCGAAACGCCCTCTGGGTTGCCGCGACCGAGAAGAGGCCGGGCTCGGTGACTACTGCAACCCGATCGCTTGCGGTCCACGCCATGCGGGTTAGCCCATTGAGCGAGGGCGGGC
>JBIILX010000096.1:0-4171 GCA_044338275.1 Pontimonas sp.
GGGTCATCGAGAGGCGATGGGGCATTGGCATCACTAGTGGAATCAATCATCGAATTGCGATGGCACGCGAAAGCGGAGAAAAACTTCGAACTCTCCGATGCGCTGCGCGATGTTTTGGACCGTGCAGGCATTGACGTGAACGATGGCGCCTCGGGAAGCACCTGGAGTGTTCGTGGCTAAGAAAGGTCACCCCGCAGCGCGCAAGACCAAGAAGACCCCGACCGTCGGCACTGGCGGCCATGGCCGCCAGGCTCTTGAGGGCAAAGGCCCCACACCCAAAGCTGAAGACCGATCGTGGCACCCAGCCGGCAAAAGGAAAGCTGCCAAGGAGCGTTTAGATAACGCCAAAGCCCGGCATGGAGCTTCCTCTAGCGCGGCGCCAGCCAGGCGCACTGTTCGACCACTGAGCGCTGACACAGAGCTCGTGACTGGTCGGAACTCCGTTCTCGAAGCGATGCGGGCAAAGATTCCTGCCATCAGCCTCCATCTCGCCACCAAAATCGACATGGACGACCGGGTTCGGGAAACTCTGGCGCTGGCAAATAAGCGTGGTTTACCTCTCCTAGAGATCCCGAGGCCAGAGCTAGACCGGATGACCGGTCCCGACACCGTGCACCAGGGCATCGCGCTCAGCGTTCCGCCGTATAACTACGTGCACCCCATGGAACTGGCCGACAAGGCAGAAAAGCACACATCAACGCCGATCTTTGTGGCGCTTGATGGCGTGACAGATCCGAGGAACCTTGGTGCGATTGTTCGCTCCGTTGCCGCGTTTGGGGGCAACGGCGTGATTCTTCCCAAGCGCCGTTCGGTTGGGGTGAACGCTGCGGCCTGGAAAACTTCAGCCGGGGCGATTGCCCGCACCCCCGTGGCGATGGCCGCGAATCTGACCCAAACGCTCAAAGCGTTTCAAGAGCGCGGATACATGGTGGTGGGACTCGATGGTGGAGGGGATGTTCCCACCCCCGGCATGGATTTTGGTACAGCGCCGGTCGTCTTGGTTGTGGGCAGCGAAGGCAAGGGGCTCTCGAGGCTTATTACCGAGACCTGTGATGCCATTGTCACCATCCCGATTAGTTCCAATGCCGAATCGTTGAATGCTGGAATCGCGGCCAGCGTTGTTCTCTATGAGATCACGAGAGGGCGCTTTCTCGCGGGCAAGAGCCTTTAGACCCGATCCCGCCAGTTGAGCTCAATCGTGGGGTTTGGCATGGTGATCGCCTCGGTGGGCGGTCCTGTGACCATCGCTTCATCCCTTCGGTGCTTTAGCACTTCGTCAATGTAGGAAGCAACACTTTCCTCGCGGGTGATGTCGCGGTCTTCTTTCTGGGACCGCGACGCACGGTGTTCTAACCACTGGTGGAAGATTTCCGCGGGTTCGAGTTTTCCCCGGTATTCCTTGGGAATAGAGCGAATGACTTGGTCATAGACCTCGCTCAGCCACTCGTGGGCAACCATCTCTTCGTCGACCTCATCCTGGGCGTAGTGGTACGCCATGTAGGAGTCCAGGTCGTTGAGTAGGCGCCTGGCTTGGTTCTCACCGGCATCAATGCCGGTGAGGCGCAACAGGCGCCTGGTGTGATGACCGGCGTCGACGACCTTGGGCTGAATCTCAAGTTTCGTGCCTGCCTCGTTGCTGGAAATGGTGAGGTTTTCAATATCGAACCCCAGTTCGTTGAGGCGGTGGACGCGTTCAGAGATTCGCCAGCGTTCCGACTGGTCGAAGCTCTCCCAGCCGGTGAGTTCCTTCCAGAGCAGCCGATAGGAATCAATGATCGACTGTGCGACGGCGACGGGGTCAATGTCGTCATCGAGGCGCCCACCCGCTTGGAGGTCGAGAAGTTCGCCTGCCACATTGATTCTGGCGATCTCGAGGTCGTTCTCCCTTTGCCCGTCTGAGAGGCTGCCTGGCATCAACTCTCCGGTCTCAGCATCGACAAGGTAGGCGGCAAAAGCCCCAGCGTCCCTGCGGAAGAGAGTGTTCGACAGGGACACGTCACCCCAGAAGAATCCAACAATATGTAGGCGAACTAGCAACACCGCCAGGGCGTCAGCGAGTCTGGTCGCCGTGTCAGGCCGGAGCGTTTGTGAATAGAGCGCCCGGTAAGGGAGGGAGAAACGGAGATGCCTGGTGACCAGGGCCGTGGGTAACGCCGCACCGTGGCGATCGGTGCGGCCAGAGACGATGGCGACGGGTTCAACGCAGGGAACGTCAAGCTTGGCAAGCTTTGTCAGCATCTCGTACTCGCGAACCGCCAGGGGTTCCGTGGTTTCCTTGACCGCCACAATGTGAGCGCCCATATGAATAAAACGCACGATGTGGCGGGAAATACCCTTGGGAAGTGCGGCGACCGTTTTGTCAGGCCACTGTTCAAGGGGCAGTTCCCACGGAAGCTCGAAAAGCTCGGGGCTCGTTAGGGAGGCCGTAATCGAGAGCGAAGCGCTCATGCTCCTGCCTTCGTTGTGGAGTGCGGGGAGGGTGTTTTGCTCCCCGCACTCCACACAGGTCTAAGAACCAGCGGAGATGGCTTCTTTGGTGAGACGCACTCCGGTCACTGTGTCGAAAACGTGAATGTGGTGTTCGACTGGCAGGAGAGAAATCTTGTCTCCTGCAACCGGGTGGTTTCTACCATCGACTCGCACGACGACATCAATGTTCTCGCCATTGACCTGCGTGCTTCCATAAAGGTAGCCATCGGCACCGAGTTCTTCGACGAGCTCGACAGTCGTTTGCAAGCCTTGGCCAGTCTTCGAGACAGTCAAGTCTTCGGGGCGAATGCCCACGGTGACGCGGTTGCCGCTAGCGCCGGCGAGCGTTTTTCTGTCCACCTTGACGGTTGCCGTGCCAAACTGCACGCCGCCCTCGACGACGTCGGCCTCGAAGAGGTTCATAGCAGGGGAGCCAATGAAGCCTGCCACAAAGGAGTTAGCAGGGGCTTCGTAGAGATCCCGTGGAGTTCCCACCTGCTGGAGGACACCGTCCTTCAATACAGCGATGCGATCACCCATGGTGAGCGCTTCGGTTTGGTCGTGCGTCACGTAGACGGTAGTGACACCGAGCCGGCGCT
Organism: Pontimonas sp.; assembly: GCA_044338275.1. Taxonomy (GTDB): domain Bacteria; phylum Actinomycetota; class Actinomycetes; order Actinomycetales; family Microbacteriaceae; genus Pontimonas. Next base: position 3,069 of record JBIILX010000096.1, read on the forward strand.
GGAGGGAGGCAATCTGGGTGCGGGTCTGGACGCGAAGCTTCGCGTCCAGGTTGGACAGCGGCTCATCCATCAAGAAGACCTGGGGCTCGCGCACGATTGCGCGACCCATGGCGACTCGCTGACGCTGACCACCGGAGAGTGCCTTCGGCTTGCGGTCGAGGTAGGGCTCGAGGTCAAGGAGTTTCGCTGCCTCGACGACTCGTGCGATTCGCTCGTCCTTGTTGACGCCGGCGATTTTGAGAGCAAAGCCCATGTTTTCGGCAACGCTCATGTGCGGGTAGAGGGCGTAGTTCTGGAACACCATCGCGATGTCGCGATCCTTGGGGGCGACATCGGTAACATCCCGGTCACCAATAAGAATGCGTCCGGAGTTGATTTCCTCGAGGCCTGCCAACATCCTCAAAGATGTGGACTTACCGCAACCAGAAGGGCCTACGAGTACGAGAAACTCCCCGTCATCGACGGTGAGATCGAGGGAATCCACTGCGGGATTAGCGGTTCCCGGGTAGATGCGACTTGCTTTGTCAAATGTTACTGACGCCATGATTTTTCTCCTCCACCGGCAGGTACGTGCCGGACGATCCGTTGTGAATAGATAGTCCGCAGACTCGCTGCGCACCGCCCCTCAGTATGCCAGGTTCACAGGGGTCCCGTCTCCCAAGTAGCCAAGTCCACGCTTTCGGCGTTAGTATTGCCCCTTGGCACCTCTCAGCTTCCGTTGAGAAAATCTTTGCCAGTCTGGGTCAAACACCCGAGACAGACGATGTTGCTGAAAAGAGAGTTTCGATGAATTCCCAATCGCGCCCCACAAAAAACGAGAAGCGCCAAGAGGCCAGAGACAAGGCCCGCACGCTCCGGGAGGCGCAATCGAAGAAGGCCAAGCGCAACAAGGTCCTGGTTCAGAGCTCACTCGCGGTTGGCATTATCGCCATCATCGCGGTCATCACCGTCTTCATCATTTCCTCGCTCCGTCCGCCCGGACCTGGCCCCCTCAACATGCAAAGCGATGGCATCAAAATCGGCGAGGGGTTTGTTCCGGTGTCCACCCCGGCGCTCGCTCCTGAAGAGGCGCCCACCCCCTCTGCAGAAAACCCCGAGGGGAT
>JBIILX010000097.1:0-4154 GCA_044338275.1 Pontimonas sp.
CTGTCAGAGAAATTGCAGGAAAGAGAGCAAGCGCCTCGCGTTCGGCGGCCGCTCGGGCAGAGCGTCTCGGGAAGCGCTAGCTACGCCTGAAGTTCGCTAGTGATCGCCTCGACGAAGCGTGAAATGTCGTCTTCGGTGGTGTCGAAGGAACACATCCACCTGACTTCGCCTTTCGCTCGGTCCCAGTCATAGAACCGGAACTTTTCGCGGATTCGGTCCGCAATGGCGTTGTCGAGAAGAGCAAAGACCGCGTTGGCCTGGGTCGGTGCACTGAAGCCGAGCCCTGAAATTGCTCCTGAGGCCACACGCTCCTCGAGAGTGGACCGCAGGGTTGAGGCCATTGCGTTGGCGTGACGGGCGGAGCGCAGACCCAGGTCATCACGGAAGAGCGCAAGAATCTGGGCACTTGCGAAGCGCATTTTGCTGGCTAGTTGCATGCTGAGTTTGCGCAGATAGATAAGACCGTCGACTGCGTCGGGGTTGAGGACAACAATTGCCTCAGCGCCTAGGAGACCATTCTTGGTGCCACCTAGGCTCAGAACATCAACTCCCACGTCTGTGGTGAAAGCACGGAAGGGCAGATTCAGGCTCGCTGCAGCATTCCAGAGTCGCGCACCGTCCATATGAACGAGCATGCCTTTGTCGTGGGCGAAGGTCGTGATGGCCTTAATTTGGTCTGGCGTGTAGACGGTGCCAAGCTCGCTGCTCTGGGTGATGGAGACAACCAGTGGTTGTGCACGATGTTCGTCGCCAAAGCCGAAGGCTTCGGTCGCAATCAATTCGGGCGTCAGTTTGCCCTCGGGAACAGGAACCGTGAAGAGTTTGAGGCCGCTGACGCGTTCAGGAGCGCCACCTTCGTCGGTGTGAATGTGGGCGAGGGAACTGCAGATCACGGCGCCCCAGCGCGGCATCATGGCTGTGAGAGCGACAACATTGGCGCCGGTTCCGTTGAAGACCGGAAAGACCTCAGCCTTCGCACCAAAATGCTCGCGAATGGTCTGTGTTAGTGCTTCGGTGTAGTCATCTTCTCCATAAGACACCTGGTGGCCCTGGTTGGCCTCGTCAAGGGCAACCAACACCTCCGGGTGAACACCGGAATAGTTATCGCTGGCAAAACCGCGCCAGTCAGGATTATGGAGTCTCACCAGACCATCATGACAGTTAGGCGACTAGATTCCGCTGGTTCCGGTGATTCCAGCGGTCTGTTCGATGGTGGGCGCGAGTTTCTTGGAGAGGGCCTCATAGAACATGGAGAGCGGGAATTCGTCATCCATCACCTGATCGGTGATGTCTCCGGGGGTTCCCTCGAGAGGAAGGTCCCTGGCCAAGAAGCGTGAGGCTGGATGGGGGGCCAACACCTCGCTGACAAGTTCGTGAGCAGCAATCCAGTGCACGATCTTGGGACGGTCGATGGATGCCCAATAAAGCTCGTTGATGCGGTCAGAGAGTTCGACGACCGTGTCGGGCATCGCGTCCCAATCGATGGTGAGCCTGGTGTCGGTCCAGTGCAGGACGTGGTGCTGGTGCATCCATGCGAAGAGCAGTTGCCCGGCAACGCTGTCGTAGTTGCGCACTCTGCCACCGGTCAGTGGGAAACGGAAGATGCGGTCAAACACCACCGCGTACTGGACGAGTTCGGCGTGCGTGCGAGTCTTCTCGTCTGTCTTGGGGTCGCGCATCAGCGTCACTGCCTCGCGGAAAGCGGTGAGATCACACCGGAGTTCCTCGAGCCCGTAGAGGTAGAAGGGCATGCGCTGCTTGATCATGAAGGGGTCGAAGGGCAGATCCCCCCGCATGTGGGTGCGATCGTGGATCAAATCCCACATCACGAATGTTTCTTCGGTGAGTTTCTGTTCCTCGAGAAGTCTTTGGGCGTTGAGGGGCAGTTCGAGGTGGGTCACCTCGACTGCGTGCTTGACCACAGTTCTAAACCTGGCACCTTCGCGATCGGCGAAGATCCCACCCCATGTGAAGGCAGGTAGCGCGGGTGCGGTTCCCTCAGGTGCATCAGCTGGCACCCGAGGCGTTACTGCCACGGACTCCGGGAACAACACCGCAGAGTTGGTGTCATATCCCGTGGTGAAGTCGATGAACCGCAAAGGGACGAACATCAAGTTTCCGTAGGAACCACTCTCCAGGTTCGAAACGAAGTCTGGCCAGATGGTTTCACACAGAACCGCTTCGAAGAAGCGGTTTGTCGACCCGTTCTGGGTATACATCGGGAAAACAACGACGTGGACTGCACCATCGACTCGGTTCGCCTCGGGGTGAAAAAGAGCCAGAGAGTCATAAAAGTCGGGGACACCAAAGCCACCCTCAACCCAGGCGGCGCAGTCCGCAGCGAGCGCTTCGAGGTAAGCGGCATCGTGGGGAACGTAGGGAGCGAGAGCAGACGTTGCCTGAACGAGGGCATCCACCGCGGTTGCCGCCCCAGCGTGGTGCGAGGGATCCGGGATGCTGCCATCTTTGATCTGCATGCCCTGAAGAGCAGTGCACGAATCCTTGATGGTCTGCCAGTGGGTCGAATCGCGAATGTCGTGAGCGCTCCAGGGGCGGGTCGACATCGTCGTCTCCATAGCGTCCTCCTTGGCACAAAATGAGCGTCTGGCTCAGTGTAAGCAGGGGTTCACGTGCGCATGGGTGCGCTTTACACAATTCACGCGCGAATCTGACCGTTTCAACGCAAAAATATTGCGTGGTGGGGCCTAAAAGACCATGGGGCGGTCGTCATCCTCCGTGGCGAGTTCGACAACGACGGGAACGTGGTCACTGGGTCCCTCGCCCCTCCTGGTGTCGCGCAGAATTTCTGCCCCCGAGAGAAGCTCCACGAGCTCGGAGGAGCCAAAAACGAAGTCGATCCGCAGCCCATGGTTCTTCGGAAACTTGCCTCCGGTGTAATCCCAGAACGTGAATCCCTCTGGGACGCTCGGCCGGACGAGATCGGTGAGTCCGGCCGTTGCTAGGAAAGCATCCAGCGCGCTGCGCTCTGCTGGCGAGGTGTGGGTGGTGCCGGGAATCAGAAAAGCGGGGTCCCCCACGTCTGCGGGGAGCGGCGCAATGTTGAAATCCCCGAGCACGGCTAGAGGCAAGGCATCCTGCAAAGCCCGGTAGCCATTCCATGCCGAGGCAAGGCCGTCCAGCCAGGCGAGCTTGTAGGAAAAATGGGGGTCATCCAGTCCGCGCCCGTTTGGCACATACACACTGCACAGTCGAATTCCCTCGACCGTGACAGAGAGAGCTCTGGCTTCTTGGGCAGCGGGCTCATCGGGGTTCTTGGTGAAGCCTGGCATTCCGGGGAAGCCCACCTCTGGATCAGTCAGTGGCAACCGGGAAGCAAAGCCCACCCCGTTCCACTGGTTGAGGCCGTGGTGCACGATCTCATAGCCGGCGGCCTCGAAATCTTCATAGGGGAACTGGTCATCGCGGCACTTGGTTTCTTGCATCGCGAGAACGTCGATGTCATACGCGTGCAAGGCCTCAATAACGTTGTGCTTGCGCGTTCGGATGGAGTTGACGTTCCAGGTGGCAATCCTCACCCCCCCAGCCTAAAGCGCCTCAGTAGACTAAACGCATGGTAAGCGCACGGGACGAGCTCATTGGTTTCATCTCTAGAGAAGCCGTTCACCACGGTGACTTCACCCTCACCAGCGGCAAGAAAGCCAGCTTCTATATTGACCTGCGACAGGTCAGCCTCGACCACCGCGTTGCCCCATTGATCGGCGATGTGATGCTGGAGTTGCTGGCCGAGTTTGAGCCTGTCGACATCATCGGCGGCTTGACCATGGGGGCCGACCCCATCGCGACAGCGATTATGCACCGCGGCGTCCTCGCGGGAAAAACCTATGACGCTTGCGTGGTGCGGAAGGAACCTAAGGACCACGGTCGTGGCCGACAGGTCGAGGGCCCCGATGTGAAGGGCAAGCGAGTGGTCGTCGTCGAGGACACCTCGACCACGGGTGGCTCACCCCTCGCAGCAGCGAAGGCACTGGAACAAGAGGGCGCTGAAGTGGTTGCCGTGTGTGTTGTTGTTGATCGCAAGACCGGGGCCGACCGGGTCATCGAAGACGCCGGATACCCCTATCGCGCGGCTATCAGCCTGGATGACCTAGGCCTCTAAGTGACAATCGAGGAATCCCGAGCGGCAGGTCCGCCTA
>JBIILX010000098.1:0-4110 GCA_044338275.1 Pontimonas sp.
GTTGATCGCAAGACCGGGGCCGACCGGGTCATCGAAGACGCCGGATACCCCTATCGCGCGGCTATCAGCCTGGATGACCTAGGCCTCTAAGTGACAATCGAGGAATCCCGAGCGGCAGGTCCGCCTAGGAAGCGTTTGACCTCCACGGCCACCGGGCAAAGCATCTTCATTGGGCTCTGGATTCTTGGCACCCTGGTGATTGTTGCAATCCTTGCCGGCGCGTTTCTTCTCGGACAGTCACTCTCCAGGGATGACGGGGGCGCGACTTCTGAAGAACAGGCCGAGGTTCCAGTAATGGAGTTCCCAGTTCTCTCGGGGGTTCCCATGGAACCCGGGGTGTGGGCATGGGATGAGCTTCGCGGCGGTGAGTGCATGTCTGGATTTGCGGGGGCATTCGCCGAAGAGTTCACCGTGGTGGGGTGTGAAGCGACCCATGACGCTCAACTCATTTCCGCCCGGTTGCTCTCGAATCGTGCGGAGGACCCCTATCCCGGTGTCGATGAGGTCGCACAACTGGCCCGCGAAACCTGCGATGTTACGGAACGGATCGACTACAGCATCGCCACCGACTACGACGACCTGATTGTTGATTACTCGTATCCGGCCAGTGAGGAGCAGTGGGCACAGGGTGAGCGCGGCGTCTACTGCTTTGCCCTCCGCTCATCCGGGGGCACCCTCCAGGGCGACCTCGTCGATTAGAGGTAGGGCGCAAGCCTCTCGGCCATGATGGTGTGAGCGTCTGGGTGGGCATCAATGGCGACAAATCGTCGCCCCAGTTCCGCAGCGGCGTGAGCTGTCGTGCCGCTCCCGGAGAACGGGTCCACGACCCAATCTCCGGGGTTGCTGGAGGCTTGAATGATGCGGCGCAAAACTCCCAGGGGTTTCTGCGTCGCATAGCCGGTCTTTTCTTGACCGGTGGGGCTGACGATGGTGTGCCACCAGACGTCGGTGGGCAACTTGCCACGGGCCGCCTTCTCGGCGCCGACTAGGCCGGGGGCCATGTAGGGCTCGCGGTCGATGGCTTCCGAGTTGAAGATGTAATTCTCCGGGTCCTTCACGTACACCAAGATCGTGTCGTGTTTGGTGGGCCACCGCTTCTTGGTTTTCCCGCCGTAGTCATAGGCCCAGATAATCTCGTTCAGGAAGTTCTCGCGCCCAAAAATCATGTCTAGCGCGACCTTCGCGTAGTGCACTTCGTGCCAGTCCAAATGGAGATAGAGCGTCCCCCGTGGAGAGAGTATTCGCCAGGTTTCCTCAAGCCTTGGTGCCAGGAATGCCCAGTAATCAGCGAAGATGTCGTCGTAACTGAGCAGTTTCTCCAGTGTGAGGTCATACAGGCGGCCACCGAATCCACCCCGTGTGCCCTCGCCTCCCGAACGGGCTGAGGTCGTTTTTCTCACCTGGGTTCGCCCGGTGTTAAAGGGCGGGTCTAAATACGCGAGGGTGATTGAACCATCCGGGATCGCGCCAAGATGCTCAAGATTGTCGCCCTGGAGGAGAAGATTTGGCCCATCGGGATCCCAGGCGAGCGAAGGCATGCCCACAGGCTAGCGCCTGGTGCCTAGGCTAGAGACCGTGACTGGCGAAGAGAACCATCCAGAGAAGTCCACCCACGGGGTGGGGCCGTGGGTTGGGCCACTGCCCACCGATCCGCACTTTGATCAGGATCTTCTCGCCAGTGGGGATTCTCGTAACGTGGTCGATAAGTATCGCTACTGGACCATGGAGGCCATCGTTGCGGATCTAGACACCAAACGCCACAGCTTTCATGTGGCGATTGAGAACTGGCAGCACGATCTGAACATCGGGTCGATTGTCCGCACGGCCAATGCGTTCCTCGCAGACACCGTCCATATTGTGGGTCGTAAGCGTTGGAATCGACGTGGTGCGATGGTGACTGATCGGTATCAGCACGTTTTCCATCACGACACTGTGGAGGCGCTGGTTCGCTTTGCGAAGGACCGAAAGCTCCCGATTGTTGCCATCGACAATGTTCCGGAGTCGAAGCCCATTGACAAGGTCGTGTTGCCGAAGGAGTGCATTCTGTTGTTTGGCCAGGAGGGCCCAGGTTTGTCCCCGGAAGCGCTGGCGGCAGCGTCGATGGTTGTTGAAATCACACAGTTTGGCTCGACGCGGTCATTGAATGCGAGCGCGGCCGCTGCGATTGTGATGCATCAGTGGGTGATGCACCACGCTGATTTAGACACGGCCTGACAGTGCGCTGATGTGTGCTCGCTCGAGCCGCACGACGAGCTGCACAATCCCTTGCTCTGTAGAGAAGCGCGACCACTTATCCGGCGCTAATTGATTGAGATGCAGGGTGCCAAGGCCCACTCGGCTCCCGGGCCGGTCAGTTCCGTTGTTGCGGATGTTCAGCACCAGAGCATCCCCTTCGAGCGCGAATCCAATACGCACCCAGTCAGCGTCACCGTGACGAACAGCATTGTTGATGGCATCGACCACCACGGTGTGAACCGCGGGCAGGAATTCCTCGGGGACACTCGCGAGCGGGGCGTCGAAAGACACATCCAAGATTGCCGACCAGTTTGAGATGAACTGGGTCAGAGCCTCGAGGTCGTTGTCGTCGTCAGCCAGCACATCCAGTCGTTCCGCGAGAGACAACCGCAGCTTCCGAATAGCAGAGAGCGCCTCATCAACCTGGCCCTCGTCAATGTGGCGCTGGAGATTCAGGATGGTAGCGAGGAAGTTTCCTCGCACGTCTCCGTGGAGTTGGCTCGCAAGTTTCTGGCTGGCAATCGCTAGTTGGCTCTCTACGTGGAGCTTCTCCAAAGTTGAGCGGTCCATGTATTTTTGGAGGTTGTCGAGAACCGTTTGCCGCGCAATAGTCACGGTGGGCGGAAGTGAGGCGACCATGACCACAATGAGCGAGATTGCATGGACACTGATGACGCGAGCTGGTGAGGCGGAAGAGGCGCCCAGAAAGTCTGCCAGGGCGATGACTGGCACCGAGGAGAAGATCATCACAGCCACACTGGCAAGCATTGCGGGGACAACAAAGCGCGGCAGCCTGGCCAACATCCAGTTCGCTATCAACCCAAAGACAACGGCTCCGCCGAACCATGCGAGAGAAACTACGGCGCCAGTTACCCCGTCAAAAACACGCGAATAGACGATCGCGTAGAGGAACGGGGTCACCAAGGCGATTAGCGGCAAGCGGAATGGCCCGGAACCTGCAAAAAGTGTGAGGAACTCGAGAAGCCGGATTCGCGGCACTATCCCTGGCGCGCTCAACGACAAGTCGTCGCTGATCTTCCGCCACGTGTCTTCCGAGAGACCACGGAGCTCATCAAGTGCAGGCCGCACGTCTGCCCGGTCCATCAGGCCTTTCTCCAGTTGGTCGAGCGCGTGGTTCGAAGGTTGACGCGACTCATCCATTTTCTGCTCTACTCGCTCAACGAGTGCTGTCTTCATCGAGGACACAGCACCCCGGTGCGCAAGAAGCTGATCTTCGCTTTGCAGGAGATTGTGGAGCAGTTCGGCTCGTTGCTCGCGAAAGCGCACCAAGCCATCCATCGCGTAGGAGCCAATGCCGTACCCCACGGTGGCCAGGAACACACTGACAATCAGGCGAGTCTCTAGCGGGACATCGTCTGCCAGAGAGAAAAGATCGAGGCCGGGAACCATAACCGCCATACGCGCCAGGGCAGAGGCCGACCATACGATGGCCAGCGCTGTCAGTGACATCGGACGCGTCCCACGATTACGTCCGACCGTGAGGTGGCCGACCCACAGGGTTAGCCCCATCGCTAGTTGGCCCGCAGTGGCGATAGCGAGACCCTGGATGAAACCCTCGCCAGTGTTGAAGCTTGCGGGTTCATTGAGCACAAAACCAAAAATCCAAAACGGTGACGCAAGCAGGAATACCGGCAACGACAGAGCGTAGCGCCCGCCGACACGCTCCTTAAGTTCTCGCAGACGAGGGGTCATCGGTTGGAGCCCACCAGATCGAAGTAACTCTGAACTAGAGCTGCGCGGGAGTTGATGTGTGGCCCGGTCTGAAGGTCAAGTCTCTTAATCATGCGGTTAATGGTCTTGGACACCGATTCCTCGGTGACCGAGAGTTCCAGGGCAATCGCCTGATTAGCGAGT
>JBIILX010000031.1:0-14423 GCA_044338275.1 Pontimonas sp.
CCGGTTGTCCACCAGCCGACACTCGCCGAGGCTGAAGAAATTTATCAGCTCAGACTTATTCTGGAGCCCGTTGCGGTGAGGGAAGCTGTGCCCCTAGCAATTGAGTCAGACTTTCTCCTTGCCGAAGAGCTCTGCCAGTTGATGGAGTCTCCTACCGCCTTGGCTGCGTGGGCTGAAGCAAATCGGCAGTTCCACGCCACACTCGGGCGTTCTGTCAAATCTGGTCGGCTGCGAGCGACTATTGATTCCTTGCGGGATGCGTCAATGTTTCAGGTGGTGCAGTCGATGGGTGGCAGGGCAGATCGGCGCGAGAGGGCTAATCTGGAGCACCGCGCGATGCTCGAGGCTTACCGTTTGGGGGACTCAGAGACCGCTGTGATTCTGACAATCCAGCACCTTCAAGGCACAATCGAAGCCATTCGCAGCACCGGGGCCTGAGCGTCCGGACCGCACGGTACCCGTGCGCTGCCGTCACCATTAGCCACCGCCCACGGCGGTGCTACCATTTCTTGACAGTAAAGAAAATACGATATACGGTGTAGCGAAAGTGAGGTGGTTTTGTGAAAATCCTTTTGGATGAGGTGATTCCGGCCCGTGGGAACTGGGCTCGTGAAATGAAGGCGGGCCAAACCCTGCGCATTGAGGATCTTGAGGGCAAGCAGGCGGTCGACCTAATTTGTTATGACCTCACCAATCTCAAAGAGAAATTCTGGGCTGCTCACACTGCCAAACTCAATGGCACGATCTACATCAAAGAGGGCCATGTCTTGTATTCAGACCTGGCTAAACCCATGATGACAATTCTTGAGGACACAGTCGGGGTCAACGACGTTATCTGTGGCTCCTGTTCACGAGTGCTAGATGAAGTTCGCTACGGCGAGGACAAAGCCCAAAAAGGCTGCATGGATAACTTCGAGGAAGCTATTCAGCCCTGGGGGTTAGGCCGCGAGGACGTCCCGATGTGCTTCAACATCTTTCTTCGCTACCCCGTTGAAGTCGATGGCAGTGTGTCCATCGATCAAGAGCCTCCCTCACAAGCCGGGGACTTTATGGTGCTGAGGGCGGAAACAGACATTCTTGTGGCAATTTCCAATTGTCCCCAGGAGAATAACCCCTGCACCGGCTTCAACCCGACGCCGCTGGGGGTTCGCATTTCAGAGCCCGCCTAGAAATAGGGGCGCTGGAAGGCAGCTAAAGAGATAAATACAACTACAAACCCGCAAGAAAGGAACAACGATGTTTCGAACGAAAATAGGGGGGGTTGGAGCTTTTTCAGCTGCAGTCCTCCTCGCACTCTCTGCGTGTGCTGGAGGGGCAACCTCTAGCGACTCCGGCACTGATACCTCTTCTGGTGACAGTGCAACCACTGCCGAGCTACCTACTGTTCGGTTCCAGGCTTTTTCGGCTGACCCTGCGGGAATCCCTCTCGTGGTTATTCAAGAGCTTGGTCTTGACGAAAAGTATGGATTCAAGGCTGAAATCGTCGAGGTTGACCCCGACGCTGCAGCAACGAACATCCTCATTGGTGGCGCAGACGTAGCTGTGGAACAGGATGCAGTTAACGCAACCCTGGGCCAGCAGCAGGGCTACGACATGGTCGTCTTCTACCCGACCTTGAACACCATGATGAGCATGGTCGTGTTGGAGGATTCTCCTTATCAGACGCCCGCAGACCTGGTTGGCAAGCGAGTCGGTCACTTTGGTGTCGACAGCGGGACCACGTCGGTTATCGCTCTGATGTTGAAGGAGCTTTACGACATCGACTTCTTCACTGACTATGACCTTCGTGAGGTTGGCCCTGCTGCCCTCCCGGAGCTTCTGATTAGCGGTGAGGTCGATGCAATCATCAACTATGAGCCCCTCGCACTGCGCGCAGTGATTCAAGGCCCTGGAAGATACATCTTTGAGCCTGCCAAGGCTTGGGCTGCTGAAAACGAAGGTTGGTCGCCATATCTGACCAACCTCGCAGCAAGCAAAGCATGGCTTGAGGGAAACCCAGAGGTCGCTTTGGGCGTGTTGGAGGCCTGGAAGGAAGCTGTCACGGTGATTAGTGACAGTAACTACGAGATCTTCGCGGAGGAGCCCTACAAGACCTGGATTAGTGCAGGAGATGATGAAGAACTCGCAGCCTTCATTGCGTATTGCGCTGACCTGCCCTGTTATCAGGAAGGGTTTACCCAGGGTGATGTCGACCAGTTGACATCATGGCTGCAGCTCATGGTTGACAATGGCGTGTTGCTTGACGCAATGCCCACTGAACCAGTCGCAGTTGTTCTTGAGGATCTGTTGAAGTAATGCCCCTCAAGCAGGTTCGCCAGAAATCTGGAGGCCTCGGGAGGTGGGGGGGCGCTAGCCGCCCCCCCACTTTTCTTCTCGGGGCCCTCGGACTCGCGACATTCTTTGCCTTGTGGGCGCTAGGTAGTCAGTCCAACGAACGGCTCATTCCACCGTTATCAGAGGTGGCGCTCCTTATTCCGGATTTTCTCGCCGGGGATATTTGGTCAGACATCGGCGCAAGCTCTCTTCGGGTGGTGGGATCGCTCATTGGAGCTGTGATTCTAGGTTTCCTGGCGGCATGGGTCATTGCGCGGGAGCGTTTCTGGGGCTCAGTAGTGAGCCGATACGTTGATCTCGCAGTGGGTTTACCGAGCACGATTCTTGCGTTGCTCGCTCTCATGATCTTTAAGCGCTCCGAGTTTGGTGTTATTTTCGTCGTTCTTATTGCCTGCTTTCCTTTCATCACCATCAATCTGAGGCAAGGCATCGCGACCCTGAGTAGACCACTGACCGACATGACGAGGGCCTACCATTTCGGTACTCTCCGAGGTGTGCGGCACCATGCTGTCCCGCACCTCGTCCCTTACGCCATGTCTGCAGTCCGGAACGAGTACGCACACGCCTGGCGCGTTGTGGTTTTGGCAGAAATATTCGCTGTGAACAGTGGTATCGGGTGGCGCTTTACTCAGGCGTTTGACCGGTTCCTTCTGGACCAGGTTGTCCTGTGGCTATTGACCTTCATGGTGTTGTTGTTGGGCTCGGAGTACCTAATTCTCCGGCCCATTGAGAAATTTGCCCTTCGATGGCGAGGAGAAGATAGATGAGTGTCACAACCAGCGGGTTCATCAAGATTCGGGACCTCAAGGTCTCCTATGACGGCGTTAAGCCAGCGATAGCAGGAATCGACCTAGAGGTTAAAGAAAATGAGTTCGTCGCGATTCTTGGGCCCAGTGGCTGTGGTAAATCAACACTGCTCCAGGTGCTTGGCGGGTTGCTCCGCGCAGAATCGGGGTCAGCTCTCATCGGTGACGTTGATGTGGCAGCCGGGCCAAACCGAGACGTTCCCATCGGTTTTGTGTTTCAAGATCACCGGCTTCTCCCGTGGCGGACAGTCCGCCAGAATCTTGAAATCGTGATGTCCTCAGCGGGCGTTCCCCGAGCCGAGTGGGCGGAGCGCATAGACAAGTATCTGGGTCTTCTGCAGGTTTCCGAGCACGAGCACAAATGGCCACTGAAGCTCTCCGGCGGGCAACGCCAGAGAGTCTCGATAGCCAGGGCATTGGCTATCGAGCCGTCGGTGATCTTTATGGATGAGCCGTTTAGCACGCTTGATGAAGTGACTGGTCGCGTCATGAGGCAGCACTTGAGCAATCTGCACCAGACTCACCCTCGAACCACGTTGTTCGTGACGCACTCGATTCGGGAGGCGATTTATCTCTCAGATAAAATCGTGATTTTGACTCGAGGCCCCGCCCAGGTGCTTGAAACCGTCGAGGTCCCTTTCCCTAGGCCCAGGTCCTATGAAGACCCGAAGCTCGCCGAATTCGAGCGCCACATTGTCGATCGCGTTCTCGATGTGTGGGGAGAGTCTGAAGGGTGAGCCGGAACATGGATTTGGCTCCGGAGTTGAGTGTCACCGCCAGAAGGCGGAAATCCGTTGTGGCGACCGTTGTGGCGATAGTCATCCTGATGGTGGTCTGGGAAATCACGGGAATTGCCTCGGGCGGGTGGGTGCCCTCCATTTTTGCTGTCATGGCGAAGCTGGGGCCGGTCATTGCGGAACCCGCCACCCTGTCGAACATGTGGATTACGACCTACAGGATTTTGATTGCTTTTGTGGCGACCACCATTGTGGGCAGTCTTCTCGGAATTGCGATGGGGCTCAACAAGTACTTTGAGGCCTTTTTCCGACCGCTGGTTGTGATTTCTCTGGCTATTCCCGATCCCGTTTACATCATCTTTGCGATTCTTATTCTGGGGACAGACGAAAGCAGTGGAATCATCGCCCTCGCGCTCGCCGTCTTGCCCTTTGTCTTGAACGTCGTGCACAGCGCAGTCAAGTCTCGGGACAGTCAACTTGACGGGATGGCCACGGTGTACCGGTTTGGCCGGCGTCGCTATCTCACCGAGGTCATTATTGGCCAGGTGGGACCCGCCTTGATTGTTGCCGCCCGCACTTCCTTTGCTTTTTGCTGGAAAGTTGTGGTGCTGGTAGAAGCAATCAGTCAACCACTCGGTGTCGGGTCACAGATTTACACAGCGTTTCGACTACTCCGCTTCGACGAAATGATTGCTATCGCCTTGGTATTCATTGTTCTGATGAGAGTCGTGGACACCCTCGCGTTTGGCTACCTCGAGAGACGGGCTCTTGCATGGGCTCGCTAATGGATCCCAAAAATATAGACCGTTCACGCATGAAGGAAAGGTGTTACCGATGAAGTTCAGTCACGTTGCGGTTCATAATCGCCCCACGCTTTATGTGGAGTCGTCGGAGGGAGGGTTTATCGTCCCCGAGATCCTGGCTGGCGCTCCGGTAACGCTTGATGAACTGATACCGGAGGCGTCGCTGTGGTTACCGAAGATTTCTGAAGCGCTGCGGGGGGGCGGTCACACTGTGTCGAAACCTTCAACAGTGCTGGCGCCCTTTGCTTCACCACCGACTGTGATTGCTATTGGTTTGAATTACTCGGATCACTGTCGAGAATTTGGAGTCGACCCCCCGACATCGCCTGTTGTGTTCACGAAAAAAGCGAGTTCGATCATTGCCGATGGGGAGCCCATTCGCTGGAAAAGGTCGGTGACTGACAAGGTTGACTGGGAAGCAGAGCTTGGCGTCATCATCGGGGAAACCACGAGAGAAGTATCACCAGAGGATGCCCTGGCGGCAGTTTTTGGCTACACAGTCATCAACGATGTGACTGCTCGAGATATCCAGACCACCGAACAGCAGTGGGTGCGGGGGAAGAGCCTCGATACCTTCTGCCCTTTGGGTCCAGTGGTCGTCACCGCAGACGATATTCCCAATCCGCAGAACCTGGGCATCTCCAGTCGGGTAAACGGGGAGATTATGCAACAGTCGAACACGTCGGAGATGATTTTCTCAGTTGCGGAGTTAATTTCCAGACTGTCTCATTCCTTCACCCTCGTGCCCGGCGACATCATTGCCACCGGAACGCCCTTGGGTGTTGGGGCGTTCCGAACTCCCCCTCGTTTTTTGGGTGAGGGAGATGTTGTAGAGGTTGCTGTTGAAGGAATTGGATCGCTCGTCAATATCTGTCACATAGAGAAAGAAGGTTAGAACAATGTCACTACCCACTTACGAAAATCCGAGCACTCTTGCGAAGCCTCTCGGTCACTACTCACACGTCGCTCGATCAGGCTCTGTGGTCATGATTGCAGGCCAGGTGGGTATCACCACAGAGGGCAAAATTCCGGAGGGATTCGCTGATCAGACGAAATTGACTTTTGAGAATCTCTCTCGCGCGATGGAATCAGAGGGCTTGACTTTGCGTCACGTCTTGAAATTCACCACTTATCTCACTCATGAGAAGTTCATTCCGGACTTCTACGCGGTCCGTGATGAGATTTTTCCCACGCTTTTTCCCGATGGAAAGTACCCAGCAAACACCCTGTTGATTATTTCCCGCCTGGTGAAGCCTGAATTGTTTGTGGAGATTGAGGCTATCGGTCACGCCTAAGGCCAATGGTTGTGGGGCCGTCCCTCTGGGAACGGCCCCACAACCATTTCCACCCCGAACCTCGTAGGTTTTGCCCTGGGTGGCATCACTGACGACGCCTGGAATGACTACCACCAGGTGCGAAACGAATACGACCGCCGTGCAGCCGAGAAATTCGACTTAGGTCAGTAGGGCAGATGTGGGACTGGGTCTTTGACCCCGCCCCACAACCGCGACATCAGGACGCTAGATCAAACCGATCTGCGTTCATGACCTTGACCCATGCAGCAACGAAGTCCAGGACGAACTTCTGCTTATTGTCATCTTGGGCGTAGACCTCTGCGTAGGCGCGGAGGACTGAGTTGGAGCCAAACACTAAGTCGGCCCTGGTTGCCGTCCACTCGACCTTGCCGGTGGTCCGATTGCGCAGGTTGTAGAGGTTCTCTCCTGCTGGTTCCCACACATAGGCCATGTCGGTCAGAGTGACGAAGAAGTCGTTGGTGAGGGCTCCTTCACTCTGGGTCCACACACCGTGCTTGGTGCCGCCGTGGTTGGTTCCGAGCACTCGCATGCCACCCACCAATGCGGTCATTTCAGGTGCGGTGAGACCCATCAGCTGGGTGCGATCGAGCATCAGCTCTTCGGCGGGGACGGTGTAGTTCTTCTTCACCCAGTTGCGGAAACCGTCGTGAATAGGCTCTAGCGGCTCAAACGACTCAACATCGGTGTGTTCCTGGGTTGCGTCACCCCGGCCAGGAGCAAACGGAACAGTGACGTTCACGCCCGCAGCTTTCGCTGCGTGCTCGACGCCGATGTTTCCCGCGAGCACGATCGCATCGGCAAGGCTTGCGCCAAACTTGACAGCCAAGGGCTCGAGCACCGAGAGCACGTGGGTGAGGCGCTCCGGTTCGTTGCCTTCCCAGTCCTTCTGGGGGGCTAAACGGATGCGTGCACCGTTGGCACCACCGCGGAGGTCAGAACCACGGAATGTGCGAGCACTATCCCATGCGGTGGAGACCATCTCTGCAATCGAGAGCCCTGAGGCCTCGATGGCGGCCTTGAGGCCTGTGACGTCATAGGAGCTGCTACCGGCAGGGATTGGGTCCTGCCAGATCAGGTCCTCCGAGGGGACATCGGGGCCGATATAGCGGACCTTGGGGCCCATGTCACGGTGAGTGAGCTTGAACCACGCTCTAGCGAACGTTTCCGAGAGGTAATCGGGGTCCTTGTAGAAGCGCTCTGAAATCTCCCGGTAAATTGGGTCCTTAATCATCGCCATGTCGGCATCGGTCATCATGGGCTTGAGCTTGATCGAGGGGTCCTCGACATCGACTGGCATATCTTCTTCGGCGATGTCGATGGGCTCCCACTGGTGTGCTCCAGCGGGAGACTTTGTCAACTGCCACTCGTACTTGAAGAGCAGGTGGAAGTAGCCGTTGTCCCACTGGGTGGGGTGGGTGGTCCAGGCGCCCTCAATACCCGAGGTGACCGTGTCACGCCCCACGCTGCGGGTTGTGTGGTTCATCCAGCCGAGGCCTTGTTCGTGAATGGGTGCGGCCTCCGGTGCTGGGCCCAGATTTGCGGCACTGCCATTACCGTGCGACTTTCCGACGGTGTGGCCACCGGCGGTCAGCGCGACGGTTTCCTCGTCGTTCATGGCCATACGGGCAAAAGTCTCGCGAATCTGGCCTGCGGTCTTCAGGGGGTCTGGAATACCGTTCACGCCCTCGGGGTTCACATAGATCAGACCCATCTGGACTGCGGCCAGCGGGTTTTCCATCGAGGAGGGGTTCTCAACGCTCCCATAGCGGTGATCGCTCGGTGCTAGCCACTCTTTTTCAGAACCCCAGTAGGTGTCCTTTTCTGGGTGCCACACATCGGCACGGCCAAAGGCGAAACCGTAGGTCTTGAGACCCATGGATTCATAGGCAATGTTGCCCGCAAGAATCATCAGGTCAGCCCAGCTGAGCTTGTTGCCATATTTCTTCTTGATGGGCCAGAGCAGACGACGCGCTTTGTCGAGATTCGCGTTGTCGGGCCAAGAGTTCAGCGGAGCAAAGCGCTGCGTGCCCGTCCCGCCGCCGCCACGGCCATCGGCCGTGCGGTAGGAACCAGCGGAGTGCCATGCCATACGAATCATGAGACCGCCGTAGTGACCCCAGTCAGCAGGCCACCAGTCTTGGCTGGTGGTCATGAACTCGTGGAGGTCCTTTTTGAGGGCTGCAACATCAAGCTTCTTGACTTGCTCGCGGTAGTCAAAGTCTGGTCCCAGCGGGTCGGTCTTGCGATCAAACTGGTGAAGGATGTCGAGGTTGAGGGCATTGGGCCACCACTCCATGTTCGAAGTGCCCATTTGGGTCAAAGAGCCGTGTTGGATGGGGCATGCAGCGACGTCGGTCATGACTAATTTCTCTTTTCCGTGTGATTCCAAGCCCATGCGAACATCCAGAAGCTCTGGGTTCAGCCATACCGGGCACTCTCAGTCTATCGAAGTGGCGTTTGTAATCAGCCGGGTGAGACCTTTGTCTGGAACACTGGCCTGGTGGATATAGCGCTCGACGAGGCAACCCTGGGCCAACTTCTGGTGATTCTTGAAGGCGTTGGAGTTTTGGCGTTCACGGTGTCGGGAATTCTGGTCGCCGCCCAAAAACGACTGGACCTGGTGGGCGTGGTCGTAGTGGCCTTTCTTACAGCGCTCGGGGGTGGAACGCTGCGAGATGTTCTTCTCGATCGAAGGCCCTTCTTCTGGGTTGCCAATGAAGAGTGGGTGTGGGCGGTTGTTGTTTTGAGTGTGCTCGGCCCACTCGTCATTAGAGCCAGGCACTTAGAGCCGACAGCTCGGGCCATGCAATGGCCCGATGCACTGGGTCTCGGACTCTTTGCGGCCTCTGGCACCCACATCGCCCTTCTCGAGGGCGCAAGTCCTCTGGTGGCAACACTGATGGGCGTTATTTCTGCCACCTTCGGTGGCGTTATTCGAGACATTCTGGTCAACGACGTCCCCTGGGTGGTGAAGGGATACCAGCTCTACGCCGTGATTGCGTTCATGGGCGGGTGGTTGGTGTGGGGGCTGCTGGTTCTTGGCGTCCCAGACGTTGTTGCTGTCTTGGCAGGCGCTGCGGCCATCGTGATTCTGCGAATGCTCGCCATCGCCTTCGACTGGCGATTGCCCCGATGGCGCCTTGGCAGTCGTTCCTAACTAGCGAAGGGCCTTGTCAAAGAACGAGGTAAGGGCTTTTGCATAGCGGTCGGTCTCAGAGAGCATTCCTTCGGAGTGGTCGGCACCCTCAAAAGTCTCTAGTTGAACCGAAACCCCGACGGACTCGGCATAGTTGCGGAATTTGACTGAGCCCTCGTAGGCGAGGCGCTGGTCTTCCGTGCCGTGGAGCAAAAGAATCGGCCGATTACCGGCGGCTTCGATGCCCGTCGGGATTGGCGTTTCGTTCAAGTTCACGCCGCGAAGCTTGGCCGCTATGTCAGCAAGCTGCCACAAGAAAGCGGGGAAGCCTTGGAACACCACCTCGCGCTCGGCTGTCTCCGCAAAATCAAAGATCGGCGCCTCTAGCGCGAAGGCCTGCACGTTGTCCGTCTTCGCCGGCAGAATTGCGGTCGCGATGGCACCGCCCGAAACACCGAACATGCCAATTTTCTCGGGCGCGATGCCCTTCTCCAGAACCAACCACTCGGCGACTGCTGCAAAGTCATCGGACTCGTCCTGGCCGGCGGAGTGCCGGCCATCGACGCAGGTGGAATTGCCGGTGTCGCGCTGGTCCACCAGCAAAACGTTGAAGCCGTCCTTAGCAAGCATGGCGCTGGGCAAGAGCGCGTTGTAATCGCGGCGGCTTGTTCCATAGCCGTGGGTGACAATCACTGTTTCCTGGGCGGCTGGGTAACCAGCCTTGATCCACCAGGCTTCGAGCTCCACGTCCGGAGCTACCAGAATGCGAACAGTTTCTAGTGGGGTGTCTGGAAGCCACCACTCGGAGAGGTCGTAGTCAATCCACTTATTCCAGCCCTCACCGGGGAAGGGACCCTCGAGGGGTGTGGTGAACGAGGCAGGTGAATTTGCGAGGTCATCGTCGTTGATTTCGCACGGTACTGACGTGCCCTCACGGTAGACGTAGTCACCCACTGCGAGTGCGCCGCCGCCACCGACCACAATGAGGGACCCCAGAACAACTGCCAACCAGCTTCTCGCACGCATGGGCTCGAGAGTACCGTTCCCAGGCCTGACGGTCCAGCCTGCACTCTCAGCAGTGGTCAGGCTGGGGGTTCTCACCCTTATCGACGTATTCCCACAAATACAGTGCTGCATAGGAGCGATAGGGGGCCCAACGCTTCGCAACCTCGCTGGATGTCTGTTCGGTGCCAAAGTGCGCTTCGACGGCTTTGCGCAATCCCAGGTCTCCGGGTGACCAGATGTCTGGGTGCCCCATCCCAAAGATGAGGAACATCTCCGCAGTCCACGGCCCGATGCCCTTGAGGGCCGTGAGTGCGGCACTCACCTCGGCTGGATCCATCGCTTCGAGCGCGTGGGGGTCGATCACTCCGGTGCCAAACGCCTCGGCGAGACCCAGAATGTAGTTCGCCTTGGAATAGGAGAGCCCCTGTTGACGAAGCAACTCAAGGTCTTGGCCAGCTAGACCATCTGGCGTCATGGAATCGACAGCCTGGCGCAGTCTGGCCTCAATGGTGTCGGCGGCCTTCACCGAGAGTTGCTGGCCAATGATCGATGAGACCAGAATCTCGAAGTATCGCTCCGGCGGTTGGGCAGAGATGACCGGTGGCGTATAGGCCAGGGCGAGCTTGGCGATCACATCGCAGGTGTCCTGCAGATAGGCGAGAGCCTGGTCTTGTTGGTGGGTCACACGGTAACGCTAGAGCAGAAAAGCCTGGGATGATTTCACACAATGAAGATTGTGCTTGCTCCTGATTCCTTCAAGGGCTCCCTCTCCGCGACTGGCGTGGTCGAGGTTTTGGCCGAGGGCATTCGGGAGAGCGCACCAGGTGCGGCCATCACTGAGCAACCCCTCTCCGATGGCGGCGAGGGCACGCTTGATGTCCTTGCTCACCACGGGTTTACGATTCACACCGTCACGGCTCCCGGTTCTTGGGGCCAACCCGTCGTTGCGTCGTTTGCGAGCAGAAACGGTGTGGTCGTCATTGAATCAGCCCAGGCTTTTGGTTTTCTGCCCGGCGCCACCCCCACCCAAGCCCTTGAAGCCTCGAGCGCTGGGGTGGGCCACCTGATTCGCGAAGCACTGGCCACCGATCCCAAAGAAATCCTGCTCACAGTCGGTGGGACCTCTGGGACTGACGGCGGTTTCGGAATGCTTCGTGTCTTGGGCGCGCGGGGTCTGGACGACCAGGGCGACGAAATTAGCGAGGGTGGCGGGCAACTTTGCAAGGCCGCGTCTGTTGATCTCCAAGGGCTGGACCCCAGGCTCGCGAATATCCGCCTGCGGGTGTTGACCGATGTTACCAATCCGCTGCTGGGTCCCACCGGGGCGGCAGCGGTCTTCGCGCCCCAGAAGGGCGCGAACCCAGAAGCGGTCGCGCTGCTTGAGGCCGGCCTGGCTCGTCTTGCCGCGTTAGTGGGTCACGGCGTCGCTGACCGCCCTGGCGCTGGGGCCGGTGGCGGGCTCGCCTTTGCCGCGATGGCAGGCCTTGGCGCATCCCAAGAATCTGGCGCGACGGCCATGATGGAGCTCACCGGGGTTGGCGATCACATCGAGGGCGCCGACGTCGTGGTGACAGGGGAGGGTTCCTTTGACGCCCAAAGCCTCGGGGGCAAGATCACGGGAGCGGTGATCGAGCACGCTCGATCACAGGGCGTTCCTGTTGTGGTGGTGTGTGGTGTTTCTCAGATGAGGCAACCCATCGCCGGGGTTACGGTGATTGAAATTAGTGGGAGCGCACCGAGCATTCAGGAATCGATTGATAACCCAGCTGTCTATCTGCGAGAAGCCTGTCGGACAATCGGCCGAATGATTACCGACGGGCTTTAGCGCGAGAACTGCGTTTCTTTATAGGGCGCACCGGATGGGTCGTAGGTAATCCATGTGCCTACCTGCTCGCCTGTGCGGAAAGAACCGCTGCGCATGAGAGTGCCGTCCTTGCGATGAAACGCCCAGGCGCCGTGCATGGCGTCACCCTTGTAGGAACCTCGCGCCTTGACGACCCCGTTCTTATAGAGCTCCAGGAAAGCTCCCGACTTCTTCGGGAAGGTGCTGTTGATCACCGTGATACGCGCTTCCACCAGTTGTCGGAGGAAGGCTTTGGGTGGCGCCTTGTGCTGATCGAAATGAATGGTGCCCTTTGTGGTGGTGTACCCATCGAGGGCGGAACCGAGGAGTTCCTGGACCTCGGGCCCTGGAAAGAGGCTGTTGTGGTGCCTAAAACCCAGGAACGACATCACGATGATGCCCTGAACTCGGAGGGTCGGCATTCCCCACGATAAATCTTCAATTGCTGTAGGCAACAGCTCGTGAAGCTGCGAGCGGACCGCGGCTAATGCTGCGGCCTGCTTCTCTGGGAACGACTCGATGATGGAGTCAACGGTGGTCATGCTTCTAGTCTGGACGATTTCCGCTTAGCCTGGGGGCATGAGTTCCTCTGATTTTGTTCCCCCTGGCATGCGCGAACAGCTTGATTCCCCGTCCTATCAGGGCATCCCCACCTTTGGCATGCGCCCGTTTGTGACCGAAGCGTCGCAACTCGATGCCATCAAGCCCGATATTGCTGTTGTTGGTGCCCCGTGGGATGACAGCACCACCAATCGACCAGGTGCACGCTTTGGTCCTCGCGCGCTGCGGGCTAATGCCTATGACCCTGGCACGTACCACCTCGACTTGGGCGTGGAAATCTTTGACCACTTGAACGTGGTCGATTTCGGCGATGCCATCACGAGCCATGGCATGTGGGAAAAATCTCGCCAGGCCATCTATGACCGGGTGAGCGAAGTCACCCGACGGGGCATTGTTCCTGTGGTGCTCGGCGGGGACCACTCGGTCACCTTCCCCGCAGTGACCGCGGTGTGTGAGAAGCACGGGTTTGGCAACGTGGTGATGATCCACTTCGATGCTCACGCTGACACCGCCTACGAGCTTGAGGGCAATTTTGCCAGCCACGGCGCCATGATGCGCCGCATTATCGAATCCGGCGCTATCCCTGGCGACCGGTTCTTGCAGCTTGGCCTGCGCGGTTACTGGCCAGGCGAAGAAGACCAGAAGTGGATGCGCGAGAACAAGCTCAAGCACTTCATGATGCAAGAGTTCTGGGAGCGGGGCCCCATGCCCGTTCTTGACGATGTCATCAAGGAAGCCAAAGCGAGAGGCCCGAAGGCCTACATATCCATAGACATCGATGTCCTAGACCCTGGCTTTGCCCCGGCGACGGGGACACCAGAGCCAGGCGGCTTCGCCCCGATTGATTTGCTGCGCATCATTCGCAGGCTCACTCTCGAGCTCGATGTGGTGGGCTTCGATGTGATGGAGGTCGCACCCGCGTATGACCACGCAGATGTGACCGTGAACAACGCCCACCGCCTGATTTGGGAGTTCTTCGCGGGAATGGCGCTCAAGAACAAAGAAGGCCGCTAAGCACGCTCTTCTGCGATCGAATTTCCGCCATCGACCACGATCGTTTGCCCGGTGATGTATGAGGCGCCAGGGCTTGCGAGCCAGGCGATTGCTGAGGCGATCTCTTCAGGGGATCCCGATCGACCCATCGGCGTGACTAGGCCTTCTGCCTTTTCGGAATCGGTTTGGGACTCAGTGGCGATCCACCCCGGTGCCACCGCATTCACGGTGAGGCCGTGGGGCGCCTCGTCTAAGGCCAGTGCTGACATGAGGCCCCGAAGCCCGGCCTTGGATGCCGCATAGGAGACTTCGTTCTTCATCGCCATCACCGACCCGGTCACACTGGTCACCATGATGATGCGGCCATCGCCGATCGCTCTCAGTGTTGGCACCAAGGCCTTGGTCACCATGAACGCTGAGGTGAGGTTTCGTGAGAGAGCCAGTTCGAAGGCCTCCCGGCTGGTGCCATCAATTCCGGCACTCTCACCAGTGGTCTCCATGGGTGCATTCACGCTCGTCATGCCGGCGTTATTGACAAGAATCCGCAGGGGATTCTTGGTCGCCAGCGATGCCTGATGGAGTGCAGTGATTCCCCCATCCGCAGTGAGGTCAGCGACCAGGGCGGTCGCTAAGTGTCCTTCTGCGCGCAGTTCCTCTGCGCGCACGAGGACTCGATCGCTGGCGCCGGTGAGGACCACCTCCGCACCGAGTTGTGCCATCAACCGGGCCGTGGCGAAGCCAATGCCACTGGCGCTGCCCGCACCGGTAATCAGGGCGGCGGAGCCGCGGAGGCTAAAGGGAGTGGTGTCCATGTCACCAGCCTAGGTTCTCTGTCCTAGCCGCGCAGCGGCAAGGCGATGCCAATGGCGATGAAGACTCCACCGAAGAC
>JBIILX010000099.1:0-4085 GCA_044338275.1 Pontimonas sp.
CAGCGCGGCAATTTCCGGATACTGATGGGGCTCAACTCCGTAACGTTCGAGCACTGCTGCGGGGGTATAGCGCTTGAGTTCGGCTACTCCGCGGGCGCTGGGGTACAAGACCGTCACTCGCTCATTCACCAGCTGCAGAGTGTCGCGGTCGCCAGAGACCACCAGCACATCCATTCCGGCGTCGGCGCCCTTTGTGGCGAGGGTCGCCAGAATGTCATCCGCCTCGTAATCCTCCTTCGTGAGGGTGGTGACGCCCATGGCGTACAGGGCTTCCTGCAACAAAGGCACCTGTCCGATGAACTCGCTGGGTGTCTCCCCTCGTGTGGCTTTGTACTCCGGGTAGACCCTCGTGCGGAACGAGAAGCGCGACACGTCGAAGGCCACAGCCACGTGAGTGGGCTCCTCCTTCTTGAGAAGGCCCAAGAACATCGAAATAAAGCCGTGAATGGCATTGGTGTGTTGACCATCGGGAGCCTGAAAGCTGTCTACTGGCAGCGCATAGAAGGCTCGAAAAGCCAAAGAATGGCCGTCGATGACCATCAATGTAGGCTTGGGGTTCACGGCCTTAGCCTACCGCCGGGCCAGAAGAGGGCAGGAGCGCTGATGACCGTTTTCCCACCGAACCTAGATCCCGAGCTCATCGAGCGACTCGTTGGCACCGGTGGTGGCCAGCTGACCCAGAAGATGGGAATCACGTTTCTGGAGCTATCCGCGGAGAGATCGGTGGCCACGATGCCGGTTGAGGGTAACCGCCAGGTGATTGGCCTACTCCACGGTGGTGCCCACGTTGTGTTGGCAGAGTCCCTGGGATCTCTTTCTGCGGCAATGCACGCTGGGCCCGGTCGCATCGCTGTAGGAATCGAAATCAACGCGACACACTCGAAAGCTGTGAGCGCAGGCGTCGTCACTGCAACGTGCGAAGCGCTTGTGCTGGGGCGCACCCTGGCCACCCATTCAATCACCATTCGTGACGAGCAAGGGAACCGGCTCTCCACGGTGAGAATGACGAACTTCCTGAAGGACGCTCCGGCGAAGTAGGCCACTAAATATCGGGGTTGGCCGCCCTCTCTGCGAGCTGGTCGATCACGGTCTGCGCGACTTCGCGCATCGAAAGACGACGGTCCATTGAGGCCTTCTGAATCCAGCGAAACGCTTCTGGCTCGGTGAGGCCCATAGTGTCGTTGAGGATGCCTTTGGCACGATCCAGAACCTTGCGGGTCTCCAGACGTTCAGCAAGGTCAGAGATCTCGTCTTCCAGTGCGGTGATCTGCTGATATCTCGTGAGCGCAATATCAATAGCAGGAATAAGGTCGTTTGGCGTGAACGGCTTGACGACATAGGCCAGGGCGCCTGCTTCGGCCGCCCGCTCAACCAGTTCGCGCTGGGAAAAAGCGGTCAGCAAGACGACGGGGGCAATGTGGCGCTTGGTGAGGATTTCAGCGGCAGAAATCCCATCCAGCAACGGCATCTTGACGTCCATGACCACGATATCAGGGCGAAGTTCTTCGGCCAGAGCAACAGCTTTCTCTCCATCGGCCGCCTCACCCACCACGTCAAAACCATGGTCGCGGAGGATTTCGACGATGTCGATTCTGATCAGCGATTCGTCCTCCGCAACGATGACGCGGGTCTTGGCGCCAGGGCTCGGGGTGTTTTCGCTCACAACAGGAGCCTACGGTATGGTTCTAGAGCCACATCAACACCTTGCCGGATTGGCGGAATGGCAGACGCGGAGCACTCAAAATGCTTTGTCCGAAAGGGCGTGTGGGTTCAAATCCCACATCCGGCACCAACTAGCTACTGTGACCAGACGGGCGCAACGCCCTCCACAGCGTCGCCCACAACGTGCACTCTGAGGTCGTTCGTTGCCCCTGGGGTCCCTGGAGGCGAGCCCGAAATTACGACGACTTTGTCTCCACGGCCCGCGAGACTGTGAGACATCAGCGCTTCATCAACAATCGGGTACATCGCGTCGGTGTGAGTAACGCGGGGCACGAGATAGGACTTGACACCCCACGAGAGTGCCATACGCCGCCGAATCTCCTCCGAAGGAGTAAACGCAACCATCGGAATGGGGCTCCGAAGCCGCGCCATACGCCGTGCAGAGTCCCCAGACTCCGTGAAGATACAGACAAACTTAGCTTCGACAAAGTCGGCCACTTCCGCTGCGGCCAGGGTGATCGCGCCACCTTGGGTGCGAGGCTTGGTGCCAAGCGGTGCGATACGAGAAAGCCCGTGGTCTTCCGTGGACTCGAGAATGCGGGCCATCGTGGCCACTGCTATGGCCGGGTACTTCCCCACACTCGTTTCACCGCTCAGCATGACCGCATCGGCCCCATCGAGAACAGCGTTGGCGACGTCCGAGGTCTCCGCGCGGGTGGGCACAGGGGCTTCAATCATGGACTCGAGCATCTGAGTCGCCACGATCACTGGCTTTGCCATCCGACGACCGAGTTCAATAGCCTTCTTCTGAATAATCGGCACCGTCTCTGGAGGAAGCTCCACACCGAGATCGCCGCGCGCGACCATGATTCCATCGAAGGCGTCGACGATGGAATCTAGGTTCTCAACAGCTTCCGGCTTCTCGATCTTGGCAATCACCGGACAGCTGAAGCCTTCTTCGGCCATGATCGCGTGAACGCGGTCAATGTCGGAGGCGTTTCGCACAAAGCTCAGAGCGATGAAATCGCAGCGCATCTTCAACGCCCATCGGAGGTCCTCTTCGTCCTTCTCGGACAGCGCAGGAGCCGACACAGCAACACCCGGGAGGTTAATACCCTTGTTGTTGGAGACTGCTCCCCCCACCACCACGGTCGTCACGACATCGGTGCCATCGGAGGAGACAGCCTCGAGACGTACCTTCCCGTCATCAATCAACAGCGTGTCGCCGGACTTGACGTCACCGGGAAGGCCTTTGTAGGTGGTTCCAACGAGTTCTTTGGTTCCCACCACCTCGCGAATAGTGATCGTAAAGGTGTCCCCTGGGGCGAGGATGTGAGGCCCGTCCGCAAACTTCTCAAGGCGAATCTTCGGCCCTTGAAGGTCAACAAGGATGGCAATGGGCTGATCGAGATCGCCGGCAACCGAACGAACAGTCTGAAAAATCTCCTCGTGGACGGCCAGGCTGCCGTGGCTCAAATTCATCCGAATGATGTTGACTCCGGCCTCCACGAGGGCCTGAATGCTGTCATAGCTCGAGGTTGCTGGCCCCAGTGTTGCCACAATCTTCGCGCGTCTCATTGCTTCCTTACGTTGTTCCTACACCGACAAAGGGCGATCAAAAGCGCTCACTGGTGATGGTAAAAGCGTAGTGCCTTCGAGATAACGGTCTACCTCTGCTGCGACAGCACGGCCTTCCGCAATCGCCCAGACAATAAGTGATGCGCCTCGACCCGCGTCACCCGCGACGAAAACACCGGGAACCGAGGTTGAATAGTCGCGGTTTCGCTCGAGGTTTCTGGAACCGTCGAGCCCCAGGCCGACTTGTTCGTGCAGAGGCGCATGCTCGGCGCCCTGATATCCCAGAGCCAAAAGAACGAGGTCGGCAGGAATCTCCCGTTCGGTGCCTGCCTTGGGGAAACGTCCGCCGTCTCTATATTCCGTTTCGCAGACCTCAATGGCGCGGACCTGTCCGTTGTCGTTGCCGACAAACCGCACCGTAGAAGCCAAAAATTCCCGGGCTCCGCCCTCTTCGTGAGCGCTTTGGACTTCAAAGAGGATCGGGTCCACCGGCCAGGGAACGTCAACGGGCCTCTCAGTCGGTGGCTGCTTACCAATTGCCAGCATTGTGGTTGACGCGGCGTGCTGACGGTGCGCGGTGCCCAGACAGTCAGCTCCGGTGTCGCCACCGCCAAGAATGACCACGTGCTTACCTTCTGCATGAATCTGGTCAACAACCTCGTCGCCGGCTTGAACCCTGTTCGCAGGGGTCAAATAGTCCATTGCTGGGTAGATTCCCTGAAGTTCACGACCTGGAATCGCGAGGTCACGGGGAATCGCGGCTCCGGTGGCGACGATGACGGCGTCGTAGCGTTCCGCGAGCTCAGTCCAGGTGATGTCAACACCGATGTTTACCCCTGGCCTGA
>JBIILX010000043.1:0-10362 GCA_044338275.1 Pontimonas sp.
TGCCGTTGCCAATGACCCAGTGCGAAAAGATAACTGGGTCCGCCGGCCTTAGTGCCAGGACCAACGCTGGATTTCTTCCACCCGCCAAAGGGCTGGCGCTGAACAATTGCTCCAGTGATTCCCCGGTTGATGTAAGCGTTGCCGGATTCAACCCGCTCTAACCAGTACGCAACCTCGTCGGTATCAAGGGAGTGAATACCTGCGGTGAGTCCATACTCCACGGCGTTCTGGAGAGATACTGCCTCAGCGAGGGTGCGCGCAGTCATGATGCCAAGAACCGGGCCAAAGTACTCGGTCTGGTGGAAAGCGCTTCCGGGCCTCACATGATCGCGAATACCTGGTGACCAGAGACGTCCCTCCGCATCAAGAGAATGTGGTTCCAGAATCCACTCTTCGCCCTTGCCAAGCTCGCCCAAGCCCTGCTGGAGCTTGGGGCCTGGCGCCTCAATGACCGGGCCCATGACCGACTCGGGGTTGTCAGGGTGGCCCACGCGCAGGGTGCTGGCCGCGTCCACGAGTTGTCGACGGAAGCGCTCCGAGGTGGCAACGGAGCCGACCAGGATGACCAAACTTGCTGCCGAACATTTCTGTCCCGCGTGGCCAAAGGCGCTCTTCACAATGTCGGCCACAGCCAGGTCAAAATCAGCACTGGGCGTGACGATGATGGCGTTCTTTCCGCTGGTCTCAGCGAGCAGTGACAAGCTCGCTCGGAACGAGCGGAACAAGCGAGCGGTCTCAAAACCACCCGTCAGAATCAACCGGTCGACACCCGGGTGAGCAATCAACATACGGCCCACTTGGCCTTCTCCAACGTCCACGAGTTGAAGGGCATCCTTGGGCACACCCGCAGCCCACAGAGCCTCAACCATCACAGCTCCACAGCGCCTGGCCTGAGGGGCAGGCTTAAGGGCAACAGCACTGCCAGCGGCCAGCGCTGCCAGCACTGATCCCGCAGGAATCGCGACGGGGAAGTTCCATGGTGGGGTCACCAGGGTTAAGCGCGCAGGGTGAAACCGTGCGCCCTGAACTCTCTCAAGCTCGAGCGCTTGATGGGCGTAGTAGCGGGCGAAGTCAATTGCCTCGCTCACCTCAGAATCTCCTTCTGCGAGGGTTTTGCCTGCCTCCTGAGCCATCACCGCAAGCAACTGGTGGCGTCTGTTGCCAAGCTCATCGGCTACGCGAAGAAGGATGGCCGCCCGCTGCGCGAAAGATTTCTGGGCCAATTTGTCGCCAGCTGCGCGACCCTTGGCAATCACGTTTTCAATCGCAATGCCCCCGGCAATCGGTCCCGAGGACTCAGGTAGTGCGGCGTTCTTCAGCGCTTCCACACCTAGGGCTTTCCCGGGCGCCGATCCGGCAAGCGCACGAACGCTCTCGATCCATTCCCGGTTCCCCGCCAACGACGGGTCGGTGTCTGCTTCGTTATGAAAAGTACTGTGGGTCGATGCTGTGGGCTTTAACCGGTTCTGATTCCGATTCGGCGGCGACGGATTTTGGCCAAGGCCCTGGAGGGATTCGCGGAAACGCCCTTCTTCTCTGGCGAAATAGTCATCGCTCTGGTGAAGGTCGAACACTGCGGACATAAAGTTCTCGGGGCTCGCGTTCTCGTCCAAGCGCCGGACGAGATACCCCACGGCAGCATCAAACTCGCTGGAGTGAACTACTGGCGTATACACAATCAGGCGACCCACGGTCTCCCGCACCGCGTCGGCTTGATCAGGAGCCATACCAATCAACATTTCGCAGTCAACAGCGCCGGACACGCCTCGGTGTTCGCCCAATCGGTGCGCGAACGCGAGGTCAAAAAGGTTGTGGCCAGCGACACCGATGCGCAATGACTTGGTTCTAGCCGGTGTCAGAGCCCATTCGAGCACTCGCTTGTAGTTGGTGTCGGTATCTTGCTTGGAGGGCAGGACAGCCAGTGGCCAGTCGTGTAGTTCGGCGTCCACCTGCTCCATCTGAAGATTTGCGCCCTTCACGACGCGCACCTTCACGGGTGCGCCCCCGGCCTTCACTCGTGCTGCGCCAAAAGCACTGACCTTCTTCATGGCTTCCAAGGCTTCTGGCAAATAAGCCTGCAGGACGATTCCGCCGGTGTAGGACTTGAGGCTCTTGTGCGAGAGGACGCTCTGGAAGACATCGATAGTCATGTCGAGGTCTTTGAATTCCTCCATATCGAGATTGATGAAGGTTGGCGGCGTGGTTGCTGCCGCCTGCTGATACAGCGGCAAGAGTCGCTTGACGACTCGGCTGACCGTCTGGTCGTACGCCCACATCGAGAGTTGGCTAGAGAGCGACGACACCTTGACAGACACGTAGTCCACATCATTTCTGGCAATCAGTGCGCTCACTCCAGCGAGGCGCCTATCCGCCTCGCGGTCTCCCAACACCGCTTCGCCCAGAAGATTGATGTTGAGCTGATCGCCCTTTTTCTTTAGGCGCTTAAGCGACCGATGCAGCTTCTTCTCACTGGCATCAATGATTAGGTGCCCAATGAGAACCTTCAGTGCAGAGCGGGCGATCGGCACGACAATCCCCGGGAAAATAGGGGCAAAGAATCCACCAACGCGAATCAGCAGCGTGAGAGCAGGGGACAGGAATTCAGGAATGTCCTGGGAGAGTTCACGAAAGTTCCTGGCCGCAACCCCGAGATCTTCTGGCCGTGCGACCCGATCGACAAACCCCAAGGCAAATGCCGGACCCTTCGGGTCCTTGAGAACTCCAGCGAGCCGCTGGGAACTCGGATGAGGCTTCGGATGGAGTTGTGCCGCGCGAGTGAGCCAGCTTCGAACGAGTGCGACCGACTCATCGGCGAGCGATTGCGCAAAGGCTATTCCTGAGGTGCGCGAAGCGCGGGAAGCATCGTTGCTTAGGCCAGTTGGCATAGTCAGATGCTAGGTGGTGGAGCGCTCTTTTGCACGTTAGTTGAGCGGCTCGCGAGCCCCACCGGGCTCCGCGCCCCCTCTACACTGGGGCCATGACCGAGGTTGTTCCGAAGAACTGCGATGTCGTCATTGTGGGCGGTGGTCACAATGGCCTGACTGCGGCCGCCTATCTCGCGCAAGCAGGCTTGAGCGTCGTGGTTCTTGAACGACTCGAGGAATGGGGCGGGGCCGCTGTTTCGGCGGAGTCGTTCCCCGGAGTCGAGGCCAGGCTTTCGCGCTATTCCTACCTCGTGAGTCTCCTGCCCCAAAAGATTATTGATGATCTTGGGCTTGAGATCACCCTGGCCAAGCGGCGCTACTCATCCTTTACTCCGGTGCCAGGAACCTCGAGGGGTCTGCTGATTGATAACCACGACGCTGACGCAACAGCAGCATCTTTTGCCACAATCGGGGCCTCTGAGGACTCCGAGGCGTGGAGTGCGTTCTATGCCAGGACCCAAGTCCTGGCCGAGGCGATGTTCCCCGGAGTGACCGACCCCCTGATCACCCGCTCCGAAGCGAAAGCTCTGCTTGCCAGCCGCGAGGGCGGAAGCGACATCTGGAATGACTTCATCGAGCGCCCCGTAGGAGAAGTGATCGAATCCACTTTCACTAGCGACGTGGTGCGAGGCGTCGTGTTGACCGATGGCCTGATTGGTACTTTCGCGCCGAACCACGATGACAACCTCGATGCCAACAAGTGTTTTCTTTATCACGTGATCGGGGGAGGGACAGGGGACTGGGACGTCCCGGTGGGTGGTATGGGCGCCGTCTCCGGGGCAATGCTCCATGCCGCTCGAGCTGCGGGCGCAGAGCTCATTGGCGGTGCCGAGGTGACCCGAGTCACTGATGAACACTCGGTGACCTTCCTCCGTGATGGAGGGGAGCACACCATCCAGGCTCGTTATGTGCTCGTCAATGCCTCGCCCGAAGAACTTCAGCGCCTGCGCGGGCAGCGCATCAGTGATCGCGCCGAGGGCGCTCAGGTCAAAGTGAACATGGTGCTGACCAGGCTGCCTCAGCTAGCGGACCCGACAATCACACCCGAGCAGGCCTTTGGTGGAACATTCCACATCAACGAAACGTGGTCACAGCTAGCGAGGGCCCACGACGAGGCCATTGACCTCCGGATTCCAAGCCCCTTGCCCTGTGAGATCTATTGCCACTCACTGACAGATTCGAGCATTCTTAGCCCCGAGCTTGCTGAGCAGGGCGTTCACACATTGACCGTCTTCGGCCTTCACGTCCCTCACCGGCTGACGACTGCCTATCAGCCAGACGAGCTGAGAGCGCAGCTTCAGCAAGCAGTCATCGATTCGCTCAACTCGGTTCTCGCCGAACCCATTGAGGACGTTCTGTTGCGTGATGTGGACGGCACGCCGTGTATCGAAACGAAGACAACAGGGGACCTCGAGTACGCACTGAAGTTGCCCGGTGGAAACATCTTCCACGGACCGCTGGCATGGCCGTTCGTCGAGGACGATGAGGACTTAGGAACCCCCGCCAGACGGTGGGGGGTTGCCACCGACACCGCGGGAATCTTGCTCTGCGGTTCAGGTGCCAGACGAGGCGGTGCCGTTAGCGGAATTGCAGGTCACAATGCCGCTATGGCAGTCCTCGAAATGGAGAGCTCCTAGCTAAAGAAATCGTCCCCCATGGGGCCAAAACCATCCATATCACCGAACTGACCGATGGTCGAGGCAACGAGGACAATCCAACCAATCAAGACCAACGTGCCAATAACAATGAGCGCTGCGCTCACGGCCACGGCCACCTTCGCGGGAACGTTAGAAACGCCGGCGCGGTTCGACCACACCCAGGCAAGGATTCCCATGATGAGGGCGGGAACCTGCATGAAGAGAGACAGAACGAGAGCGACCAGGCCCAGGGTTTGGCCCGGGTATTCGGGTTTGCCGCTCAGCGCGGACTCCGTGGAGACAGCCTGGTGGTCTTCAGCAGCGACGGGTTTTTGGGGTGTAGCCATGATGTTCTCCTACTGACGGTCGTTATTGACTTACCGCACGCTCTCACCCTAGACACTAGAGCTGGGCGCGAGATGAGTGTCGGGAGTCTCCGGGGTCCCAGAAAAACGACACAATAGTTCTTATGAGAATCGGAATTTTGACGAGTGGTGGCGATGCCCCCGGCCTGAACGCGGTGATTCGTGGTGCCGTCCTCAAGGGAACACGCGTTCACGGTCACGAATTTGTCGGATTCATCGGTGGCTACAAAGGCCTGTGTGATTCTGCGGCGATGCCCCTGACCCGCAACGAAGTGAAGGGTATCGGCAACACCGGGGGCACCATTCTCGGAACCTCGCGAACCAATCCCTTCGAACACGGTGGGGCACCGCGCGTTCGCGAAGTGCTCGACGAGCACCGCCTCGACGCTCTCATCGCTATTGGCGGCGAGGGCAGCCTCGCCGCCGCCAAAGAACTTGCCGATCTGGGACTGCCGGTTGTCGGCGTTCCGAAGACCGTCGATAACGACTTGAACGGGACTGACTTCACCTTTGGTTTTGACACCGCTGTGGGTATTGCCACCGAGGCGATGGACCGCCTGCGCACAACAGGAGACTCCCACTCCAGGTGCATGGTGGCCGAAGTGATGGGCCGCCATGTGGGCTGGATTGCTCTGCACTCCGGTATGGCTGCCGGTGCCCACGCCATCTTGATTCCTGAGCGCAAAACCAGCATGGAGGAGCTCCTTCACTGGGTGCGCTCCGCGCATGACCGAGGTCGTGCACCACTGGTCGTCGTCGCTGAGGGTTTTGCTCTCGACACCATGGACGATGCCCACTCCGAGCGTGGACTCGACGCCTTTGGGCGCCCACGTCTCGGCGGAATCGGCGAGAAGCTAGCCCCACTGATCGAAGAGGCCACCGGGATTGAGACACGGGCAACGACCTTGGGCCACATACAGCGCGGGGGAACCCCCAGCGCATTCGACCGGGTACTCGCCACCCGCTTTGGGATGAGCGTTGTGGACCTGGTCAACGCTCAACAGTGGGGCCACATGGTGTCCCTGCGGGGCACCGAGATTCAGACCATCAACTTCTCTGAAGCACTCGGCGCGCTGAAGACTGTGCCAGCGGAGCGCTATGAGGCGGCGGCAATGCTCTTTGGCTAAACGGCCCAGCACAGCATGAGTCGCCGATCACAGATTCGGCGGTCACGCTACTCACTTCCCCAGCGTTGTCACAACCTAGACAAGGGGGAGTTGACCCCGGTCATTGGGGAAACCAATGCCGCCTGCGTCATTCTCGAGCTGTCTACTTAGTCGTCGTCGCCAAATACGGCCCACAACACCGCAACAACAGCGCCCAGAAGAACTATGCCGCCGCCGATGAGCCATCGCGTGGGATTGCGGTCATACGACTCTGAAACCCAGGTGGTGGCCTGTTTCGTCAGTTCTTGCGGGCTCAGCCGGTGTTCGATTTCATCGAGGGTTTCCTCAAGCTCGCTACGGGTCTGATCGACGAAGTTCTGAACATCCTTCTTAGACATCTATTTCTGCCCTCTGATAACTCGAATGTCGCGACGAATACTCTCGATGGTCTCATTCGGCGCAGGGCTCGAAGTCGACGCCATCGCTGAGGCTCCCGCGCCGGCAAACACAACCGCAACCAGGAGAACACCACCCCCGGCAATCAGCGCAGCTGCCCAGAGTGGCACCACTAATGACAGTGCAAACACGGCAGCAAAAATGAACAACAGCAACGCCAGAAGAATCAGCGTCAGGCTAATGACGAAAAGCCCCAGCCCGATACCAATCGACTTGAGCTTGGAGACCAGCTCAGCCTTCAAGAGCTCAAGCTCGGCTCTGATCAGCTGAACGATGAGATGGGGAACGTCAGTCAAGAGCGAGAGGAAGGGTTTCTTCTCTCTCGCTTTCTCTGGACTTTCCGTTGAGGCGATCACTTACTCTGGTCCACCTGCTGTGTTCCGCGCGCTTGACGAATCGTGGAGGAAACCTTCTTGGCTGCTGCTGACGCTGCTTCCGCGACATCGGGAGCCTTGTCCTTCACGAACCCTTCGACCGTGGCCACTTGCTCTTGAACCCTGGGGTCATTCCATACTTTGAGGGCACCAGCCCGAATCTGTTCATAGCGCTCTCGGCCCGCTCGGGTCCCCAACACGTAGCCCAGTGCCACTCCAAAAACAAAGAGAATCTTGCCCCTCATTGCCGCCTCCGACTTGTATTCCAATTTCGGCATGTATCGCCGATTTCCCCAGCGTAGCGCTGAAAACCGATTATTACCAGATGGCCACTCGATGCTCGGGTGCCAACCATAATTCATGGTCGGGCGTGACCTCGAACGCCTCGTAATAGACGTCCAAATTGCGCGCAATCTGGTTGCAACGGAACTCAGGGGGCGAGTGCGGATCGATCTGGAGTAAACGTAGTGCTTCCTCCTCCCGGGCAGCGAGCTTCCAGGACTGGGCCCAGGACAAGAAGAACCGCTGTGCTGCGGTGAGGTCGTCGATGACCGGTGGCTCGGCGTCCGCCAAGGACATCAGATAGGCCTTCCAGGCAATCGCGAGGCCGCCAAGGTCACCGATGTTCTCACCGATGGTGAGCTCACCGTTGACGAAGTGGCCGGGAAGATCTCTCGGAGCAAGTTCTGAGAACTGCGTAATCAGCGAGGCAGTCCGTTCCTCGAACGCCGCACGGTCTTGGTCGGTCCACCAGTTGGTGAGGCGGCCGGCCCCATCGAACCTGGAGCCCTGGTCATCGAACCCGTGGCCAATCTCATGACCAATTACTGCCCCGATTGCACCGTA
This sequence comes from Pontimonas sp., assembly GCA_044338275.1. GTDB lineage: Bacteria > Actinomycetota > Actinomycetes > Actinomycetales > Microbacteriaceae > Pontimonas. The sequence goes on from JBIILX010000043.1 coordinate 7,709, forward strand.
GTTGGATGCCGCATCGCGCGCTGGATCAAAGAAGGGATATTGCAGGATGGCGGCGGGGAAGACGATCTCGTTAAAGCCCGGGTTGTAGTAGGCGTTGACTGTTTGGGGGGTCATGAACCATTCATCACGGTCCAGTGGCGACCCGATCTTGCGCAACTCGCGCGCAAACTCGAACTCATTGCCGGCAATGACGTTCGCCCCAAGGTCCCCCGGCGTCACAGTCAAGGTTGAATAGTCCCGCCACACGCTCGGATATCCGATCTTCGGGCGGAAAGCCTCCAGCTTGTCGAGGGCTTTCTTCTTGGTCTCTGGCCCCATCCACGACAGTTCGGTAATGCTCTCTCGGTAGGCGGCAAGCAACATCGCCACAAGCTCGTCCATCTGGTGCTTGGCCGCACTGGGGAAGCGCTCCTGGACATAAAGCTTGCCCACGGCCTCGCCCATCACTGCCTCAACGAAGGAGACGCCGCGTTTCCACCGGGCTCGAAGCTCGGGGGTTCCAGAGAGAGTGGTACCAAAGAAATCGAAGTGGGCCTGGACAACCTCTTGCGTGAGGTAGGGGGCAAAGGCGGTGATCGTGTGCCAGGACGACCAGTCGGCAAGCGCCTCTGGCGACGAACCCATCCAGGTCTGCGCCAGGGACTCAACGAAGCTTGGTTGCCGAACAACAATCTCGCCAACACTGGCGGCGGGAATCCCCGTACGGGACAGCCACAGCTTCCAGTCAAATGTGCCGAGTGCGGTCTCTAGTTGATCACTCGACCACATGTTGTAGGTGGCCTCGGCGTCCCTGGATTTCACGTTGTCCCAGTGCCCGGCGGCGATGTGGGTTTCCACATCAATCACGTGTTTGGCGCGCTGCGCGGCATCACTAAGGCCGGTCAGGGTGAACATCCGCTCGATGTGAACCTCCAGCGCCTTCAGAATCTCAGCGTGTTCAGGCTTGCGATAGTAGGACTCATCAGGCAAGGACAACCCGCCCTGTTCCACAAACATGACATAGCGCTCGGGGTTGCCGGGGTCATTATCGACAAAAAGTCGCCAGAGCCCCTCGACACCTGCGCGCTCAATGTCCCCCAGCACGCCGACCAGCTCGTGGTGTCCGCCGGGCAGCGCTGCCTCAATACGGGTAATCATGTCCTGCAGCGGGCGAAGCCCCACCTCTTCGATGCGGGCTTCATCCATGAAACTCTCGTAAAGGTCGCCCACCTTCTTGGCTTCGGAACCAGCCGGTGCACTCTTCGCGCGCTCAATGATGTCGAGAACAGCCTTCTCGGCCTCTTCGGCCAAGACGGTAAAGGCGCCATAGCGGGACTTATCAGCAGGGATTTCCGAGCGCTCAAGCCATCGCCCATTCATGTGGCGATAGAGATCATCCCCTGGGTGAATAGAGGGGTCGCGTTCCTCGAGTTCAATTCCGCTGGACACGATGACCACCCTACGCGGACGGGCCTGAGGTCTGCTGAACCCCGGTGGGGCCTTTGCCGCAATCGTGGGCCATCTCTAATACAGTGATTCGACGGCTCGCAGTGGAGTGACCGTGAATCGTGCGAGAACAGGATGTCTAGCCATGGGGTCAACCGCCAGCCCCACCGCGTGGCGCAAAGCGCTCTTTGCCATCTTCTTTGTCAATGGACTGGGCCTGTCGAGCTGGCTTGCCCGCGTTCCGGCTATTCGCGATGGCCTCGACATCTCAACCGGGGAGATCGCTGCCCTGCTTTTTGCCGGCGCGGTGGGAGCGGTGGTGGGGCTCGTTTTCTCGAGCCACCTCATCGCGTGGCTGGGTCAACGGGCCACGATTATTGTGTTCGGACTCGCTGGGCTGGTGGGAGTAGCAGGCATAGGACTGAACTCATCGGTAACGCAGAGCTATTGGCTAACCCTCAGTTCAATTGTTCTCGCAGGGGCAGGAAATGGCATCGCCGACGTCGCGATGAACGTGGAGGGAGCGTCAATGGAACGCGCTCTCGAGCGGAACATCATGCCGTGGTTTCATGCCCTGTGGTCGCTAGGGACGGTGACAGGGGCAGCGGTTGCGGCGGCGGTGAGCTTTCTTGGCATAGGAATCGCGGCACACACGGGAGCTACTGCTCTGCTCTTTGCGCCTGTTGTCGTAGTGGCCGGGCGAATGATGAGCTCCGGCAAAGGCTCCCGGACAACAAACGGCGCCGAAAATCGCACCACCCTTGCGGGGCGCTTAAGGGTCTGGAAAGAGCCGAGGACACTGGCTATTGGACTTATTGCGCTGGGGATGGCGTTTGCCGAGGGTTCGGCTAATGACTGGTTAGCGCTCGCGATGGTGGATGGGCGAGGGCTCAGTAACGCCGAAGGCGCTCTGTGGTTTGGCTTCTTCACGGCCGGCATGCTGACCGGCCGAATTAGCGGGGTGTATCTGTTGGACAGATTTGGCCGAGTCCCTGTCTTGCAGGTTTCCGCAGCCGTAGCACTGCTGGGCTTGGCGCTCGTGATTCTCGTGGCCCAACCCGTTATTAGCATCATGGGTGTCGTGCTGTGGGGATTGGGAAGCTCCCTCGGGTTTCCGGTTGGTATGTCAGCAGCAGCTGACAATCCAGAAGGAAGTGCCGCTCGCGTGAGTGCTGTCGCGACCGTCGCTTACAGTGCTTTCTTGATTGGCCCCCCTGTGATTGGTGGGA
>JBIILX010000100.1:0-3956 GCA_044338275.1 Pontimonas sp.
ACCGGGCTATTGTCCGCGCTGTGGATTGTTGTTGCCTTGATTGCTGTGTCGTTCCTCGCAGCTCCAGCTGCGAAACCGCCCCAGACCACACCGTAGAATCAGGCGTTGTGCGCCTAGTAATCGCTACCTGCTCTGTCGACTACTCGGGTCGCCTCAATGCCCATCTTCCTCTGGCCACCAGAGTGGTGATGGTGAAGACCGACGGTAGCGTTCTCATCCACTCCGATGGCGGCAGTTATAAGCCCCTCAACTGGATGTCGCCGCCGTGTTCTCTCGAAATTGTTGTGCCGGACGATGAGGTCCTAGCAGAGGGAGTGGTGGAGGTGTGGAAGGTGGTTCACCACAAAACAGCCGACCTTTTGATGATCAACATCCACGAAATCCATAGCGATCACGCCCATGAGCTAGGTGTCGACCCGGGCCTCATCAAAGACGGCGTTGAAGCAGACCTTCAGCGACTGCTCGCTGCCAACATCGAGACCCTCGGCGAGGGTTATCGATTGATTCGCCGGGAATACATGACGGCGGTGGGCCCAGTCGACATCCTCGCCACAGATGCAGGCGGTGCGACGGTAGCGATTGAAATCAAGCGCCGGGGTGACATCGATGGCGTTGAACAACTGACTCGCTACCTGGAACTTCTCAATCGAGACCCCCACTTGGCTCCTGTTCGGGGTGTTTTCGCGGCTCAGGAGATCAAACCGCAAGCGCGAACCCTGGCCGGTGATCGCGGAATCGACTGCGTCGTGCTCGACTACGACGAACTGCGGGGAATCGACGATTCGCACCATCGCCTGTTCTAGTGCTGTCCTAGGCTTGGCGAAATGTTGAACTACTGGGCCGTTCTGCGTGATCTGGAGGCACTGCCCCTTCGGTTCACTCCACCGGATGGGTGGCGGATCCCGGACCCGCTCTTTATCAGCCTGCACCAGGGTGAGGTTTTCGCAGCTGATTGGAAACCATACCCCGAGGCCCCAGCTATTCCGCCGTCCTGGCCCTGGTGGGAAGAAAATGGCACCTCGTGGTACCGATTCTTTCGGGATCGAGCGCCGCTTCCGGCCAGGGCTCTAGGGAACTGGTTTTCCTTGGCCGCACTGGGGCTTTTCATGTTTGCGGTATCACCCTTTGCTCTGCCCGGCTGGTATGTCGCAATCGGCGGAGTAGCGAGCCTTGTTGTGCTGGCGCTCGGAGTTAGAGGTGTGATCCGCACGATGAAGAGCCAGTCCGTCGGCCCACTCGAGCCACTCAATGCCATCAGGGCCTGGGCAGAAGCGCGCCGCAGTGAATACTTCGCCCAGGCATATGACACATTCCGGCGCTTGGATTCCCAAGAAATCAGCTTCGACACCTTTATCGCGCAGCAAGAAGCAGCCTGGTGGGATGACCCGAGGCGCCCCGCTCGCTAGCTTTCAGGTTGGACAAAATCGGGCGCGACATATTCAGCTTTCTACGCCACGATAGAACCATGTCGACCTCCGTCCAGTCTCGTCTTGCCCACGACCCCTCGAGCGGGTCCCTCGATCCGGCGCTTGTTTCATCCTGGAGCGGGCTAGTTTTCCCAGGCTCCGATGGCCACCACGAACACTTCTGCCCCACCGATGGGACCTTGATTGCGCGACTCCCGGAGTCGTCGCCCGCCGATGTGGAGCGCGCCTTCGAGACGGCGCGTGCCGCTGCTGTGCTTTGGGCGAAGACACCCCTGTCGCACCGCCGCTCCATCATGATGCGTTTCCACGATGCTGTGCTCCATCACCAGAAAGACCTGCTCGATGCGGTTCAGTGGGAAACGGGTAAGTCGAGGTCTTCTGCTTTCGACGAGGTCGCCGATATTTGTTTGACCGCTCGGTATTACGCCAACAGCGCCAAGTCCCACTTAGCCACCCGCAAGCGCCAAGGCGCCCTCCCCTTCCTCACCACTAGCGAAGAGCGCTATGTACCCAAGGGTGTGGTGGGGATGATTACGCCCTGGAACTACCCCCTCACTCTGCCGCTCAGTGACGCGATTCCCGCACTGCTCGCTGGCAATGGCGTGGTTCTCAAACCCGATCACCAGACCCCCTTCAGCGCGCTGTCAGCGATGAAGTTGCTGATTGAGGCGGGATTGCCGCGCGATCTGTTCCAGGTTGTCATCGGCGATGGGGCCACAGTGGGCAGTGCCATTATCGACAACGCCGACTTCGTGATGTTCACCGGCTCGACCGCAACCGGGAAGCTCGTGGCCGGAAAAGCCGCGGCTCGTCTCATCGGCTTTTCCGCCGAGCTTGGCGGGAAGAACCCGATGATCGTGCTCGATGACGCCCCGCTCGGCCGGGCGGTGCAGGGTGCTATCAATGCCAGTTTTTCTAACGCCGGGCAACTGTGTATGTCGATTGAGCGCCTCTATGTTCATGACGCAATCTATGACACGTTTGTACCGCGCTTTGTCGAGGCCGTCAAGGCCCTCCGCATCGGTATTGAACGTGATTTTTCTGCCAAAATCGGATCCCTGATTTCTGCCGAACAGCTCGAGAAAGTCTCTGGCCACGTGAAAGACGCTGTGTCTCGCGGGGCAGCCGTCCTGGCCGGTGGAAACCACCGGCCAGACATCGGACCCTACGTTTTCGAACCGACCGTTCTGGACAACGTCACCGAAGACATGTTGCTCTGCCGGGGTGAAACCTTTGGTCCCGTAGTTGCGATCTATCGATTCCACTCGGACGAGGAGGCGGTGGCCCTTGCCAATGACACCGCCTATGGTCTGAACGCCAGCGTGTGGGGCTCCCCTCGCAGGGCCCGGACGCTCGCCCGCCAGATAGAGGCAGGCAGTGTGAACGTGAACGAGGGCTTCACGGCGTCGTGGGCATCAACCGACGCTCCGATGGGCGGATTCAAGGAATCCGGCGTGGGCAGGCGCCACGGCCGAGAAGGCATCATCAAATACACCAACATTCAGACCGTTGCTTCGCAACGTCTCATGAACATCGAGGCGCCAGGCTCTATGACCGGGGACGCTTTCGCAAAAACCATGACGATGGGCCTTCGAATTCTCAAGCGCCTTCCTTTCCGTCACTAACGTCCAGGAGAAACCATGTCTGAGCCTTACAGCCTTGCGGGGAAAACTGTCCTTATCACCGGAGCGGGAAGTGGGATTGGCCGTCTGATGGCTCTCGGCGCTGCGAAGCGCGGCGCCAAGCACGTGGTCATCTGGGATGTAAACCTCCAGGCCGCCAAAGCTGTGGTCGCTGAAGTGAAAGCTGCCGGCGCAACGGCCAGTGCGCAGAAAGTTGATGTGTCACAGCGCGAAGCGGTCATGACCGCGGCGGCGGCGACGCTGACCGATGTCGGTGGTGTCGATGTGGTCGTCAACAACGCCGGCGTTGTCTCTGGCAAGAACTTTCTGAACCTGAGCGAAAAAGACATCACCCTGACCTATGGGGTCAACACGCTTGCCCTCTACTGGACCATTCAGGCCTTTCTTCCGGGCATGCTCGAAAGAGACAGCGGGCGTGTGGTGACCATCGCCAGTGCTGCTGGCCTGGCCGGTTCTGCGACATTGACCGACTACTCGGGGAGCAAGTTCGCAGCCGTGGGCTTCATGGAGTCCCTGCGAGCAGAGCTTCGCGATGGGGGAAGTAGCGTCAGCTGCCTCACCGTGTGCCCCTTCTACATCAAGACGGGCATGTTCGATGGCGTGAAGTCGGGAAGCCCTTTACTCAAGATCACCGAAGCGGAACCCAGTGCGGCAAAGATTCTGGATGCCATCGAGTCCACGAAACGGGAGCTGCTGATGCCCGGCATGGTCTACTCGGTCCGCTACCTGCGACTACTGCCGGTCGTTGTCTTTGACTGGTTCGCTGATGCCTTTGGCATCAACAAGGCTATGAAGACTTTCCGGGGTCGCCGCTAAAAAACGTGCGCGAGGGGGGACTTGAACCCCCACGCCCTTGCGGGCACTGGCACCTGAAGCCAGCGCGTCT
>JBIILX010000032.1:0-14278 GCA_044338275.1 Pontimonas sp.
CATCCCCATCCGCACCGAGATTGGGCGGGAGATTCGCGCGTGCTTTATTGCAGGGCCCGGTTCCGAAGGTCTATTTACGGCCGACTACTCGCAGATTGAGATGCGCATCATGGCTCATCTCTCCGGCGATGAAGCCCTGATTCAAGCGTTCCATGCCGGCGAGGACCTGCACCGCTTCGTCGGGGCAAAGATTTTCGAGGTTGAGCCAGAGAATGTCACCGCGCTAATGCGAACAAAGGTGAAGGCGATGAGTTATGGCCTTGCCTATGGTCTTTCTGCGTTTGGCCTTGCGAAACAGCTGCGAATCCCCACCTCCGAAGCCAAAGAACTGATGACCGAGTATTTCCGCAGGTTTGGCAAGGTGCGGGACTACTTGAACACCGTCGTGGCCGAGGCGAAGGTGAAGGGCTATACGGAGACGATCTTTGGCCGGAGGCGCCCTTTCCCGGATCTTGCGTCCCCCAACCGCATTGTTCGTGAAGCTGCAGAGCGCGCGGCACTCAATGCACCGATCCAAGGCACCGCTGCGGACATCATCAAGCGCGCAATGATTGGGATCAATCACGAGCTTGTAGCGAAAGGCCTGACATCACGCATGGTGCTTCAGGTTCACGACGAATTGGTCTTTGAACTAGCCCCGGGGGAACGTGATGCCCTGGAGGAGCTCGTGGTGGCACAAATGGGCTCGGCAGCTGAGCTCGCTGTCCCATTGGACGTTCAAGTGGGTTTCGGAGCAAACTGGGACCAAGCGGCGCATTAGGCGTTTGTGGGGCATCGTCTCGCCGGCTAGACTGAAGGGTCGCCCAATCCGGGCGGTATTGTCCTGTCCACTGTGTGCCATCGATTCGGTGGCGCACCCGAGTAGAAATCCATTGTCCCTATCCCTATGAATCCTTCAACTACCGCTAGCCCGAAGCAAATCGCTATCAACGACATCGGCAGCGCCGAAGATTTCTTGGCCGAGGTCGAGAAAACTCTCAAATTCTTCAACGACGGGGACCTGATCTCCGGAATCGTTGTCAAAATCGACCGAGATGAAGTCCTCCTCGACGTTGGTTACAAGACCGAGGGTGTTATTCCCTCCCGCGAACTTTCCATCAAGCACGACATTGACCCCTCTGAGGTTGTCTCCGTCGGCGACGCTGTCGAAGCTTTGGTTCTTCAGAAGGAAGACAAAGAAGGCCGCCTCATTCTCTCCAAGAAGCGTGCACAGTATGAGCGCGCATGGGGTGACGTTGAGAAGATCAAGGAAGCCGAAGGTGTGGTTACTGGTCACGTCATCGAGGTCGTCAAGGGTGGCCTCATCGTTGACATCGGTCTCCGTGGATTCCTTCCGGCATCACTCATTGAGCTTCGTCGCGTGCGCGATTTGACCCCTTACCTGGGTCAGGAGATCGAAGCCATGATCCTCGAGCTCGACAAGAACCGCAACAACGTTGTGCTCTCCCGTCGCGCTTTGCTCGAGCAGAGCCAGAGCGAGAACCGCTCGTCCTTCTTGGACGGCCTCCAGAAGGGCCAGGTCCGCAAGGGCGTTGTCTCCTCCATCGTCAACTTCGGCGCGTTCGTCGACTTGGGCGGTGTTGACGGCCTCGTACACGTCTCCGAACTCAGCTGGAAGCACATTGAGCACGCGAGCGAGGTTGTCGAAGTGGGCCAGGAAGTCACCGTCGAGGTTCTTGAGGTTGACATGGACCGCGAGCGCGTCTCACTGTCTCTCAAGGCAACGCAGGAAGACCCCTGGCAGGTATTCGCAAGAACCCACGCCATTGGTCAGATCGCCCCCGGAGCAGTTACCAAGCTGGTTCCCTTCGGCGCGTTTGTGCGTGTTGCCGATGGCATCGAAGGTCTCGTGCACATCTCGGAGATTTCCGACAAGCACATTGAGCTCGCTGAGCAGGTTGTCTCCACTGCCGACCAGGTCTTCGTCAAGATCATTGACATCGACCTGGAGCGTCGCCGGATTTCTCTGTCCATCAAGCAGGCGAACGAGGGCGTGGACCCAGAAGGCTCCGAGTTCGACCCTGCTCTCTATGGAATGCCTACCGAGTATGACGACAAGGGCAACTACACCTACCCGGCCGGCTTCAACGTCGAGACCGGCGAGTGGCTCGAGGGCTTCGACGACCAGCGCAAGGTATGGGAGAAGCAGTATGCAGACGCCCAAGCTCGTTGGCAGTCACACAAGGCTCAGGTCGCCCACATGAACTCGATCGTGATCGAACCCATTGAGCGCGTTGAATCTGAGGACTCCGAGGTTTCGATGCCCGTAGTCGAGGACAGCGTTGGCACACTGGCAGACGACGAGGGCCTATCCGCCCTGCGTGACAAGCTGGTGGAGGAAGAGTAAGCCTTCATGTCGGTGTGGCCCCACTCTAGAAGTGGGGCCACACTGCGTTAACGGGCTCGCTAGTCTCTCAGTATGCCCATTGTCGCCCTCACCGGAGGAATCGCTGCCGGCAAGAGCACCGTGACGGCTGTCCTTGAGGAGCTGGGCGCGCTCGTTGTAGACGCAGATGCTCTGGCTCGCCAAGCCGTCGAGCCCGGTAGTCGAGGACTCAGCGCCATTGTGAACCGTTTTGGCGAGGGGATTCTCGACCCCTCCGGATCACTCAATAGGGCTGCTCTCGGCGAGATTGTGTTTTTTGATCCCCAAGCCCGTGTGGCTCTTGAGCACATCGTTCATCCCATCGTGGGTGAACTCTCGAAGGCTGCATTTGCCCGTGCGAGCGCTGAGCAGCCAGGTCGCGTCCTAATCTATGCGGTCCCGCTGCTCGCCGAATCGGCCCGCCAGAGTGAGTTCGACCTCGTTGTCGTCGTTCACGCTCCCTCCCAAGAGCGCGTTCGCAGGCTTGTGGAGCACCGTGGTCTCAGCGAGAGCGAGGCGAGCGCCAGAGTGCAGTCTCAGGCGACCGACGCGGAGAGGCTGGCTCTGGCTGACATCGTGATTGACGCTGGGGGGACGCAAGAGCAGACCCTGGCCAGAGCGCGCGGCCTCTTTTCGGTCCTCGAGAAGTGCTGGCCCGACCGGCTCAGCGAGGCCCCCGGGCTCTACGCAAGTCTCCAGCCCTAGGCTTGGTTCATGGATTCACGTCGCGCGTTTCGACCCTTTGAGGTGGTGAGCGACTACACCCCGAGCGGTGACCAGCCGAAGGCCCTTGACGAGCTCGAGCACCGGTTTTTGGCCGGTGAATCTGACGTTGTTCTTCTGGGCGCCACAGGTACAGGGAAGTCGGCAACGACCGCCTGGCTCATCGAACGGTTGCAGCGCCCCACGCTGGTCTTGGCTCACAACAAGACGCTGGCAGCTCAGCTAGCGACCGAACTCAGAGAGATGCTGCCCCACAACGCTGTGGAGTACTTCGTCTCGTACTACGACTACTACCAACCCGAGGCCTATGTTCCCCAGACAGACACCTTCATTGAGAAGGACAGTTCTGTCAATGCAGAGGTCGAGCGCTTGAGACACTCCACTACGAACTCCCTGCTGAGCAGACGCGATGTTGTTGTCGTCTCCACGGTGTCCTGCATCTATGGTCTTGGTGCCCCGGAGGATTACTTCGAAGCCATGGTTCCGCTCCAGGTCGGCCAGAAAGTCTCGCGCGAGGCACTGATCAAAGCCTTCGTCCAGATGCAGTACGAGCGCAACGACATCGCGTTTGAACGGGGAACATTCCGTGTTCGCGGCGACACCATTGAAATCATTCCGGTCTATGAGGAACTTGCTCTTCGCATTGACATGTTTGGGGACGAGATCGAGTCCTTGGCCTCGCTGCATCCCCTAACCGGAAGTACGATCGAGTCTTTGGAGACCATCAGCGTCTTCCCGGCAACCCACTACGCGGCCTCCCCAGAGACGATGAAGCGCGCTGTTGTGGGGATTCGCGCCGAGCTCGAGCAACGGGTGGGTGAGTTGGAGAAGGCGGGGAAGCTGCTGGAGGCTCAGCGCCTTCGCATGCGCACCACCTATGACCTAGAGATGATCGAGCAGCTCGGGTTTTGCTCGGGCATCGAGAACTATTCACGCCACATCGATGGTCGCCAACCAGGCGAGGCCCCCAACTGTCTGCTCGACTATTTCCCTGAGGATTTCCTTACGGTCATCGACGAGTCCCACGTCACGGTCCCTCAGATTGGTGGCATGTATGAGGGGGATGCGTCTCGCAAGCGCACGCTAGTGGAACACGGGTTCCGACTTCCGAGCGCCATGGACAACAGGCCTCTGCGTTTCGATGAGTTTCTGGGGCGAACCGGCCAGAAAATGTATCTCTCCGCGACACCTGGCCCCTACGAACTGGGTGTATCTGACGGGGTGGTGGAGCAAATCATTAGGCCCACCGGCTTGATTGACCCGCAGATCGTCGTGAAGCCCGTGAAGGGTCAGATTGACGACCTCCTCGAGTCGATTCGTCTTCGCGTGGAACGCAACGAACGAGTGCTCGTCACGACGCTGACCAAGAAGATGTCCGAAGATTTGACTGATTATCTTGACGAAGCTGGGGTCAAGGTGCGCTACCTGCACTCTGACGTTGACACCCTGCGACGAGTAGAGCTTCTGACCGAACTCCGTGCTGGTGTCTATGACGTGCTGGTGGGCATCAATCTGCTGAGAGAAGGTCTTGACCTTCCCGAGGTTTCGCTGGTGGCCATATTGGACGCGGACAAGGAGGGCTTTTTACGCTCCTCCACATCGCTCATCCAGACCATTGGCCGAGCGGCGCGCAATGTCTCGGGTGAAGTCCACATGTATGCGTCGACCATCACAAAGTCGATGGCCTTTGCTATCTCCGAAACCGATCGACGCCGAGCCCTCCAGGTGGAGTACAACCGGGCAAACAACATCGACCCGACACCGCTGCGGAAGAAGATTGCCGACATCACGTCCGTGCTCGCCAGAGAACAGGCAGATACCGAGGCGCTGATCGGCCAGGTAACAGGAAGCGCCGGGGAGGGATTCCACCGCCCTGCCGAGTTGCGAGGTGGCGCCGAGGAACTCTCTGGGCTCATCGCCACGGTTACGGCTCAGATGATGCAGGCATCCTCAGAACTGAAGTTTGAGCTCGCCGCCAAGCTCCGTGACGAGGCTGTTGAACTCAAGCGAGAGCTCCGCCAGCTCGTCGACGCCACCGGTTAGAGCGCAGGAACTGGCAGTAGGGACTCCCTAGACTGAGTGCGTGCCCATCCAGAAACCCAAGTCGAGCTCAGTGCTCACGGTCAAGGGGGCTCGGGTCCACAACCTCAAGAATGTTGACCTTGTCATACCGAGGGATTCCCTCGTGGTCTTCACTGGTTTGTCCGGTTCGGGTAAGTCTTCACTGGCTTTTGACACCATCTTCGCGGAGGGCCAACGCCGCTATGTTGAGTCTCTATCTGCCTATGCCCGGCAGTTTCTGGGTCAAGTAGATCGACCCGATGTTGATGTCATCGAAGGCCTGTCACCAGCGGTATCGATCGACCAAAAGTCGACGAACCGCAACCCTCGAAGCACGGTGGGCACCATCACCGAAATCTATGACTACCTTCGTCTTCTCTGGGCAAGAACGGGAATCGCGCACTGCGTGAACTGCGATCTGCCGATTGCCCGCCAAAGTGTCCAAACCATTGCCGACACCATCATGGGTCGACCGGAGGGATGGCGTTTTCAGATTCTTGCCCCAGTGGTGGCGGGGCGCAAGGGAGAGTTCCAGGACCTGCTGCGCTCGCTCAACTCTCAGGGCTTTGCGCGGGCGCGGATCGATGGAACCGTTGTGGCTCTGGCTGAGGCGCCCAGTCTGCAGAAGACCAAGAAGCACGACATCGAGGTCGTGGTTGACCGTTTGGTAATGGGGCCCGAAATTCTCGGAAGGCTCACTGACTCTCTCGAGACCGCGCTAAAGCTTGCGGATGGAACCGTAATGATCAATGCCGTCGATGACGATAGCCCGGAGAGCACCCAAACGTTCAGCGAACGGCTCAGTTGTCCAACAGGCTGCGCTGTGGCTCTGACAGAAATTGAACCCCGCACGTTCTCCTTCAACTCGCCCTTTGGAGCCTGTCCAGCCTGTTCCGGCCTCGGGTTCACCATGGCGGTGGATCCGGCGATGGTGATCGGCGACGAAGAACTCAGTATCAACGAGGGTGCTGTTCGTCCCTGGACGCAGGCGGGCAAGGGGCTGTACGGATACTTCCGCAATCTCCTCAAAAGTCTCGCCGATGACCTCGACTTCTCCCTAGATACACCGTGGGTGCAGTTGCCCGAGGGCATCAAAGAGGCCGTGCTGCACGGGAACAACTTTGAGCTCACGGTTCGCTATCGAAATCGCTACGGTCGAGACGTCAAGTATTCGAGCGGTTTTGAGGGCGTTGTGCCCTACATCGAGCGCAAATACCACGAGAGCGACAGCGAGTGGAGCAAGCAGCGCTTCTCCGACTATCTGAGGGAAATTGAGTGCGGAACCTGCAACGGTCAGCGATTGAAACCGGAGATTCTTGCTGTCCGGGTCGGCGGACTCTCCATTTCCGACGTGGCCTCCATGAGCCTCTCCGATGCTCATGAGTTCATGGCGTCGCTCTCTTTGGGGGAGCGCGACCAGTCCATCGCCGCGCCCATTCTGCGCGAGATCAAGGCACGCCTTGAGTTCCTTCTGGAGGTGGGACTCAACTACCTCAGCATGTCCCGAGCCGCCGGTTCTCTTTCTGGCGGGGAAGCCCAGCGCATTCGGCTGGCCACCCAGATTGGTTCCGGTCTGACCGGGGTCCTCTATGTCCTGGATGAGCCAAGTATTGGCCTGCACCAACGGGACAATCGACGCCTCATCGACACCCTGGTTAAGCTCCGGGACCTCGGCAACACGCTCATCGTGGTGGAGCACGACGAGGAAACCATTGACACCGCTGACTGGGTTGTTGACATAGGGCCCGGAGCCGGTGAACACGGGGGAGAAGTGGTCCACTCAGGGTCCCTCGCCTCTCTGCACACCGAGAAGCGTTCGATTACCGCTGGTTATCTCAACAAGACCTCGCAGGTGGTCGAAGCGCGTCCTAAGCGCACCGTCGACCACAGCAGGGTCATCCGCGTCGAGGGCGCTCGGGCCAACAACCTTGCAAACATTGACGTGGAGATTCCCCTCGGAGTATTCGTCGCTGTTACTGGCGTGAGTGGCTCCGGAAAATCTTCGCTGATTAACGACATTGTCTACCGGCAATTGGCCAATGTTCTCAACGGCGCCAGGCACGTTCCTGGCCAGCACACCCGCATCAGGGGGCTCGAGCAGCTCGACAAGATTGTGCACGTCGACCAGGCTCCGATTGGGCGCACACCACGGAGCAATCCGGCCACCTACACAGGAGTCTTTGACAAGATTCGTGCACTCTTTGCCGAGACCGCCGAGTCCAAGATGCGCGGATACCAGCCAGGTCGATTCAGCTTCAACGTCAAGGGTGGCCGCTGCGAGAACTGCTCTGGAGATGGCACGATCACCATCGAGATGAACTTTCTGCCAGATGTTTACGTCGACTGTGAAGTGTGTCACGGCGCCAGATACAACCGAGAGACACTTCAGGTCCACTACAAAGGGAAGACCATCGCTGATGTTCTGAACATGCCCATTGACGAGGCAGCAACATTCTTCGACCCCATTAGTAGCATCGCCCGTTACCTTGACACCCTGGTGGACGTGGGACTGGGCTACGTCCGCCTGGGACAGTCAGCCACCACGCTCTCCGGCGGGGAGGCGCAGAGAGTGAAGCTTGCGACAGAGCTACAGCGCCGCTCGACGGGGCGAACCATCTATGTTCTTGACGAACCGACCACGGGGCTGCACTTCCACGATGTCAAAAAGCTCCTCCACGTCCTGCAGGGGCTCGCAGACAAGGGAAACACGGTGGTCGTGATTGAGCACAACCTTGACGTGGTTCGAGCTTCTGACTGGATTATCGATCTTGGCCCCGAAGGCGGCTCGGGTGGTGGAACGGTTGTCGTTGAGGGAACGCCCGAGACGGTGGCCGCCCACAAGAGTTCCCACACTGGCGCTTTCCTCAAAGAGTTGATGCAGACCCCTTAGCCATGACACCACGGCACTCCTGGCAACCCCGAACCGGTGATATCCCTCAATCGCCGGGCGTCTATCGGTTCATGAACTCCAGAGGCACTGTCCTCTACGTGGGCAAGGCCAAGAATCTGAGGTCCCGTCTCACCAGCTACTTCCAGGAGCCCGGAAAACTCCATGAGCGCACTAGGCGAATGGTGGAGTCAGCCGGAGCACTGGACTGGACGCTGGTGCCCACCGAGCGCCAAGCCCTGCAACTGGAGTTTCTCTGGATCAAAGAGTTCTCTCCGGAGTTCAACGTCCGATTCCGCGATGACAAGTCCTATCCGTATGTGGTACTCACCCTCTCAGAGAGTGTCCCGCGCGTTTTCCTTGCACGGAAGAAGGGCATCAAGGGCGCCCGGTATTTCGGCCCGTTTCACACCGCAGGCGCACTTCGCGACACTCTCTCGACCATCCTCAAGGCGTTTCCGGTGCGCTCCTGCTCGGAGAGCGTCTACACCAAGGCCCAGAGGGCAGGCCGTCCCTGTTTGCTGGGAGATATCGGGAAGTGCGCGGCGCCCTGTGTTGGGCGCATCAGCCAACCGGATCACAAGGCACTCGCGCTATCCCTCGCTTCTTTCATGGAGGGTCATGACAGTGGCGTCGTGCGGGAGCTGCAGGAATCAATGCGCCAGGCCGCTGACGCCTTTGAATTTGAACGCGCGGCCAAGCTGCGTGATCGCGTGGATGCCATCTCCACCATCCTGATGAAGAACACGATGGTCTTGGACGAGGACGTGGATGCCGATATCTTCGCGGTTGCCGGCGATTCGCTCGTGTCGGCTGCACACGTCTTTCGAGTCAGAAGCGGACGAATCCGCCAGGCTCAGGGATTCATCCTTGAAGGTGCCCTCGAAGAGAACCTCGTCGAGCTGATTCTTCGTGACGGGTTCGAGGATTCACCCCCCGCCCGAGTCGTCGTGGTCCCGATCCTTCCGGCCCTCTCGGCAGAGTGGGAGGAGCAGTTATCCACCCTCCGCTCAGAAGCCGGCCTCAAGGGCAAGGTTTCTCTCCGCACTGCCCAACGAGGCGAGCTTGCTGAACTGCAGCGGACTGTCACTATCAACGCCGAGCACACCCTGCAGAGCTATGTCAGCCAGAAGACCACGGACCCTCAGGTCCGCTCGCGTGCTCTGGCCGAGATTCACAATGCCTTGGGCTTGCCTGAGGCTCCCTTGCGCATCGAGTGCTTTGACGTCTCACATCTGGGGGGAGACAACCCTGTCGCCTCGATGGTCGTCTTCGAGGACGGCATCCCCAGGAGGGAGCACTACCGAAAGTTTGCGATAACCGACGTGCGCGATGACACAGAGGCCATTGCTCAGGTTGTATCCCGCCGCCTTGCACGCCTCAATCCGGATTCGGGGGAGAGCGAACCTGAGCGCAAGGGCTTCTCGTACCCCCCGGGTCTGCTCGTTATCGATGGCGGGCTCCCGCAGGTCAATGCTGCCAAGCGCGCGCTGGATGCCGCAGGAATCGATATTCCGGTGTGCGGATTGGCGAAGAAACTGGAAGAGGTGTGGACTCCCGGAGCCAGCTATCCCATCATTCTTCCCCGCACGAGTGATGGGATGTTTCTGCTGCAACGTGTTCGTGACGAAGCGCACCGGGTCGCGCTTCGGTATCAGCGCAGCACGCGATCCCGTGTTCTTGGCTCCGAACTCTCTGAGATTGAGGGAGTTGGCCCCACAACGGTCAAGAGCCTTCTGCGCTACTTCGGCTCAGTTGCGCGCGTCAAGAAGGCGACCCGAGAGCAACTACTCGAGGTCAACGGCGTGGGCCCTCGGGTTGCTGAGGTAATCGTCACTCACTTCAGGAATCTAGAGTCAGCCGGCGGTACGATGAAGGCATCCGAACCCACGAGGACATGATGGTTCCTGCTAGCTCTGGCGACAAAGCGGTACTCATCGTCACTGGCATGTCAGGAGCCGGGCGCTCCACTGCTGCGCACTCCCTTGAGGACCACGGTTGGTACGTGGTCGATAATCTCCCGCCCCAGATGCTGAAGCCCCTGGTAGCCCTCTCCGAGGACTCCTCTGCCGCGATGCCTAAAGTCGCTGCCGTGATGGATGCTCGGGGTGGCACACTCTTTGGAGATGCGAGGGATGTGATTGTTGAACTCTCCAAGGATTCCCACGTTCAGGTCATGTTTCTCGATGCTACCGACGAGCAGTTGGTTAAGCGCTTCGAGCAGGTTCGCAGGCCCCATCCGCTCCAAGGGGAGGGCACCCTGCTCGATGGAATAACCGCCGAGCGCACCCTCATGCAGGAGATTCGTGAGCGCAGTGACCTGGTGATCGACACCACAGGGATGAACATCCACCAGCTCTCAACAGCCGTGGCGAGCGTCTACGGAGAGCCGGGAGAGGCCAAGCTACGGCTGACAGTGATGAGCTTTGGTTACAAGTACGGTTTGCCCTCCGATGTTGACATGGTTGCCGACATGAGGTTCTTGCCAAACCCCTACTGGGACGAATCGTTGCGCCATCAGTCTGGGCAGGACGCAGATGTCTCCCAGTATGTGACGGGACATCCGTTGGCCACCGAATTCATGGGCAACTTCGAGAAGACACTCGAGACGGTACTGAAGGGCTACCAGGGCGAGAACAAAACGTTCGCGACGCTTGCGATAGGGTGTACCGGTGGTAAGCATCGCTCGGTAGCGATGGCTGAAGCACTTTTCACACACTTGAGCAAAAACCCGGATATTCAGGTCACACTGAAGCATCGGGATTTGGGCCGCGAATAGGTATTGGGAGTCATGCACTCGCTCACGGTTGCTGTCAAAGACGAACTCGTCACAGTCAAGCCAGAGCACAACACTCAGCGCATAGCAGAGCTCTCAACGATTCTTCGATTCGCGGGCGGTCTGCACGTCATCTCCGGGAATATCGCTGTTGAGGTTGAGCTAGACCACCTGGAGGCGGCGAAGCGCGTGCGCCGTGACATCCGTGACCTCTTTGGCATGGCAACTGACGCCGCCGTGATGCAGCCCTCGGGCAACAGAAGTCATCCTGTTTATGTGGTTCGCGTCCGCCAGGGCGGAGAGACCCTCGCGCGGCAGACGGGTCTGCTCGATGCCAAGAAGCGCCCTGTACGTGGTCTCCCCAACAAGCTGACCACCTCTCCTGTCACCGACCTCGCGGCTATCTGGCGGGGCGCCTTCCTTGCTAGCGGGAGCATCAGCGAGCCAGGACGTTCGGCAGCTATCGAGATTGTCGCTCCGAGCGCAGAGGCCGCCATGGCGATGGTCGGTATCGGTCAGCGCTTGGGCGTCGCTTCTAAGGCTCGTGAAGTGCGGATGGCGCACAGGATCATGGTCCGCGACGGCGATGCCATCAGTGATCTCCTGACGACGATGGGTGCGCCGGGCGCTGTGTCCGAGTGGGAGAAGTTGCGGGAGCGCAGAGAAGTGCGGGCAACGGCCAACCGCCTCGTGAACTTCGATGACGCAAACCTCCGCCGCTCAGCACAGGCTGCTGTCGCTGCGTGCGCCCGCGTGGAACGCGCGTTAGAGATCTTGGGGCCAGAAATTCCCGATCACCTCCTCTACGCCGGCAGGCTGCGCCTCTCCTTCCGAGACGCCAGCCTGGATGAACTGGGCCATCACGCAGATCCACCCTTGACCAAAGACGCTGTCGCAGGGCGGATAAGACGCCTGCTGGCAATGGCCGACAAGAAGGCCGAAGATCTCGGCATTCCTGCCACCCTGGCAAGCGTCCCCGAAGGACTCGAGGGCCTTTAACAGCCCCGCGCTTTAGACTGACCCCACCGCACACGACAGAAGAAGGACGCAATGTCTCCCTACGTATTGCCCGACCTGGCCTATGACTATGCCGCTCTTGAGCCCCACATCAGTGCTCGGATTATGGAACTCCACCACTCCAAGCACCACAAGGCTTACGTGGATGGCGCGAACAACGCACTCGCCGGGCTTGAAGAAGCACGGGAGAGCGGCAACTTCGCGAATGTGAACCGCCTCGAGAAGGATCTTGCCTTCCACCTGGGAGGCCACGTCAACCACTCGATTTTCTGGACCAACCTTGCGCCGAAGTCCGGGGGAGTGCCAGAGGGCGAACTCGCGGCCGCAATCGCCGAGTTCTTTGGTTCCTTCGAGAAGTTCCAGGCCCACTTCACCGCGGCCTCCATGGGCATCCAAGGCTCCGGATGGGGTGTCCTGTCATGGGACCCGGTGGGCAAGCAACTGATTATCCAGCAGCTCTTCGACCAGCAAGGCAACACCGCTCAGGGAACCATCCCCATTTTCCAGCTCGACATGTGGGAGCACGCCTTCTATCTGGATTACCAGAACGTCAAAGCTGATTATGTGAAGGCTTTCTGGAACATCGTCAACTGGGCGAATGTTACGCAGCGTTTCGAAGCGGCCCGTGCTGGAGCCTCTGCGACCCTGCTAATCTCTTAGGGTAAGGGCGCAAGGTGAGGCCGAAGCGTCCTTCGGCCCTAATTCTCACACCTTGGAAAGAGGTTCTCCCGTGGTCACGGTTGCCATCAATGGTTTCGGTCGTATTGGCCGTAGTTTCTTCCGCGCAGCGCTTGCTAGCTCGCAGGAGCTCAACATTGTGGCGGTGAACGACCTCACCGATCCCAAGGCACTGGCCCACTTGCTCAAATATGACTCGGTTAGCGGTCGACTGCCCGTCGAGGTCACCGCCGGTGATGGCTTCATTACCGTCGATGGCAAGAAGATCACGGTGTTTGCCGAGCGCGATCCCGGCAACCTCCCGTGGGCGTCTCTCGGTGTTGACGTTGTCATCGAGTCCACCGGGTTCTTCACCGACGCGGACAAGGCCCGCGCGCACATCACCGCTGGCGCCAAGAAGGTCATCATTTCTGCTCCCGCTTCTGGCGAGGACCTCACCGTTGTGATGGGTGTGAACCACGACAAGTACGACCCAAGCTCCCACCACATCGTCTCCAACGCCTCGTGCACGACCAACTGTCTTGCACCCATGGCCAAGGTCTTCCATGACGAGTTTGGGATCGAGCGCGGTCTGATGACGACTGTGCACGCGTATACCGCCGACCAGAACCTCCAGGATGGCCCTCACAGCGACCTCCGTCGCGCGCGCGCTGCCGGCATCAACATTGTCCCCACCTCCACCGGTGCCGCAAAGGCCATCGGCCTGGTGCTCCCTGAACTCAAAGGCAAGCTCGACGGCTTTGCTCTTCGCGTCCCGGTGCCAACCGGGTCTATCACCGACCTCACGGTCGAGGCATCACGGGATGTCACGCTCGAAGAAGTCCAGGCGGTGTTCAAGAAGGCGGCCGACAAGGGTGTTTTCGCCGGAATCCTCAAGTACTCCGAGGAGCCTCTCGTCTCCAGCGACATCGTCGGGGATTCCTACTCCTCCATCATCGACGCGGGACTTATCCGAGTTCTTGGCAACCAGGTCAAGATGAGCGCGTGGTACGACAACGAGTGGGGCTACTCCAACCGTTTGGTTGACCTCTCCGCGTTCATGGCTAAATCGCTCTAGTCGTTGTTGACACTTCGTACCCTCGCCACGGCGCCTGATCTCAGCGATCAGGTCGTCTTCCTGCGCGTCGATGCCAATGTTCCCCTCAAGGATGGCGCCATCACCGATGACGGACGCATCAGGGCATTTCTCCCGACTCTCGAGGTTCTGAGGGGTGCCGGAGCGAAGATTGTGGTGGCTAGCCACCTGGGCCGCCCGGAGGGCGCCCCGGACCCCCAATATTCGCTAGCCCCCGTTGCCACGCGGCTCGCTGAGCTCATCCAGGAGCCGGTGCGATTCATCGATCACGTGTCGGGACCGCCGGCCTTTGAGGACGTACGAGGGGGTGCCCCAGGCTCCGTCGTCGTGATCCAGAATCTCCGATTCGACCCGAGAGAAACCTCGAAGGTTGATGGTGAGCGTGCTGCTTTAGCCGCGGAGTGGGCGGACCACGTTGATTTCGTTGTGTCGGATGGCTTTGGGGTTGTCCACCGCAAGCAGGCCAGCGTAGTCGAGCTCCCGTCGTTGAAGCCGAGTGTGGCAGGTCTTCTGATCGAGCGAGAGGTAGACGTTGTCACCAGGCTCACCAAGGCTGTGGAGCATCCCTATACCGTTGTGCTCGGCGGGTCGAAGGTCTCAGACAAGCTCGGCGTCATCGAGGCGCTTCTGCCGGCGGCTGACAACATCCTGATCGGCGGCGGAATGGTGTTCACGGTGTTGGCCGCACAGGGCCAC
>JBIILX010000101.1:0-3947 GCA_044338275.1 Pontimonas sp.
CCACTCAAAGAGCGGTGAGAAATAGAAAACAATCAGTGACAGAGCAAAAATCGTGGCAGCGACGACAGGGTGGCCAATGATGGCGAGATAGCGGGAGTGAACCAGGCCAAGAATCCACTCTCTGGCGCCTCGTGACCCATCTTTCCTCGCGGCAATCGCGCGGGAGGCCAGTGTCACCGGAGCTGAGAGAACAAAGAGCAGTGGCACCGCCATGCTCAGCATCATGTGACCCATCATGTGAACGCTGAAGAGATAGACACCATAGAAGGCAAGTCCCGACTGCGTCGCGATAGCCAACAGAAGCATCCCGGAAACCCAGGAAATGGTTCTCGCGATGGGCCAGTGATCCCCGCGCCTAGCCAAACGGATGTGACCTGCAACATAAAAGTAGATGCCAAAGACAACAATCAAGGCCCAGATCAGCTCAATGCGCCACTGGGTAACAATGTGCCACCACGCAAACTCTGGCGGCAACACTTCCCCCGTCAGAATTTCGGCCGGCGTAGCCTGCGTGACCTGATCCGCCGTAATCTCGGGAACAGGAGTCTGGGTTCTGGCCAACGCCGCCGCTAATCCGGAGGCAACACCCATCACGGCCAATTCAGCGCCCATGACCCTCGCCATCACACCTGTTGTTGCGCTGGAACCACCCAACTTCCCCAGCAGTGAGCGACGGTAGAGAACGCCGAAGGCCCCCAAGACGGCGAGAGCCCCCACCTTGGCGAGGACCAACACGCCATAACTAGAGAGGAGCCCCTCAAGCGACCCAATCCGAAGAACCGCGTTAGCAACCCCCGACGCAGCAACGGCAATGAAGCTCACCAGCGCGATTGTTGAATACCGGGCCAGAATCGTTGCAAATTCCTTAGCCGCCGGGCGATTAGCCCAGACAATCACCGCCATCGTCACAAGTCCGCCAATCCAGAACGCCGCAAAGACAGCGTGGACGAAGGATGAGCTAACGGCCAAGCCGTGATTCGCGGAACCCGCTGCGTGCCCCTGCTCTGCCATCGGCCACAGGGCAAAAACGGCCACAACGCCGGTAACCCCGACAAGGGCGAAAGAGCGCACCATCAGGGCCAACACGGTGACACTGGCAGCCATACCCAGCGTGATCAACCACGCCAGCCCCACGTCGGTCTGCGTCATAAACAGCCACAGCAGAGCACCAAACTCTTCGCTCGCAGATACCGGCTCAAGATAGACGGCAAGAAAGGTAAGGAACGCAGTATTGCCAGCAGAGACGGTCCAGAGCGCCCCGCCCACCGCGGCGACGAGTAATGCCGTCTCAAAGCCTGCTGATGTCGCACTCAGAGCAAAGGCCGCAACCAACAAACTCCCGAGAGCCAACGCGGCACCCAAGTTGACGAATGCTTTAGCAATGGGGAGGCCGTATCGGACCACCTCACCGGGATCAACCAGAACGAGCGGTTCTGCGCCACCGCCGAGAACCAAACCCACCACAAGCGCGAGCGCGCCGCCAAATACCAGCAGACCAGAGGTGCCTGCAAGGGCAACGGGCACGCGAGTCTTCACGACCAAAGCTTAGGCGAGGCCTAGATGACTAAGCCTGGAAAAACGTATCGGGGGCAGCCCTAAGGCTGCCCCCGATATCGATAGTTCAGGTGACTACTTGACAGCTGCCTTCAGCTTGCTGCCAGCAGAGACCTTGACGCTCTTGGATGCAGCGATCTGGATCGTTGCACCGGTCTGGGGGTTACGGCCCGCGCGAGCTGCGCGGTGAGTGCGGTCAAAGGAGACCCACCCTGGAATGGTGACCTTGTTGCCCTTGGCAACTTCTTTGGACACCACGGTGAAGATGGCGTCAACGACACCGTTAACGGCTGTCTGGCTGTGGCCAGTGTGCTGAGCAACTGCTGCAACAAGTTCAGAGCGATTCATAGTTGTCCTCCTCGGACTTGATATGTAGTGTTTCGGCTCGGCTCAGAACCACTCCGAGCCATCAAAAAACTACCAGCTTGACTTAGTAATGCCCGGTAATTCGCCTCGGTGTGCCATATCGCGGAATCTCACACGAGAAACGCCATATTTGCTGAGGAAACCGCGGGGGCGACCGTCAATTGCGTCGCGTCCACGAACACGAACCGGCGAGGCGTTGCGAGGCAACTTCTGCAGTCCGAGGCGTGCGGCCTCGCGGGATTCTTCAGTACCACTGGGGTCGACGAGGGCCTTCTTGAGCGCGAGACGCTTTTCAGCGTAACGCTCAACGATTACCTTGCGCTGCTCGTTGCGAGCAATCTTGCTTTTCTTTGCCATGAATTATCGCTCCTCGCGGAATTCAACGTGCTTACGCACAACGGGGTCGTACTTCTTCAGGACCAAACGGTCGGGATCGTTACGGCGGTTCTTGCGGGTGACGTAGGTGTACCCCGTTCCCGCGGTGGAGCGCATCTTGATAATGGGTCGAATGTCCTGTGCCTTAGCCATTAGATCTTCTCCCCACGAGCAAGCAGCTCACTTACGACGGACTCGATGCCACGGACGTCAATAGTCTTGATGCCTTTGACAGACAGAGTCAGGGTTACGTTGCGCTTCAGGGAAGGCACGTAATACGTCTTCTTTTGGATGTTTGGGTCGAACCGGCGCTTGGTGCGGCGGTGCGAGTGTGAAATGTTGTGTCCGAAACCAGGTACGGCTCCGGTCACTTGGCAGACTGCTGCCATGGTTCCTCCTGTAATGGCTACCGTAGGACTACTGCCCTACCCAAGGTCACTTGTCGGCACGCAACCATCGCTACCCTTCAGGCGAGACAGGGACCGATGTGCGCACAGAGAAAAGCAGCACGCTGCTTAACCAAAGGCCCACTGTACGCGGTCATAGGCTCTTAGGCAACCCGGGGTTGGCAGGCACCACAGGTCCCAAAGATGTCGACAATGTGTTGGGGATCGGAGTATCCGTGCTCCGCGGCGACGGCTTTGGCCCAGGATTCAACAGCTGAGGCCTCGATTTCTTTGGTGAGGCCACATTCTCTGCAGATGATGTGGTGGTGGTGGCCAGGCGAACACGCTCTATAGAGGTTTTCGCCCTCTCGGGTGAGAGCATCCACGTTTCCCTCATCGGCAAGCGCATTGAGCGTCCGATAAACCGTCGCC
The DNA here is from genome assembly GCA_044338275.1 of Pontimonas sp. GTDB lineage: Bacteria > Actinomycetota > Actinomycetes > Actinomycetales > Microbacteriaceae > Pontimonas. The sequence goes on from JBIILX010000101.1 coordinate 3,114, forward strand.
AGTCCAATGGTGGAACCCAGTTCGCGTAGCGCCTGGTGGAGCTCTTGCGCGCTCACGAAACCTGGGTTGCGCTCGAGCGCCCGCCAGACTTCTTCGCGCTGCTTCGTATTTCTCTTCATGTCCTAGTTCTCGCCCTCGTGGGAGTGATGAGTGTTATGCCCGTCATCAATAATGCCCACTTCGGTGACGTTCTCTGGGTGGAGAAGTCCGAGCCCATACGCCTTAGCAAGGTTGGCTGGGGTCAGAACCTTCTCGGGTGGACCGCTGGCGACCACGTGGCCACTCATCAGGAGGACGTGATCGGCCGCTTTGGCCTCTTCTAAGTCGTGTGTTGTGAACACAACGGAGCATCCTCGAGCGGGCTCAGCGTGAATGATGTCGTCAATCGTTTGTGCCGAATTGATATCAAGCCCGGTGAGTGGCTCATCCATGAGAAGGACACTGTGCTCTTGAGCAAGTGCCTGCGCGACAAAAACCCGCTGTCTCTGCCCGCCAGACAGGCGGAATACCTGACGCTCGGCAAGATCATCAACACGCAGCAGCTCCATCGCTGCCCTGACAGCATCGCGGTCCGCCGGTCCGAACTTTCCCACAAACCCGCGGAGCGGATAGCGGCCCATGGACACAACGTCTTTGACCGTCATCGGAATGCCCTTATTGACGTTCATGTGCTGGAGCACGTAGGCAACCTGGGACCGTGAATGAACGGGGGTGTTCCCCAGGACACTCAACGACCCGGCGTGGAGGCCCAACAACCCGGCAATCGCATGAAGGACCGTTGACTTCCCGCTGCCGTTGGGGCCAATGATGGCGGTGATTTTTGCCTCAGGGATG
>JBIILX010000034.1:0-13800 GCA_044338275.1 Pontimonas sp.
ATGAAAGACACCTCGCCCGCGGATTCGAGCGCGTTGAGATAGTCCCGCACCTCCCGATCAATATCGTCTTCTCTCGGATACCAGGGCGGCTCAACCCCAAGGCTGTCTTGGCCCTTGGGCGGAGGCTGACGGTTGTCGTGATCAAAGTTGAACCGTCCGCCCTCTGGCACCCAGGCGCCCTTGGAATCCTCGGCCATCAGGATTCCGAGTGCCTCGCGTCTAGAGCGATAAAAGTTGTCCATCAGCAGCCGACCACTCTTGGCAGTCTGTGCCCAGGAACCAAAATCTTCCTCCGATGTTACAAACCCGCGAGCGGGCAGCACGGAGATGGTGGCTTTGGTCTCCAGCTCCGCGACCAAGCGCCGAAGCCCATACGAGGTGGGGTTAATGAACTCGAGGTCTTCTCCCTCCAGCACCGACCGATAGGTCTCGCCCTTGCGGTAATCGACTCCCTCGCCAAGCTCGGCAACGCGGTGGCGAAGTGCCGAGAGAATCAGATGCGCTTTTTGGCGGTGGTATCTGCGCCTGCGCAGTGGGCCAAGAACCTCAGCGAGGATGAGCGGGCCACCGTCGTCGAAGTGGGGGCCGAGTTGATCGGCAAAGAGTACCCTCGGCGCGGTGGAGACCATGCGGGCCAGTGTAGACAAACGGCCACCAAGTAGGCTGATGCCGTGTCTACGGCGCTTTTCACCGATCACTACGAACTCACCATGGTCGATGCGGCTATGGCATCTGGTCGCGCCAACCGCCAAGCCGTGTTTGAGGTTTTCGGCAGGCAATTGCCCAGTGGCAGGCGATACGGCGTCTTCGCGGGCTCTGGACGTTTGCTGGAGGCCATCGCCCAGTTCCGGTTCAGCTCAGCAGAACTCGCGTTTCTTTCGGATCATTCGATCGTCGGCGAGGACACCCTGGAGTGGCTTTCCACTTACCGTTTTAGCGGCACAATTCGCGGGTACCACGAGGGCGAGATCTATTTCCCAGGTTCCCCCTTGCTGGTAGTCGAGGGCACTTTTGGCGAGTGTGTGCTCTTGGAAACCTTAATCCTGAGCGTGTTGAACTACGACAGTGCTGTCGCCAGTGCCGCGAGTCGCATGGTGCACGCCGCGGAGTCCCGCACGCTCATCGAGATGGGCTCCAGGCGAGCCAATGAACACAGCGCTGTTGCGGCCGCGAGGGCTGCCTATATCGCCGGCTTTCAGGCAACCAGCAATCTGGAGGCCGGTCGTTCTTATGGAATCCCCACTCGTGGGACCGCCGCCCACTCCTTCACACTCGTCCACGACAGCGAAGAGGAAGCGTTCAGAGCCCAAATCGCTGCGATGGGAACCTCCACCACACTCCTCATCGACACCTACAACATCGAGAACGGCGTCCGGGCAGCGGTTGCTGCCGCCGGGCCCGAGCTTGGCGGAGTCCGCATCGACTCCGGGGATCTGCCAGTCGTCGTGCGCCAAGTGAGAGCACAACTGGATTCTTTGGGTGCCACCAATACAAAAATCGTGGTCACGAATGATCTGAACGAACACACCATCGCCGGTTTGCGCGGTGCCCCGGTTGACATCTTTGGTGTGGGGACATCGGTGGTGACTGGATCCGGAGCCCCCGCTGTAGGCCTCGTCTACAAGCTCGTCGCCAGAACATCAGACTCCGGTGAGTGGGTCTCGGTCGCCAAGAAGAGCTCTCACAAGTCGAACCCTGGTGGCCGCAAGACAGCATTTCGAAAACTCGATAACGGTCAGGCCAGCGAAGAACGCGTGGTGATTGGCTCCCCCACACAAGCCGACGCGGGTTCGCGAGAGCTCATGATGACCTTGGTCACTAACGGCGAGCCCATCGGGCCAACGACTCCGGAGGACCTAGTTCAGGCTGCCAGAGAACACAACGCCCGCGCGAGCACGGAGTTACCCCCAGAGGCGTTCTCTCTGCAGCCGGGCGAACCCGTGATTCCCACCACATTTGTTGCCGACTGATTTAGCATGACTCTTATGGCAGACAAAGAGCCCACCGGCGGAACCGATGTGCTGGATCGCGAACTCGAAGAACTCCTGCGCAGTGAACAGCTCGATGAGGGCGACCACGACCGTTATTCGCACTATGTGAAGAAGGACAAAATCCTCGCCAGCGCTCTCAGCGGGAAACCCGTGATCGCGCTGTGTGGGAAAGTGTGGACGCCCGGACGTGACCCCGAAAAGTTTCCGGTGTGCCCGACGTGTAAAGAGATTTACGAAAAGCTTCGCGACGAGTGATTACTGGTACTCGTCGAGGGTGACCTCGACGGTGTACGAGTTACCGCCACGAACATAGGTGAGCGTGGAGGTTGACCCTCCCGGCAATGTTCGCACCTGCGCGGTGAGGTCCACTCGGTTGGTAATCGGGATTCCATTGAATCGCGTCACAATATCTCCAGCACGCAGACCACTCGTGGCGGCAGCGCTTTCGGGGCTAACACTGTCAATGTAGGCACCAGTAACTGTTGAGGATGCCACAGCCTGCGCGTCCGTGACGAGCGCGCCCAGCAAGCCATGGCTAGCGCGACCCGTACTGATCAGTTCCGAGGCCACGCGAGCGGCGAAGTTCACCGGAATAGCAAACCCGAGGCCAATACTTCCGGCACTTTGGCCACCCGTCGAGGCAATCGCCACATTGACGCCAATCAGCTTTCCTTCGCTGTCCAGCAGGGCGCCGCCGGAATTACCCGGGTTTATGGAGGCGTCTGTCTGAATAACCGGGATGGAAATCGTCTGGCCTGGGACCAAACCGCCACCGGGAATGTCAAAGTCGAACTGGCCGCCTTCTTCATCGGGACCCTGCGCCGCGCCGACCGTGATACTGCGGTTGATGGCCGACACAATTCCGCTGGTTACCGTTCCTGGCAGACCGAGCGGAGCGCCAATCGCGATGGCCTGATCGCCCACATTCAACCCATCCGAGTCGCCCAGTGCTATGACCGGGAAGGTACCAGAAGAATCAATCTTGAGAACTGCAATGTCGGAGAGCGCATCGCGCCCCACGACCGTGGCCGAAAAAAGCCGCCCATCCGACGTGGTAATCCGAATTGCTGGCTCGTTGGTGCCGAGGGTTACCACGTGGGCGTTCGTCATCACGTGCCCGTCCTCACTGATAATCACTCCGGACCCACTGCCCCCACCGGCAGAGCCTGCGACCTCGATCGTGACCACCGAAGGCAGCGCAGACGCCGCAACAGCGGTGATTTCGCTGGCATCCAATGGGGAGTTGACCGTGATTGTTGCCGGGGAGGAAACACCCGGAGAGACGAGGCCTCGAGCCGAAAGGTTCCAAATAGCAAACGCACCGCCCGCCGTGCCGCCCAGCAGGCCGCCGACAATCAGTGCGACGGTGACAAACACGCCGAGCGTGCGAGCTCGGCGCTTGTCTTCATCAAGGTACTTCCGACGCTCACGGGAAACGCTATCGGCTATGCCCGCATACACGGCTGGGTCAAACGGCGACACCGTTCTCTCCGTTGGCTCCGCGGCCGAGGCCTCTGTGGTTTCGCCAGAGACATCGTCGCTGGCAGCTACGGGCTCGGGTGTTGCGTCTTGATTTGCAGCGCTCACTCCAGGGAATCCTTTCGACAGCCTCAAGTGTCCTCCTAGAAGCTGGACAAAGCCTTAGGCCCTCCCTAACGATACCTGGAGATTTACTGACAGCGGCCTTCCGCAAGCCCCCCTGGGGGACAACCCTCGTCGACGAGAACGGAGTCGACACGAAGAATTCGAAGCGTTGCGGGTGCGCCGGTGCGACCTACTGTCCCGGCCAGAGAAACAAAGGCACCCTGGTCGAATCGGTAGGACACCGAGTAGTCCACCCGGAGCGTAACCGTATAGGTCCCAGGCGCCGCATACACATGGGACGTACCGGTACTCCCGAACTGTTTCACACCCCAGCTCGATCCAGCCTGGGACATGGTGGCACTGGCCCCGTCGCCGTAGGACCATCGGAAGCTCCGGGGGCGAAACCGCACCTCGATCGGCCAACCGAGCAGGGTTCCCCTCTGGGTCTGAACTCCCGCGCTGCTGAAGATGTTCGTCGGGGTGCGCGGCAAACTCCAGGAACCAGGCTCGATGACAATTCTCGGTGGCAAAGGTGTGAACGCAGCAAGATCGCTCACCGAAGTGGGTGGAGTGGGGGCCCGCTGAACGCTGACCCGCGGGGGCGGTGGCGGCGGGTTCTTCGGTGCCGACTGCCCTCGACACAGTCCCGCGAGAATGATGGAGCATTGGCGGGACCCCAGCACAGGATTTCTCGGAGGCCTGGGAATCCTTGGCGAAAAAAACACCGAAGCCGCCGGAGTCTTGGCGGAGGATCCCGGCGATCCAGGACGAGTGGCAACAGCCCCGAGGCTTACGCTATCGGCGCCCACTGACGTGGACACACGCACACAACCGCCACCGGTCCTTGAGGCTTGCGAGCAGGCTTCTAACCACACGGCGGTTTCCGTGGCTGCACCGCCAAAGGCGAGCAAGAGAGCTAGCGCCCCGCTGACTAGCATCGGCTGATCCCCCACCACTGTTCGGTGTGGTCCACTAAGAGTTGGTCAGTGCTCTCCCCGAGCAGCCAGAAAACAACTGCATCTCGCTGCCCCCACCTGGCATTCGTGGTGGCCCAGAATCCCTCAATAACTTCCCACTCCTCGGTGGTGCCATCGAAGGACTCCCACTCGCCCTGCCATTCCAGGACCTCCGCCGGCGGATCCACATCCTCGAGACCTAGCACCAACACCTTCGTCGCATCGACGCACGCAATGACGCCTATGTCAAGCCCACCTCCTGGAAGCTTCCGGGCGAGTTGCACCTGGAGACTATCCACGGCGGTCTGCCCCAGCGTGCGCTCCCGGGCCGTCGTGAAGCGGGCGAAGCCCTCTGCTTCCTTCGGATACCACTCGGGTGTCACGAGCGAGGCCATTCGCTCGGGAGCGACACCACCCTCGCTCGTGATCACATCTGAGCGCTCTAGATAGGCTCCAACGGCCCGGGTTGCTCCAAGCCCAGCGGCCTCAAACAGGTCATCCGAGGGCAGTTGAGCCACCACGGGCATAGGGGGCACTTCCGGCTCGGCGGGCTCCAAGGGTCCAGGGCTTGGCGCGCACCCGCTGAGGACGATGATGAGGCCGAGGACTACACCTCGGTGTTTCTGGAGTCGTTGCATCGAAGCAGTGTAGGAAAGGGCGTCTTACCCGCGCGCACTTTCTCCACAGGCCCCGAACTACGACTGTGGGCGGACCTCGAAACGGCGCGCGCGGCTCACGGGGTTGACCTCTCGCACGGACGCGACAAGCGCGGCGTCCAAGTGGGCGTGCAGAACACCAGCATCAGAATCTAGTTCACCAAGAACCACGCCCCACGGGTCAATCACAGCGCTGTGGCCAATGCCGTGTGGTGTCGGCTGGCCAGCGGCCACCACATAGCTCTGTGACTCAATCGCGCGAGCCTTCAGCAGCGTCTGCCAGTGGCTCACCTTGTGCTCGCCTGGAACCCATTGCGCTGGAACCACGACCGTCGTGGCGCCAGCGTCCACGAGCCTTCTAGTGACTTCAGAGAATCGAAGGTCGTAACAGGCCAAGAACCCGAGCCGGTGCCCCCCGATATCCAGCAGGCTAACTTCAGCCGTGCTACCCGGGGCCACAAAGGACGATTCGCTCGCCCCAAAGGCGTCATAGAGATGAATCTTTTCTGCACTGGCAACAACACCCCGTGGCCCCACGGCCACGATGGTGTTGGTGGGCAGAGAGTCGTCCCTGCGCTGCAACATGCCCGCCACGATGATGACGCCATCGTGGTCAGCGGACATCTGTGCAAGCCCCGTCACGAACTCCCCCTCGAGAGGCTCGGCCAGGTTTGCCCACTCCTCATAATGACCCGGGAGGAAGGCTTGAGAGTACTCCGGGGCGATCACGATCTGCGCGCCGTGGGACATGGCACCAGTCACAATCTCAGACAGGGCAGCCAGGCTCGCAGCACTCGAGGCGACCGGCGCATACTGCACCAGCGCGACGTGCAGCGACCCTTCACTCATGCCCTAAGCCTAGGGCGGTGGGCCACTACCCAGAGGAAACACAGAACCCCCCGCCACAGCGAGGGGTTCTGATCATGGTTGCGGGGGCAGGATTTGAACCTACGACCTCTGGGTTATGAGCCCAGCGAGCTACCGAACTGCTCCACCCCGCGGCGAAGCCCTAAGCCTAACACGCCGCGGGGTGGCAGTTTCTACTGGTTGCTGAGTACGAGCGCCCGGTTGAGAGCGTCCGTCAAGCGACGATCGGCTTCAGCTGCGGCAACGAGATCATTCGCGCGATACGCTGCTTCACGCTCGAGCAGAGCTTCTCTGGCGTCAGCGAGAGCCAACTGCAGCTCGGTCGAGATGACAACGCCAGTGTCACCCTCGCCCTGCTCAGGAGCAGGGGTAGGAGCGGTTTCTTCAGACTCCTCGGTTGTTGGCTCCTCAGGGGTTTCACCCTCTGGAGCCACGGTGCCATCCGAGTCGCCTGCTTCTGCACCCGAGTCACCGCCGAAGAGAGCATCGAGAGCCTCGTCGAGGGTGTCTTCGAAGGCAATCTTCTCGCCGAAGGAGACCAAGATCTTCCGCAGCAGCGGATAGGACGTGTCACCGGTCGAGCGAACATAGACGGGCTGGACATAGAGCAGACCGCCACCAACAGGCAGGGTCAACAGGTTTCCAGAAATAACCTCGGTCTGACCCTGGCGCAGCAGGTTCAACTGCTGACCAACATTGGCGTCCGAGTCAAACTGGGCCTGAACCTGACCGGGGCCAGGAACAGTGGTCTGCTTTGGCAAACGCAACAGCGTCAGCTTGCCGTAGTCGGGGCCATAGTCAGCGTTTGCCGCGAGGTAGCCATAGAGCACGTTACGAGACGCTTCGCCGGTTGCCCGAGGAATGAAGGTCGAGTACAGCGTGAACGCAGGCGCATCGCTGCCAGGAATCTCCATGGTCAAGTAGTAGGCGGGCTGCAAGCGAGGTGCCGCAGGGTTAGATACCGGGTCGTTAGGTGTGACCCACTCATCCTCGGCCGAGTAGAAGGTTCCAGCATCAGTGACGTGATACGCACCGAGAATGCTGCGCTGAACCTTGAACAAGTCAGAGGGGTAGCGCACGTGAGTGAGCAGGCCCTCGGACATCTCGGACGCGGGCTCAATCGTCGAGGGATAAATCTCAGACCACGCGCGAAGCAGTGGGTCCTCGGTGTCCCAGGCGTAGAGAGTGACCTCACCCGAGTACGCATCCACAGTCGCCTTCACGGAGTTCCGCATGTAGTTGACGGTGTCGAAGGCAATCTGAGGAGCTGGACGATAGGTGTCAGCAATCGCAGAAGACACCTCGATGGGTGTCGAGTAGGGGTACTCGCGGCTCGTGGTGTAGCCATCGATAATCCAAACCACACGACCATCAACGATGGCGGGGTAGGGATCGTTATCCAGGGTCAAGTACGGGGCCACCTTCGACACGCGCAGTGCCGGGTTGCGATCGTAGAGAACCTGGGACTCAGAGGTAATGGCGTCAGAGAGGATGATCTGCTCGGACTGGAACTTCATCGCATAGAGCAACTGCTTGAAGAACGAGTCAAGAATCGGTCCGCCCTCACCGGTGAAGGTGTAGGTCGCGTTGTTTTCGTTGCCCTCGCCACCGGAGGGGAAGTCGAGCTCGAGCGCGGGGCCGCCCTCGGGTCCACCAACGATGGAGTAGGGAGGCGAGTTCTCACCGAAGTAAATGCGAGGCTCATACTCACCGAGAGATTCAGACACAGGAATACCCTGCTCGATGAACTTCGGCTGGCCATCTGGCGTGCGCTGGTTACCGTACGCGGCGACCATGCCATAGCCGTGGGTGTAGACGATGGTGTTGTTGTACCAACTCTGAGAGTTGAGTCCGCCGAGGTTGATTTCACGCGCGGCAATAACAATGTCTTGGCGTTCGCCTTCCACCTCGTAACGTCCCACGTCCAAGAAGGGCGGGAACTGGTAGTACTGGCGGAACTGCTGAAGCTGGGCAAAGGCATCGGTCACCAAGGCAGGGTCAATAATGCGAATATTTGCCGTGGTTTCGGCATCTGAGCCGAGCGCTCCGACACTGGTGTCGGTCGATGCTTCATAGGCAACCTCGACGATGTCAGAGACGCCGTAGGCGTCTCTGGTCGCTTGAATGTTGCGCTCTATGTACTCGGCCTCCAGGGTCCTAGCGCTCGGGTCGACCTGGAATCGCTGCACGATGCTGGGGTAACCAAGGCCCAAAACCAAGCCGGAGACGATGTACAGGGCGGTGCCGACAATGGCGAGACGCCAACGGCCGATGATGGCCGTGGCGAGGAACAAGATTGCTACGAGAACAGCAATGCCGGCCATAATCGTGCGGGCCGGAATCGTGGCGTTCACCTCTGTGAAACCAGCGCCAAAGGCCAGGAAGCCACCGCTTGGGCTCACCAGAGCCGTGTACTGCTGCAGCCAAAGATCAAGAGCCTGGACCATGAAATAGAGCAGACCAATCAGGCCAAGCTGAATACGCATGGTGCGCGAGACACGAACCTCGCGGCCGTTGATGGACACTCCGCCATAGAGCAGAGCAGTTGCGGCTCCAGTCAACGCCGACAGGAAGAGCACGGTTGACACAAAGGCCGCGACCGAGGTGAAGACCGGAAGTTCAAAGACATAGAAGCCCACATCGAGACCGAACTCAGGGTCAACGGTGCCAAAATCTGAGCGGTTCATCCAGAGCAGGAACTGCGGCCACGTGCTGGAGGCGGAGAGACCCGAGAACACACCGAGCAGCGCGGGCAGACCAATCATGGCCAGGCGGCGCAGCGGGTCAATCATCTGGCGATAGCGGTCCAGTTCACTGGAGAGCTTCGCGTAGACGGGGCGGAACCGGTAGGCAATGTGAATGCTCAGCCACACAGGGAGGAACACGCCGAGGAATCCGAGCACGAACATGATTGCCGTGCCACCCCAGGAGGTGAAGAGAACCTGAAGGAAACCGAGCTGGTCAAACCACAGCACCTCGGTATAGAGGGTTGCGAAGAAGAAGAACCCAGCGACGATGACACCCAACGCGATGAGGGTAACGACGAGGGGGGTTCGACCGCGGCCTAGTAACTGCTCTGTTGCTTGTGACACGAGGGGGTATCTCCTTGATTGAGGTGTGCTTCAGTCTACAAAGAATGCCTGGGGCTATCCCGAGCGCGCGGGACAGGTTGGAGTCGGCTCGCCGGCAGCGGCGAGCCGCAGTGCGTCAACCGCCTCCGCGAGGGTTGCCACGGGAATAACCACAAGCCCGTCGGGGATGTGTCCGAGAATGTCAGCGCAGTTACTCGCTGGTGCCACAAAGAGGCTCGCGCCATCATTGAACGCGCCCAGCATCTTGTGCCGAATGCCACCAATGCTGCCCACATCACCGCTGGCAGTAATCGTTCCGGTCCCGGCGATGATTGCGCCGGAGGTGAGATCTTCGTCGGAGAGCATCTCGACGATACCGAGCGCAAAGATTAGGCCAGCACTCGGACCACCGACGTTTTCCAGAGCGATATCGACCTCAATCGGAAATTCATAGCGGCCAGAGACCAAAATGCCGATCATCGGAACGGTGGGGTCCCCGTCGGAAAACCTCGGAACGACTTCAATGGTCTCTAAACGACCGTTACGCTCGACCATCAACTCCAGCGGCTTGGCAGCACCGGAGTCAGCAATGATTTCCCTCAGTTGGCTGACATCAGTCACGCTTTGCCCGGCAGCCTGGACAATAACGTCGTCTGCCTCTAAGACACCTTCACTGGGGCCGCCCTCCATCGCCTGCGCGACAACGAGGAGGCTCGTGTAGGGGACGCCGGCATACCCCAAAGCGGCCGCAACAGACTCTTGTTGCGAATTACGCATCTCAATCTGAGCAGCCTCAAGGTTTACTTCAACGCTCACTCCAGGCGGGTAAGCAACATCAACGGGAGTAACGGTGCTTCTGGGGTCCAGCCACCCGGTCACAACGTCAGCCCATCCCGGGAGATTATCCGGGTTACCAGAACGGGTCACCGTCGTCAGTCGGAGCTCGCCACTGGGCGCATAGACGGAGGCGCCAGAGATAGAAATCAACGAGACATCCCCTCCAGAGGTCTCCACCTGTCCCAGAGTGTCAAAGGTGGGTCCCGGGTGATCAATCACGTAGGGAGCCGGGAGAAGCGAAAGTCCAATGGCGATCAGCACAGTCAGACTCAACATCAGCCAGCCCACCCGGCGGGACCGTTGCTGAACGACCCTTGTCGGGTCATCCTGCTCAAAAATCGTCACGGGGCTCCTTGAAAATGACGGACCGGGTCAGCATAACCACGAATTCCGTGTACCAGCCCAGAGCGAAATACCCTCTCAGAGCAAAAACTCGGCACTAGCGTTGAGGTATGTCGGATCAGAGCCCACCTAACGGACTGCCGGACTTCGGTAACGAAGACGAGTTGCGCGAAGCCTTCCAACGCTTCCTCAGTGGCGACCAAGACTTCGATCCCGCGGAGTTCATGAAGGCTGCCGGCATCGATGTGAACTCCGAAGAAATCAAAGGCCTGATGGCGCAGCTGGGCAGTGCGTTTGGTGCAGCAGGAACACCATCCCCGCTTGCTGCCCGCGATCACGCAGTCACCGTGGCCCAGCAGAATTCATTACCGCTCGATCCCGCGACAGCCGCAGCAATCACCACGGCGGCCAACGTCGCCAACCTGTGGCTTGGCGAAGTAGTAGACATCGCAGAGCTGGGCGAACCGCCGATGCTTGCCACCAGAGCGGACTGGGCCAGAAAGACCCTCCCCGTCTGGGAGGCCATTTCGGAGCCGGTAGCACTGGCCATCCCCCGCGCGGTTGGCCACATGCTCCAGGGCCACCTCCCCGAGGGACTCGAGGGAATGCTCGGCGATGCCAACGGTGCAATGGAGAAAGTTGGTCGAGCGCTCTTTCACCTCCAGCTCGCACAGGTCGTCGGCAAACTCTCCGAAGAAGTGTTGAGCGGTGGCGACATCGGCATCCCTCTGATTCACGGCACCTCGGAGTATGACGTCCAGGCCGTCCTCGTGGCACAGAACATGCGTGCCTTTGGCCAGGGACTCGACACCCCCGTGGACGAAGCAGACATCTTTCTCTCCGTCCGCGAAATAGCCCACGCCAGACTTTTCCGTCACGCTCGCTGGTTACGGCTGGGGATCATGAGCGCCATCCGCGATTTCGCCTCAGGAATCACCATCGACACCGAGCGGATTGTCGAGCTTGCCGAGAACTTCGACCCCACCGACACCAACGCTATGCGTGACTTGGTCGCCAGTGGCGCCCTGCTTCCTGAGCGCACCGAGGAGCAGAGCCGTGCGCTTGAGCGCCTGGAGACCCTGCTGGCCTTGATTGAGGGCTGGGTTGACCACGTCACCTCGGAAGCGACGTCGCGCCTACCCAAGTCATCCGCGCTGCAGGAAGCAATCCGTCGCAGGAGAGCAAGTGGTGGGCCCGCGGAACACGCGTTCTCCACGTTGGTGGGCCTTGAACTGCGCCCTCGTCGCCTGAGGGAGGCCAGTGCGCTGTGGTCGGGAATTACCGAAGCACTCGGTGCGAGTGCGCGCGATTCTCTGTGGGAGCACCCCGATCAGCTTCCGACATCCGAAGACTTCGATGACCCTCAGGGATTCATCCAGCGCCAGTTGGCACCCTCGGGGCCAGGTGACGACATGGATCAAGCACTGCGGGACCTCCTCGATGGGGAGCAACCACCCTCCTAGCCTGTGCATAAAGGCAGCCCAGGAATCCCCAGACTCGGCACTATCAGGGGATGTCCCCCAGATCGCTCGCCATCAATGCGCTCTTCCCCGTGGTGTGGGCGGATCCCCAGACGTTGCACATCGGTTTCGACCCACCCCGAGTAATTCTTTACGAGGTAGAAGACGACCTCCTGCTTCTCCTCCACCACCTCACCAGCGGGGTGTCAGAGTCCGGACTTCGGATGTTCGCAGAAGCCTCGGGGGTGAACGAAGAACGCCTGAGCGACCTTCTTGAGCGGCTCCAACCGGTGCTGGCAAAATCACTACCTGAGCAAACCCGAGAGATTCTGCTCGATGCCACGCCGGCACTCGCCGATCGTGCCAGCCAGGCCCTAGCCAGCATCGGTCTCAGCGGAGTTCCGCACAGCAGTGGTGAACCACCCAGCGATTCCTCGACAGAAGTGCTCGTCCTTGCCCACTTCGTGCCAAACCCCGAGCAGTTCATTAGGTGGCTGCGGCGGGATCAACCCCACACGCCCCTCATCTTCACCGACCAGGCAATCACGGTGGGCCCCAGAATCATGCCGGGTGAGGATGCCTGTCTGCACTGCGAACTGACCAACGACCAGGCACTGCCCTGGTCGTCCGTGCCCATTGTGAGCCAACTGTGGGGTAGGGCAGCGCCTACTGCGACACCGGCGAACATCACGCGTGCGATGTGGCATGCGATTGCCATGCTCGAGAACACGTCATCCCGATACCAACTGCGTATCTCTCCCTGGAGCGGAAGACAGGAGCGCCGGGAGATCGAGCCTCAGCCCGGCTGTGGCTGCAGGGACCTGTCCTAAACGGACGAGATTTCACGCAGAAAGCGACTTGCTTCTCTGGTCTGGCCGCGGTCTCTCGCCGATTCGGCATAACTCAGCGCGAGACGCTCCCTGGCACGCGTCACTCCCACATAAAAAAGTCGCCGCTCCTCTTCCACAGCGCCCATCGACTTCGCGTAGGAGATGGGGAACTGGCCCTCGGCCAGGCCGACAAGGAAGACAACGGGCCACTCTTGGCCCTTCGCCGAGTGCACAGTCGAGAGCGTCACAGCTCCAACGCTTGGGCTGTCCCCGGTTTCTGAACGACGGACCAGCATGTCGGAAAACTCCATCAGGGTCATGGTCGCCGACGCCTCCCTGGCCAAATCTCGAAGGGCCATCAAATCCTCATAGCGACCGCGCTCCGCGCCCTGGTGATCTGGCTCTTTCTCAGTCAACCCGATGCCATAGAGGATGTCATCGACCACCCCTTGAAGCTCCCCGCCAATACCTGCAACAGCAGCACCTCGAATTTCCATGACGGCGCGCTGAACGTGAGGCTCATCGAAAAACGCCTTGGCCCCTTGGACCCGGAAACTGATTCCCTGCTGGCGCAATGCTGCCTCGAGTGCGAGGGATTGCGCTCCAAAGCGCATGAGTATGGCGCAATCGTCCAGGCTGGTGCCCTTGGCCGCCAACTCCGCAATCGTGGTGGCGACGAATGTCGCCTCTGATTCATCGGTGGTGGCCCGGTGGCGAACCACGGGAATCGCATCATCAGTCGTTGCCTCCAGCGAGAGTGCGCCGGGCTTACCCGCCATGACCTGGTTGGCAATTGCCACGATGTGAGCTCCCGAGCGGTAGTTCTTCTCGAGCTTGATGACCGTGGCGCGGGGGTGGCGAGAGGCAAACTCCAAGAGGTGCTCACTACTAGCGCCCGCGAAGGAATAAATCGTTTGGCTGGCATCCCCCACGACGACAATGTCCTCGCGGTCCCCCAGCCACACATCCAGCAATCGCTGTTGAACGGGTGAGACGTCCTGATACTCGTCCACCAAGAAGTAGCGGTACTGGGCTCGAACTTGATCGAGCACCCGCTTTTCGTTCTCCAACATCCCCAGCGCCGCCAAGAGAACGTCTTCGAAATCGATGCGCTTGGCCTCATCTTTGAGCTTCTCGTAGCGCTCGTGGATATCCGAGAGCACTTCAATCGACAGGAGCCCCGGAAGAGTATCTCCCTTGGCAAGA
>JBIILX010000102.1:0-3778 GCA_044338275.1 Pontimonas sp.
CCAGTTGCTGCTGCGCCAGCCCGACCTGCTGCTCCTTGATGAGCCCACCAACCATCTCGACGCCGAGAGCGTGCAGTGGCTCGAGCAGCATCTCGAGAAGTACCCCGGAACGATCATCGCGATCACCCATGATCGCTACTTCCTCGACAATGTCGCCCAGTGGATCCTCGAGCTCGACCGCGGCCGCGCGTACCCCTACGAGGGCAACTACTCCACCTACCTGGAGAAGAAGGCAGAGCGCCTTGAAGTCCAGGGAAAGAAAGATCAGAAGCTAGCCAAGCGCTTGGCGGATGAACTCGAGTGGGTTCGCTCCAACGCCAAGGGCCGACAGGCTAAGTCCAAAGCCCGTCTCGCTCGATACGAGGAGATGGCTACGGAAGCGGAGCGCACGAAGAAGCTAGATTTCGAAGAAATACAGATTCCACCAGGCCCCCGTCTTGGCCAACAAGTTCTGGAAGCTAAATCTCTCAAGAAGGGCTTTGACGACCGGGTTCTGATCGAGAACCTGAGCTTCACCCTCCCCCGCAATGGCATCGTCGGCATTATTGGCCCGAACGGTGTGGGTAAGTCGACGCTGTTCAAGACGATTGTGGGCATGGAGTCACTCGATGGTGGCGAGATGGTGGTGGGCGAGTCAGTCAAGCTTTCTTATGTTGACCAAGACCGCTCGGGGATTGATTCGTCAAAGACCCTGTGGGAAGTGGTCTCTGATGGACTCGATGTGATTCAAGTCGGACATGTAGAGATTCCCTCGAGGGCTTATGTCTCGAGTTTTGGTTTCAAGGGACCAGACCAGCAGAAGAAGGCTGGTGTGCTCTCTGGTGGTGAGCGCAACCGATTGAATCTCGCGCTCACTCTGAAGCAGGGGGGAAACCTGCTCCTACTGGACGAGCCCACCAACGACCTTGATGTGGAAACGCTCTCGAGTCTTGAAAACGCTCTCCTCGAGTTCCCGGGTTGCGCGGTGGTCATCACCCACGACCGGTGGTTCCTGGACCGGGTCTCCACCCACATCTTGGCTTACGAAGGAACCGAGAAAGAGCCTGGCTACTGGCACTGGTTCGAAGGAAACTTTGAGTCCTACGAGCAGAACAAGATTGAGCGTCTAGGGCCCGAAGCTGCCGCACCGCACCGTTCCACCTACCGCAAACTCACTCGGGACTAGGGACGCGGACCATTCCTTCTTGAGCGACCGAGGCGATCAGATGTCCGTCGCGGGAGAAGATTTTGCCAAGCGCTAATCCGCGGCCACCCCGGGCTGAGGGCGATTCCTGCACGTAGAGGAACCATTCGTCAGCCCGCGCGAAGCGGTGCCACCACATAGCGTGATCAAGGCTCGCAACCTTGAGTCCGGGGATGGCCCAACTGACTCCGTGGGCACGCATCACCGGTTCCAAAATACTGAAGTCACTGGCGTACGCGAGCGCTGCGCGGTGCAGGTTGGGGTCATCGGGGATCGGGCCGATGGACTTGAGCCACACGGCTTGATGCGGGACGTGGCCACCATCCACGCTCACATAGAGCGATGAGGGGAAGTGGCGCAGGTCAAACGCCCTAGTCTTTGCCCACACATCGGCAGTCGGGTGATTGATCGATGCCATAACCTCCTGAGCGCTGGGAAGGCTCTCGGGGTCGGGAATCCCCTCTGGCATCCGTGCCTCATGGTCCAGACCTTCGTCGTGATCTTGGAAGGAGGAGATCATCGAAAAAATCGGCTGGCCTTTTTGGTACGCCTGAACCCTCCGGGTAGAGAACGAGCGCCCATCGTGGATTCGGTCGACGGAAAAGGTGATGTCATCGGCGATGTCTCCCGGACGCAGAAAGTAGCCGTGAAGCGAGTGGATGATGCGGTCCTCAGGAATGGTGTGCATCGCGGCCAGAGCCGCTTGCGCCATGACCTGACCGCCGAAAACACGGCCATGGGGTTGCCACTGGCTTGGCCCCGTGAAAATGTCTTCCCTGGTCCTCGCAGTGCCACTAGAGAGGGTTAGTGCCTCAAGCATGCTTACCATCGGGTCCGCTGGGATTGCGCTCGTGTCACGTGACGCGTTCATGGGTTGTAGTTTAGTTCTCGACATGTCCCATTCTTTCTCCCTTGAGTCCGACCCGGCTCGCCTCGACGCGATTCAGTTTCTTCAGCGCGCGGCGAGAGTCAATGATGGCTCAGCCAGGCTGATTTCCGATGGCACCTATCTACAGGTCTATGTTGGGGTGCTGTTCCCCAGGGGGCTTCTGGACCGCACGCCTACGGTGTTGGGGCTTCGCGTGTTTCGTCTTAGCGAATCCATCGAGTTCGATGTTGTGGTGCCCATCGAATCTCTCGTGCACCGCTTGAGCGTCGCCGCCGAACAGGGCGAATCGGCCAACCGGGTCCCGGCCGAGGTTGCTTCGCTCCAGTGGGCAGCAATCACACCACCGCAGGATGGCTGGCGCCGCCGCTTAGGCGTTAGTGCTGAAGCCCTTCGCGCTGCAGCAGCGACTGGTGTTGCGAAGGTCGCCACAACAGTGCCCGACACCATTGGTGAGTCTGTGTTGCAGAAAGTTCGAGCTGAGGTGTGGGGGAGCAGGATTCCCGATCCCAAGCGGATTCCGGCTGGCGCGGCATTTGCTGCCGACGCTCTGGGTTTCCTCGCCGAGAACTCGCTGCAGGTCCACACTCTCGAGAATTGGGCGCGTTTGAGTTCCAAAGCTGGTTACGTCTTGGTGAAATTCCCCGGCGGTCAGAGTTTCGGAGACGACGACGAGGGGTAATCCTCAAACGTGTTGACCATGGAGAGCGCTGCGCGCTCGAGGTAATCCCAGAGCTCGCCCTCGTCCATCGGGGACAGCGTCAGCGAATCAACCGCCCGGCGCATGTGGGTGAGCCACCGCTCTTTGGCGTCTGGATTGACATGAAAGGCAGCGTGGCGCATCCGTAGGCGGGGATGCCCCCTGTGATCGCTGTAGTCCGTAGGCCCACCAAAGTATTGCTGCAGGAAACTCGAGAGCCGCCAGATGGCGCCCTCTAGGTCGCCCTCTGGATACATCGGGCGAAGTCGTTCGTCCTCGCGGATGCCCTCGTAAAACTCGCGAACGAGTGCGTCAAAAGTGGCGGAGCCGCCGATCCGGTCAAACAATGCAGAACTGCTGGGAAGGTCGACCATGTCCTAGAGCTTGGAATCCTTGGCGTCGGTGCCCTTGGGCCGCGCCTCATCACTCACACGCTTTTGTCCGTAACGATTAGCGTCCATGTTGTCGACAACCATGCGATTCAGTGCGGGAATGTCTACTTCCCGTTTGTCCAGAGCGTCCTTCAATACGCGATAGAGAGCGCGCTGCGCATCCCACTGTTCTCCGGCTCGCACCTTCACGACTAGGCGCAGGGTAATGGCCTCAGCGGAGAGAGACTGAACACCCCAGACTTCTGGCTCTTCGATGACCTTGCGTCGCCACTGAGGAGAGTGGGCAAAAGTCTTCGCTGTCTCTAGCAGCAGGTGTTGGATTTCGTCGATATTGGACTGGTAGGGAACAGGAAGGTCCATGATTACTCGAGACCAGTCCTGCGTTTGATTGCCCACGCGCAGGATCTCGCCGTTGCGGACATACCAGAGAGTTCCCGACACATCGCGAATCTCCGTGATTCGGATTCCGACTCGTTCGACGACTCCGGAGGCAACGCCTAGGTCGACAACGTCTCCCACGCCAAGCTGGTCTTCGAAGACCATAAACAAGCCGTTGAGGACGTCTTTGACGATGCTCTGGGCGCCAAATCCGAGTGCCGCTCCGATGATGCCAGCGC
>JBIILX010000103.1:0-3770 GCA_044338275.1 Pontimonas sp.
GCGCTCTGTGTAAGTATCGGCCGCCAAAGGATTGACCAGAGCAAGGCGCAGGACTTCTTCCATGTCGCTCAAAATGCGAGCCGATTCTGTGCAGACCTGCAGCGAGGAAATCGAATCAGACAGTGGATTGCTCACACAACCGGTCAGGCCCAAGGAGGCAATGGCAATGGTGGCTACCGTGAGGCGCTGATTCATACGGCTAGCTTAGGAGCCCTGGGGACCCGAAGCTGAGTAGTTGCCGACCCTCCACAAGGCACGGGTGGAGGGTGACTATGCTCAAGAAATCCTCGTACATCGTGGGTTTGCCCCAAACCCCACCCCACCGCTTGGCAACTCTCGGAAGGCAGAAGATGGAAGTTTTGACAAGTCTGGCCGAGCTCACGCACTGGTTGTCACGCACACCCGAAGCTCGCATTGTCGGGATTGTGGGTCCGCCGGGATCTGGGAAGTCCACGCTAGCCAACGAGCTCAGCCACAGTCTTGCTGTGCAGCACTCCGTTGTCCCGATGGATGGTTTTCACTACCCCCAGGACACGCTGCGGGCAATGAACCGACGAGACAGGATGGGCGCGCCTGACACCTTCGACGCCCAAGCTCTTGCCGAACTTCTCAAGTTAGTGAAACACCGCAACGAACCTGTTGTCTTCCCCGAGTTCGATCGCGCAATCGAAGAACCTCGACCAGGCTCCATCACGGTCCTGCCCGAAGACCAACTGGTCATCGTTGAAGGGAATTACCTTCTCCTCGATGATGCGGACTGGGCTCCGGTGGGAAAACTCCTCGATCTCAGCATCTATGTTGATATTCCCGACGCCCTCAGGCATCAACGCCTTATCAAGCGACACGTCAACTACGGAAAATCTGCCGAAGACGCTGCCGAATGGGTGAACCGAGTCGACGCACCAAATGCTAGATTTGTCGAGGCGGCACGGAGCCGTGCCACGGCGTTCTACCAAGCCGAGGGCTAGCGAACCTCTCAATCAGTTCAGAATCCCTGCCCCACCACGGTCATGGGGTGTCGCGCCCCTCATTCGAGCGAGAAACCAGGGCCGCCTGCGGGAATCGAACCCGCGACCTTGTCATTAAGCCGAGACGCTCTGTGGCTCCAATTACGCTCATTAGCAGGGCTTTACCGGTTCTGAATCCAGGAGTAATCCTCTGGTAAGCCTAAGAAACAAAAACTGGGGGCTGGTCCACAGATTTCCAAGGGCTCTACCGGATCACACCGGCAGGCCCCAACTTGGCCACTGCGGCGATACCTCCAGAGCTTGCTCATAATCAGCACCCCGACTGCCCGGCACTCTGCTTTTTGGGACGCACCAGGTTTGACTGCGATGATTGAGGACGGCGGGCAGATTTACCGGGAGGGCAGAGGTTCGGGTGCCTTGCCGACAAAATTGTCTATCTGGCTAGTCATTTTTGCGAAATCCTTGTCGAATTTGGCCTTCCTCCGCTATCGTCGTTTTTTCCAAATACTTATCTTGAAAATTATAAGGATTAACTCATGCGCTTTCGCTCTCGGTTTCTAGCTCCGGTAGCAGTTCTTTCGACAGTCTCGATTTTCCTCCCGCAAGCTGCTTGGGCGGCTCCGATTAACGTGGACTTTGGCACAATGAACTTCGGAGCTAACAGCGGCAACACGCAGACCTTACCAATCGGGGCAGATGTGGCCTTGGGTTTCACCCATCGTTACGATGACGTGTTTTCGGGCGTTGATGCGGTTGCGACGCTTGTCGACGTTGTAAATATCGACTCGGACGACGACGAATTGGTTGCAGACCTTCTCGTCGACTATTTCGACAAAAACAGCAGTAGTGGGAAGGAGATCGATTTTGATCTAGATGTCTTTGGCAACTCAGACATCCCCGATCCTGAAGTAGGGTACGCCACCTTCCGCATCGACTTTGTTGAGGCCAATTCAAACACGTCTGTCACTCTGGAGAACGTTGCCATCTTGGTTAGGGACCTTGACAAGCAACAGTTTATTGCCTTTGCGGGAATTTCACGGTACGAACTCTCTCAGTCACCTGAAACTGAGATTGCGGTGACCGACAGTGACGGAAGATTCGAGTTTTTCGAAGAGGACGGCGACGAATCCGATTCCTCGGATCAGGATTTTTGGGTTGCCGTGGAATACGAGTCAGTAGACTCAATCACTATCACCGCGGGTGCTCGGCAATCGGGGGGCGCAGCCTTCGGTATCGGATTTACCGATACGACGTGGTCTTCCCCCCCCCAGAGCTTCGAGCCGGTCGCCCCACCCTACACAGTCACTTACGACTCGAACTCGGCGACCTCAGGAACTGTCCCCAGCGCTCAGACTTCTGCCTCAGGTACGCCTTCGCTTGATTTGGTTGCACCACAAGGTGATCTCTTGCTGTCGGGAAGCAACTTTTGTGGTTGGAACACCAGGGAGGATGGGACCGGGGCTACCTACGCTGATGGGGACACGATTGCGCTCACGGCCGACGTGACTCTATACGCGCTGTGGTCGGTCGATCCGTGCCCGTCTAGTGGTGACGGTGACGGCGGCGGTGAAGGCGGAGAGAGTGCTCCTCTGACTCTCGCCGCAACAGGACCCGCAAGTGCCGAAATGGGTGCGACGGGGACCATCCTCGGTCTCTTGCTTGCATCGGGTCTGACGGCAATCCTCGGGAGCCGATATCTGGATCAGCGGAGCCGCAAAAATCTTCGCTCTTCCGTCCAGGACTAGAGCTTTTCTGGAATCGACCGCCCTAAACGGTGGATTTTTCGCGTCTAAAACCCCTGGGCTGTCTGCCGGGGCCGGTCTAGGCTTAAGATTCCCTTAGGGCGACACGCGGCGGCCCAGAATCCCCTACTCCCCGGCGCTATTTGTTAAGTTTTTTGCCGTTCGAGGATATGAATCCCCCGGGCTGAGCGTGCGTCACGCTTAAACACCTCCACGAGAAGCTAAAGCCAGTTACACCACATGCTCACTAGTTAAAAACGCTCGTTCCGCCCGGACCTACTAACAGCCCAACGACGATAAAAACTATCCCAAGGAGAGTTTCGCCTTTCACAATTCTAAAAATTCCGGCAACGGCGAGCTCTACTGCCAAGATCCACAGCATGAAATCCACGATTTGACCCCTCTATTCTTTCTGCGAGATAAGCAACCTAGATTTAGGGGGCTATTTTCACAGTGCCCCTCTTCCACTGGTTTCAAAACAAATTCGCAGCAAGCAACGTCAGCCAATACCCTGAAACACCAGCTAACACTGGGGCCGCCTGCGGGAATCGAACCCGCGACCTTCTCATTACGAGTGAGACGCTCTACCAACTGAGCTAAGGCGGCGAACGCCTCCAAGTATAGGCAATGGGCATCGGGCTTTGCTCGGGCATCTCAGCCCCCCAGTGGTTCCCAAGATTCACCGTCTGATTCCGGTCATGCGGCAGATCTGGCCGTGGGGTCCTCAACAATTCCGTTGCATCGGCAAGAAATGGTGAGCCAAGACGCCCGCATGACGCGCGCGATGGCCGGGCGCCGCGACTGCCTAACGGATGGCGCCGCTACTGGCTCGAATCACAAGCTCGGGCTCAAAGATCACCGTTCTGGGGGCCGCCGTAGGGTCAGCAATTTGCTCTTGCAATAGCGTGAGGGCGGTTCGACCCATGACGTTCGCCGGCTGGCGGACCGACGAGAGGGGGGCGATGGCCGCTTGCGCGAATTCAACATCGTCATATCCCACGAGGGCGACGTCATCGGGAACTCGAATGCGGCTGGCTCCCATGAAGGCCTGCAGAACACC
>JBIILX010000104.1:0-3743 GCA_044338275.1 Pontimonas sp.
CAGCCGAGAGCGAGCCACCAATGAGGGTGGCAATGATCAACCACAGGGGAGGAAGTCCTCGCTCGGCGAGGACCATGACGGGGGCGGTGGTCACCAGCAACAGTTCGATGACCCGCGGTTTCGTCAGTGCGATGTAGGCACGGGTCAAAGACCAAGCACGCGAGAGTCCCGCGGACGAGGGGCGTTTAGCTCGCGGGGTGAGAGTTTCGTTGGCAGACACAGCGAGCCCATCCTAGTTCTCCAGCACTCGAAGAACCTGAGCGTGCCACTAGCGTCTGGGCCTCCCTAGCCCCGGATATACTGACCTAGCTGGCTCGGGTTGCTTCACTATTTGGCGCACATCAGGAGCTGTACTCGCTCACAGAAGGACATCGCAGCTATGGCTTCCATTTTCTCCGACCTCGACCGGCGGGCCGTCGACACGGCTCGTGTTCTCGCGGTGGACGCCGTCGAGAAGGTGGGCAACGGACACCCGGGGACCGCGATGAGCCTGGCACCTGTCGCGTATCTGCTCTACCAAAAGGTCATGAAGATCGACCCCGCCGACCCCCACTGGCTCGGGCGCGATCGTTTTATCCTTTCCGCGGGCCACTCTTCGCTGACCCAGTACGTTCAGCTTTACCTGGGTGGTCTTGGCCTTGAGCTTGAGGACCTTAAGGCCCTGCGCACATGGGGTTCTTTGACACCGGGTCACCCCGAACACGGCCACACAGAGCACGTCGAGATCACCACCGGTCCCCTCGGTCAGGGGCTCGCTTCGGCGACAGGCTTCGCCTACGCCTCCCGTTTTGAACGGCAACTCTTAGACCCGGACACGCCAGAGGGAGAATCAGTTTTCGATCACTTCATTTATGTGATTGCCAGTGACGGTGACATCCAAGAGGGTGTAACAGCGGAAGCGGCCTCTCTTGCCGGGCACCAGAAGCTTGGCAACCTTGTCGTCCTCTACGACGCCAACAAGATCTCCATCGAAGACGACACTGACATTGCCTTCACGGAAGATGTGAGCGCCCGGTATCAGGCCTACGGGTGGGACGTTCACACGGTCGACTTCGGCGATCCGTCCTCGTACAACGAGGACGTCGACGGCCTTTTTAGAGCCATCGAGGCCGCCAAGGCGGAGACATCGAAACCATCCCTGATCACTGTGAAGACCGTTATCGGTTGGCCAGCGCCCACCAAGCAGAACACCGGCAAGATTCACGGGTCCGCGCTTGGTACTGACGAAGCGTCGGCAGTGAAAGAAGTTTTAGGTTTCCCCACCGACCAAAGTTTCATCGTTGAGCCAGAGGTTATCGAGCACTCCCGCGGGCTTCTCGAGCGCTCGGCCGTGGTTCGTTCCGAGTGGGACGCGAGGTTTGCGGGCTGGGTAGCGGCCAACCCGGAGCGCGCCGCTCTTCTCGAGCGCCTCCAGTCCGGGTCGCTCCCCGACCTCACTGACGAATTGCCGACCTTTGACGGGGTGGAGAAGCTCGCCACCAGGCAGGCCTCAGGAGAGGTGATCAACGCTCTGGCCGCGGTCCTTCCTGAGCTCTGGGGAGGCTCAGCCGACTTGGCTGAATCAAACCTCACCACCATCAAGGGTGCCCAGTCTTTTGCCCCGAAAGAGCATTCGACCCACGAGTGGACTGCGTCATATTCAGGCCGCGTCTTGCACTTCGGCATCCGTGAGCACGCCATGGCCTCGATTCTCAATGGAATACTCCTCCATGGCCTCACCCGCGCGTTCGTCGGGACCTTTCTCATCTTCAGCGACTACATGCGCCCCGCGGTGCGCCTCGCGGCTCTCATGAAGATTCCCGCACTCTATGTGTGGACACACGATTCCATTGGGCTTGGGGAGGATGGACCCACCCACCAGCCAGTGGAGCAGCTCTCAAGCTTGCGAGCGATTCCAGGTCTAGACGTTGTTCGCCCGGCAGATGCTCACGAAACCGCGTGGGCGTGGAAGACGATGATCGAGCGCCGTGCTCGCCCTGCTGGTATTGCACTCACCCGCCAAGCAGTGCCCGTTCTCTCCAGGGGCGATGGGGTTGCCACAAGCAGTGTCCTTGCTCATGCTTCTCACACGGCCCACGGTGGTTATGTCCTGGTTGAGGGCTCCCGCAAACCCGAGTGCATTCTCATCGCTACAGGCTCCGAAGTTTCCCTGGCTCTGAAGGCCCGCGAGACCCTCGAGGCACGGGGAATTTCCACCCGCGTCGTCTCCATGCCCTGTGTTGAGTGGTTTGACGAGCAGAGTGCCAAGTATCGCGAGGAAGTATTGCCGTCGGGTGTTCGGGCTCGCGTGAGCGTAGAAGCCGGTATTGCTCAGAGTTGGTATCGATTCCTGGGCGATCACGGAAGGGCGGTCTCACTCGAGCACTTTGGCGGGTCAGCAGATGCGGAGACGCTGTATCGAGAGTTTGGTATCACGGTCGACGCCGTTGTGGCGGCCGCCACTTCCAGCATTACGTCAACAGGGAAGGAAGCCTGACGTGTCGCACTCCCCCACGCAGCAACTTGCATCACTAGGCGTCAGCATCTGGCTCGATGACCTCTCCAAAGACCGTCTCACCTCAGGGTCGCTTGCTGACCTGATTGCCCACCACAACGTGGTCGGGGTGACCAGCAATCCCACGATCTTCGCCGGCTCAGTTGCGGGAAGTGACTCCTATGCACCCGACATACAGGCCATGAAGCGCGAGGGCGTTACGGCTGAAGAAGCGGTATTCCGCATCATGATTAGCGATGTGCAAGGCGCATGCGACCTGCTTCGCCCGCTTTATGTTTCAACCGGCGGTGTTGATGGCCGTGTCTCGCTCGAGGTCTCGCCTCTTCTCGCCCGCGATAGCGAAGAAACCGTGACTCAGGCGCTGGAGCTCTGGGCCGCGGTTGACCGCAAAAACCTGATGGTCAAAATCCCGGCCACCCGCGAGGGTTTGCCCGCCATCACCCGTGTCCTCGCCGAGGGCATCAGCGTGAATGTGACTTTGATCTTCAGCATCGAGCGCTATGGAGAGGTGATTGACGCCTATTTTGCGGGCATTGAGCTCGCGCGGAAGGCCGGCCACGACATCTCTTCCATCCACTCCGTGGCATCGTTCTTTGTTTCTCGCGTGGACACCGCGGTGGACGCCGAACTCGACGCCCTAGGAAGTATGGAGGCACGAACGCTGCGCTCGAGCGCTGCGATAGCTAACGCTCGTTTGGCCTATCAGCTGTTCCAGCAGCGCCACGCTTCCCAACAGGCGGTGGTGCTGACAGCGGCTGGGATGAATCCCCAGCGGCCCTTGTGGGCTTCGACGGGTGTCAAAGACCCGGCACTTCCCCCAGCCCTGTATGTAACGGAGCTCGCGGGAGATCAGACCGTCAACACGATGCCAGAGAAGACGCTGCGCGCGGCCGCGGACTTTTCCGGGGTCGTCGAGGATCGGGTTACCAGTGAGTACGCTCACGCCGAAGGCGTAATGACCGGACTCAAGGCTTTGGGAGTTTCGGTGGCGGCTGTGACAGATGAGCTCGAGCGCGACGGGGTTGCAAAGTTTGTACAGTCCTGGCATGAGTTGCTGGACACCGTCCAGACCGCCATGGATCACAGCGAGTAAAAACTGTGATTGTTGCCCTTGAGCATTCTCTTGACTCGAGAGTTCGCCCCATCGTTGACGCCTGGGTGGGAGACCACTTCGCCAGCAGGCTATTTGCGAAGGACGCAACTCTGTGGGGTCCAGCAGCGGTCAGTGAAGCCAGTATTCGCCTGGGGT
>JBIILX010000035.1:0-13320 GCA_044338275.1 Pontimonas sp.
AACTTCCAGCGCAGAAGCAGCAGGTTAAGCGGCGCTGCGAGAGCGGACAGCAATACCGCAATCATGAGCGGCACGACTAAGAAACTGAGCTGCGCCAGGAGAAAAATGATCATCGCGCTCGCGCCCACAATCAGAAGCAACCGCCAGGACCACTCAGTGGCCAATTGCAGGTTTTCTGGAACGAACGAACGTTGGGCGTCCTTCGCGGCGGTCTTTCTGGGCGTCAGCATGCCTTTAGTCTAAGTCGTTTAGCGGGCGCTACGACTAAAACCGGGCCTTGTTCTCCAGGAGTCGCTTCACGCGATCAGCAATCGGGGGGTGGGTCTGGAACATGCGGTCAATCACGCCGGGCTGGATGGGGTCGGCCATCCACAAATGGGCCATGGACGCCTGCTGCTTCTTGAGCGGCCGCCCGTATTGACCGAGTTTCTCGAGAGCGCTCGCGAGTGCTTCGGGGTGCCTCGTGGTCAGGGCTCCAGTGGCATCAGCAAGGTATTCCCGCTGACGTGAAATGGCGGCCTGAATCAGGGCGGCCAAGAGCGGGGCAAGGATCATCGCTGCGATGCCGACAATGAGAATTAGGGGGTTGCCTCCCCCGTTGTCTCTGCGCATGCCGCCAAAGAATGCCATGCGTGCGAGGACATCAGCTACTAGCCCCACCACAACGACCAGGCCAAAAACAATGGTGGTCACACGGATATCGAAGTTCTTCACGTGAGCAAGCTCGTGAGCCATGACGCCCTCAAGCTCAGAGTCATCCATGATCTCGAGCAAGCCCGTGGTTGCTGCGACCGCAGCGTGTTCTGGGTCACGTCCCGTGGCAAAAGCATTGGGGGCTGGGTCATTCACGATGTAAACCTTTGGCATCGGCAAACCCGTGGTGATCGCAAGATTTTCCACGATTCGATAGAGCCTGGGGTTATCGGTCTTCTGGATCTGGAGTGCCCCCGCCATCGCGAGGGCTTGAGAACCAGCCGAGTAGTACTGAATGCCCACATAGACCAGTGCGCCAATCAGCACGCCAAAGAACACAACCCCGGTGCCGCCCGACATGAAAATGTCTGCCAGATAACCCAGTGCGCCCACAAGGATGAGGAAGAACACCAGGATGAACCAGGTGTTGCGCTTGTTGGCGGCTATCGCCCGATACACAGTGCCTCGTCCTTAGGAAATCTAGAACTGAACGCGGGGGGCTTCAGCAATAGCTGCAGCATCCGCGACTTCGAAGAAGTCGCGCTGGTCAAAGCCTAAGTTCTTAGCAAACAGGGTGTTGGGGAAGAGCAACACCTTGGTGTTGAGCTCACGGACACCGCCGTTATAGAAACGCCTGGATGCCTGAATCTTGTCTTCAGTGTCAACAAGCTCGCCTTGGAGCTGCAAGAAGTTTTGGCTGGCTTGTAACTGCGGGTATGCCTCAGCAACAGCGAAGATGCTCTTGAGTGCCGCCTGCATCATGTTCTCAGCCTCAGCAGCGGCGCCGGGGTCACCAGCACTGAGCGTTGCCGCCCGCGCCTTTGTGACCTCTTCGAAGACCTGCTTTTCATGAGCCGCGTAACCCTTGACAGCCTCAATCAGGTTCGGGATGAGATCGGCACGACGCTTGAGCTGGACAGTGATGTCGCTCCATGCCTCATCAACGCGAACATTGAGCGTGACCAGGGAGTTATAGGTACTCCACAGATAAATACCGACAATTGCGGCGAGCACAAGTACGACGCCAAAAACAACGAGAACATCCATGCCCACAGTGTAAAGCGTCAGGCTGACAATTAGATGAAGAGTGCCCCGGCAGGGACTCGAACCCTGACTGGGACGATTTTAAGTCGTCTGCCTCTGCCGATTGGGCTACCGGGGCCAGCGCCCAGTCTAGCGAGCGGTCGCTTTTGCCTTAGTTTTTGTGGCGGTGGCTGGGCGACTCGCAAACTCCTCGAAAAAGTCCCTTGGAGTCTGCACCTTGCGCACACTGCTGAAGTCGCGGCCCCAGAAGAGGTGGAGTAACCAGTTGGTGAACACTCGGGCTTTGCGCTCCATGGTGGGAATCGCCATGCCGTGATAGAACCGGTGCATAACCCAGGCGGGGAATCCGACGATTCCCAGTGATCCGCTTTGGAAAACCCCGTAGCCGATACCGAGGCCGGCAACCGCGCCGAGGTTCTTGTGCACGTAGTTGTTGGGCTCTTCGCCACGGAGTTCGGCAACCAAGTTCTTGGCAAGAATCTTTCCTTGGCGAACCGCGTGCTGGGCGTTGGGAACACAGTAGCCGCCAACACCGCCACCACTCAGGTCGGGAACGCGGGCAACATCACCGGCAGTCCACATGCCCTCAAGGATTGCGTCGCCATCAACGACGCGAAGGTCGGCCATCGCACAAATCCGTTCGCGGTCATCAAGCGGGATACCTGTGCCACCGAACATCGAATGGGCTTTGACCCCGGCAGTCCAGATCACGATGTCGGTCTCGATGACCTTGCGGTTGGAAAGCTCCAGGCGCCCACCAACAGCGCTCGTGAGTTGAGTGTTCAAATGAATGTGGCCTTGTCGCTGCTCGAGGTTCTTGATGACCCAGAGCGAACTCTTGAGGGAGACCTCAGGCATGATGCGATCCATGGCCTCAATGAGGTGGAAATGAGTGTCATCAATGCTGAGGCTGGGGAATTCTTTCAACATCGCGCTCACCAAACTCCGAAGCTCGGCAAATGCCTCAATTCCCGCAAAACCACCACCGACCACAACGACCGTCAGGAGGCGATCGCGCGCTGTGCCAGGAGGCATATCAGCGGCAACGTGCATGTTGTCGATGACGCGATCACGAACAGAGATTGCTTCCTCGATGGTCTTCATCCCGATGGCAACATCAGCAACGCCGGGGATGGGGAACGTTTTGGACACGGCGCCTGCGGTAATCACAATGTGGTCGTAGGAGAGCTCGAAGGGCGGCTGATTCTCCGGAGTGATGATGACGGACTTCTTTTGGTGGTTCACCCCGGTAACACGCGCAGTGATGACTCTGGTCTTTGGCAGGTGACGACGAAGCGGAATAATCGCATGACGAGCCTCGATGGAACCGGCAGCAACTTCGGGAAGGAAGGGCTGATAGGTCATATAGGGAAGCGGGTCAATGACGACCACTTCGGCTTCGCCTCGACGAAGCAGCTTCTCC
Organism: Pontimonas sp.; assembly: GCA_044338275.1. Lineage (GTDB taxonomy): Bacteria > Actinomycetota > Actinomycetes > Actinomycetales > Microbacteriaceae > Pontimonas. The sequence goes on from JBIILX010000035.1 coordinate 3,161, forward strand.
AGTTTGAATGCCGTATAGAAGCCGGCGTATCCGCCTCCGACAATGACAATGCGAGTCACATCACACCTAATTTCTTGCTAAACCAGCTCCTAATCTAGCGGTTTCTGGCCCTCTGCAAGACAAGGACAAGCCCACTCGTCAGCGCCACCACAAACCCCACCCCAAACAATCCGGTGATCGCATAGGGCGCTATATCCGGTTGCGCCGGTGCGGCAATAGCCTCAGCCATCACGGGCTGGGCTTCCTCGCCCACGCTCGTGCCCGATGGCCCCAGTGGCACGACAATAGGATTGCCCTCCCCTCGCCGGTGAAGAACAATCCAGTCGTCAATGGAACCTAGGGGATTTGCGGAGACGAGTGGAACATTTGCGGTCACAGCCGCGTAGGCATCGACTAACCCATAGCCATAGAGCGGGTCCGGTGCGGTGTCGCCCACGGGCTTAGCGGTCACGAGCACGCGATTAATGACGTTGGCTGCATCCAGGTTCGGATAGGCAGCCCTGACCAGTGCCACAATTCCGGCAACGATGGGCGTTGCCCCACTCGTTCCTGACCACGACACGTAGTTTCCTCCAGGGACAGCGCCAACAAGGCCCTCACCCGGTGCCATCACACCGATGGTGATGCCCTGCGACGACGCCGTGTCACTGGCGAGGCCTTCTCTGGTGACGCCCCCAACAGTCAACACGCCGGGCATGGTGGCCGGAGCACCAACAGCGACCGTTCCGCTACCCCGGTTTCCCGCTGCTGCAATCACCACGACATCGTTGGCCGCCGCGTAACTGAAAGCGCGGTCCCAACTCTCAGGCCAGTCCCTCGTGTTCCTGGTCAGAGATAAGGAGATGACATCGGCGCCGTTGTCGACTGCCCACCGAACTGCAGTGGCAATCTGATCATCCGCTGAAATATCGCCCCCGCCAAAGCTCATCGAGACACTGAGAAGTTGTGCTTCGGGTGCGCTTCCGATTACCCCGTCGGCGCCATTGTTGCCACGACCCGCTGCCAAGGAAGCGACCATAGTGCCGTGGCGACGGTCCGCTCCGACCGGAGTCTGACCAGTCGATGATCCAAGGCCCGACACGTCAGTCCCGCCCACAACTGCGCCCTGAAGGTCGGGGTGGGAACTGTCTATGCCGGTATCGATGATGGCGATGCGCACACCGGCACCCCGCGTGATGCTCCATGCTCGATCAATTCCATAATCGGCAATCCAATACTGGCTCTCGCGAACCTGGTCGGCGTGGGCCGCGGGCACCGTTGCCACCACGGGGATGCCGAGCAGCAGGGCGAGAACCAGAGCACCTCGACCCAGGATTTTCCCGCTCAACATTGGCATGGGTCCAATCCCCAGTCAGTTTCGGCAAGCGCCCAATCCCCCACCGGGTTAACACCCGGGCCAACAGAGAGCGAATGCCCCATCAGCGAATGTAAACACTTCACCCGGTCTGGCATACCCCCAGCAGAGATCCCCGCAATCTCATCGACGACGTCGATGGATTCGCGGGTGTGAATATAGGACTCATGGGCCAGACGGTAGGCCGTGGCTGCCTCCGCATCGTCGCCAAGGCGCTCCTGGTAGTCAGCCATGCGACCAGCAGCCTCAAGTCGAGAGGCTGCCCTGGTTGCCTCTGGTTGGGTTAAGTAATAGAGCGTGGGAAAGGGCGTTCCCTCGCCTAGCCGAGGTGTGGTGACCACCACCACGGGGTTCCCGCACACGCACCTCGCAGAAATGCCCAGAATGTCCCTGGCGGGACGCCCGAGCTGTTCACTCACGACCTCGATGTCGTGGGACGTAGGCGTTTCGCCTAGCGGCTTCACGGCAGTGGTTCCCCGGTGGATTCACCGGGTTCGGTGTCATCGCCGGTTGTGCCCTGCGGGCTAGGAATGAGCTCGGGCGCTCCCTCGTCCACGACCACCGGCGCACGAGAAGTAGTAGCAGCGACCAGGTAAGACGACAAGAGGGCTTCACGCCAGTCGGTCTCGACGGCCACGATGTTTTGCGAAATCACGGGCTCACCGTCATCGCCGTCATTACCGAGATCATCAATGACCAGGTAGGTGATGTCACCCGGATAGACAAACATCAAACGTTCCCTCGCCTGCGTCTCCACAAAGCTCGGGTCTTTCCAGCGCTCGCGCTGTTCCTCGAGATCAAAAACCTCCTGTTGGGTTTCCTCGAGTTCGACCCTCAACTGGGCAATCTCCTGCTGCTGCTCAGCCAGAATGCGCAAGGACGGGGACAAAATGACCACTCCGGCAACAAGCAAGGCAAGGATGGTGACAATGAAGCCCGAGGACTGCAAAGACAGCAATAAAGACGCGGCCGCTTGGCGGCCTCGCTTCTTGGGTGTTTGTGCAGTAGTCACGGCGTCAGTCTAAACAGCGGGGCTTGCCCTTTCCCGAGGGCGCGCGTGCCCTTAGTGAAAGCGCGGGAACGCGGAGGCACCCGCGTAGCGGGCGGCGCTGTCGAGTTCTTCCTCGATGCGCAACAGCTGGTTGTATTTGGCAACCCGCTCGCTTCTGGCGGGAGCACCAGTCTTGATCTGGCCACAGTTTGTTGCCACGGCGAGATCAGCGATCGTGGTGTCCTCAGTCTCGCCGGAGCGGTGAGACAAAACAGCGGTGTAGCTATTCGAGTGAGCCATGGCGACAGCGTCCATCGTCTCGCTGAGGGTTCCAATCTGGTTGACCTTCACGAGCAGCGAGTTCGCAGCACCCTTCTCAATGCCAGTGGCAAGACGAGTGGGGTTGGTGACAAAGAGATCGTCACCAACGAGCTGAACCTTGTCACCGATCGCCTGGGTGAGAGCCACCCAGCCATCCCAGTCGTTCTCATCGAGCGGATCCTCGATGGTCACCAGTGGATAGCTGGCAACAAGTTCGGCGTAGTAGTCGGCCATGAAGCCAGAGTCACGCTTGGAGCCCTCAAACATGTAGCTGCCACCGCTAAACATTTCGGTGGCGGCAACGTCGAGACCCAGCGCGATGTCCTTGCCAGGCTTAAAGCCGGCCTGCGTAATCGCGCTCATCAAGAAGTCCAGTGCAGCGCGGTTGCTGGAGAGCTCAGGGGCAAAACCACCCTCATCGCCCAGGCCCGTCTGCATGCCAGCCTTCTTGAGCTCTGACTTGAGCGCGTGGTAAGTCTCGGTGCCCATCCGCAGCGCTTCACGGAAGTTGCTAGCGCCAATGGGGAGAACCATGAACTCTTGAATATCCACAGCGGTGTCGGCGTGAGCGCCACCGTTGATGACATTCATCATCGGCACGGGAAGAACGTGGGCCATTGCGCCACCGACGTACTGGAACAGCGGAAGATCAGCGGATTCAGCAGCGGCCTTCGCCACGGCAAGAGACACACCGAGGATGGCGTTTGCGCCAAGCTTCTCTTTGTTCTTGGTGCCATCAGCATCGCGAAGAGCGTCGTCAACAGCGCGCTGTTCAGCAGCCTCAAAGCCTTCAATGGCAGGCCCCAAAACATCGACAACGGCGGCAACGGCCTTCTGAACACCCTTGCCCATGTAGCGACGCTTGTCGCCATCGCGCAGTTCATAGGCTTCAAAAGCACCGGTGGAAGCACCCGAGGGAACAGCGGCGCGAGCAACAGTGCCGTCCTCCAAGAGAACATCGACCTCGACCGTGGGGTTTCCCCTGGAGTCAAGAATTTCGCGGGCAGTTACGGCTTCAATCGCGGCCACGAGGGCTCCTCTTCTAGTGCTTGCTGCTCACCTGGCGTGCAGGCTCGCTCTTTATCTTAGTTTGTGGCGTGAAACGGGGCTTAGGTGCCACCCGATAAATCGCGCCAGGCCAGGCTGGCGCTATCGGACACCTCGGGCGTCACCTCGGCAACACGGGAGAAACCATCGGCGACCAACTGCTCATAGACCGGGCGAAGATTCTTGGTCTTTGGCACCAGTCGAACCGTGTGACCGGTGTCGACGAGTTGAATCTTGAGAGTGACCAGGTGCTCCCTCGGGTTCTCTTTGTCATAGAGGAGGGCAACCCGATCGGGGTGGCCGGTGGAATCCACCGGCAGAACTTCGATCAGGCGCTCAAAACCGAGTGAGAGACCAAAAGCTGGGACGTCGGTTCCCAAGAACCGACCAATCATTCCGTCATAGCGCCCGCCACCACCGATGGAGATTCCCATGTCAGGGTGGGCGATTTCGACAATCGACGAGGTGTAATAGCCCATGCCCCGAACCAGGGTGGGGTCAACAACGAGGGCTCCAGGCTCCAGAACCCGAGCTGCCGCCCCCGCCCATTCACACAACTCCTTCGCTGCAAGCACAGCCTCAGGCGAGCCACCCATGACCCGGCTGATGGCGTCTGGGTCAAGAGAAACCGGAGCACCAGAGAGGACAGAGGCCACAACGCCGCGGTCGAAACCAGCCGGCAAGCGCTCGGCCAGTTCCGCGAGGACGCCATCGGCGCCAATCTTGTCAAGTTTGTCGAGGGTGATGAGCGCATCGCCGTGGGACTCGGGTGGGATGCCTGCTGCCACCAAGAGCGCGGTCAAGAGCCTGCGGTCATTCACCCGGAAGGTGTAGCCAGTGACACCCAGTCGATGGAGCGCATCGGCAGTAGCCAGAACAACCTCTACCTCGGCTAGGCCTGAGGCCTCACCCAGGATGTCGATATCGCACTGCACAAACTGGCGATATCGGCCCTTCTGCGGGCGTTCCGCCCGCCACACCGGACCGGTGTGGAAAGACCGGAAAACCGGGGGCAACACAGCGTGATTACTGGCATAAAACCTGGCCAGGGGAACAGTCAAATCAAAGCGCAGACCGAGATCCGCGAGGTCCTCGGGAGCACCGGCCTGGACCAGGTCTTCGGCACCAAGCCCGCGTTTCAGGATGGCAAAGCTCAACTTCTCGTTGTCTCCGCCAAGGCCAGAGTGCAGGCGCTCCAGGTCTTCAATGGCGGGTGTTTCTATTTCTTCAAATCCGTGGCGCGCATAGGTTTCACGAATAATGCCAAGGAGGTGCTCTCGACGTTCCTTATCGCGGGGTGGAAAATCTCGCATTCCCCGTGCAGAGCTCACAGCCATACGGCGATTCTGTCACTAAGCGCCAGTATCACCGGGAGCCAAGCCGGAGCCTGTTGCTTCGGCTTGGTGCACCTGTTCTTCCAGGCGACGCGTCGCCTGGCGCAACGCGGTCTCGGGGTTCAGGCCAGCGCTGCGCGCAGCGTGAACGAGCGCCAACAGGTAATCGCCAAGCTCTTCTTCGTTAGCGAAGAGCGGAGTCTCCTGTGCCGGGGAGAAATCCACGACACCAGCGGAGCGCTTGAGCGTGCTGCTGGCCCTGGCAAGCGCTGATAGGCGCTCGGGGATACCCTCCAGGACGCTGGAGCGATGTTTTTTCTCTTCGGTCTTGATGTCTTCCCACCGGGCGGTGACTTCTTCAACAGTGGACGCGTCGCCCCCAGCAAAAACATGCGGGTGGCGATGGCGCATCTTGTTATCAACCCCAGCGGCGACATCGTCAATGTCGAAGGGTTCACTGGAATCAGAGGCTGCGATATCAGCGTGAAAAAGAAGCTGATAGAGCACATCGCCGAGTTCTTCCCTCAGGTCAGCACGGTTGCCAGTTTCGATGGCCTCGACTAGCTCAAAGACCTCTTCGAGGAGATAGGGCACAAGGGTCTCGTGAGTTTGCTCGGCATCCCACGGGCACCCGCCCTCCCCGCGCAGCGTGGCCATCGTGTCGATCAGCGCGCCAAGGGCCAAGTGCTTGTCGGTCATCGCTCTAGTCTGCCGGGGCGGTGGCATCAGCCGCTACGGGGAACAGTGCATCAATCACACCTGCGACCCAGGTCACCAGTGCGGTGTCGCTGTAGTCCTCGGGAAGTGGAATCAAACACACCCGTGCTGGGGCGATGTATTTGGCCTTGGGATACAGGCGCGCCAAGCGGACCTGCAACGAATCCGGCAGGGGTGGGCCTAACACGCGAAGGTTCGCTCCAATGACCATGACCTCGCTCAGTCCACTGGCCATGGCCCTGCGACGCAGTGTTGTCACCTGAACCAGGGTGTCAACGGCCTGGGGCGGAGTGCCATAGCGATCCGTGATTTCCTCGACAAGTTCGGCGATGTCGCCCTCGCCGGCCGCCGGCGCCGCAGCGCCGGACAGTTTTTGATACATCTCCAAGCGCAAACGTTCACTATCGATGTAGTCGGTGGGGATTCTCGCATCCACGGGCAGCTCGAGTCGGAGCTCGGTGAGGCCTGGAGCAACGTCATCCCTGAACAAGGCGATAGCTTCGCCCACCATGCGCAAATACAAATCAAAGCCAACACCTTGAATATGGCCGGCCTGCTCGGCACCGAGAAGGTTTCCAGCGCCTCGCATCTCTAAGTCCTTGAGGGCAATCCGTGTGCCACCGCCCAAATCGGTCGTGGCAGCGAGGGTCGCAAGGCGATCGTGGGCGTTCTCCCCCATCGGCAGTTCTGGGTCATAGAGCAGGTAGGCATAGCCCCGCTCGCGTCCTCGCCCCACGCGACCGCGCAACTGGTGGAGTTGAGAGAGGCCATAGCGCTCCGCCCGATCCACAATCAAGGTGTTGGCGTTGGTGACATCAAGTCCGGTTTCGATGATCGTCGTGGAGACCAACACATCGAAGCGTCGCTCCCAGAAATCAACCATGACCTGCTCGAGGTCAGCTTCTGCCATTTGCCCGTGAGCAACGGCGACCCTGGCCTCTGGCACGAGCTCAGCAATTTGTTGGGCTTTCGCCGAGATGCTCTGGACGCGGTTATGAACAAAGAACACTTGGCCCTCACGCAACAATTCGCGACGAATCGCTGCGACGACTTGAGCGTCGTGATAGGGACCAACAAAAGTCAGGATTGGGTGGCGCTCTTCTGGCGGGGTGGCAAGCGTCGACATTTCCCTGATTCCGGTGACCGCCATTTCCAGCGTTCTAGGAATTGGGGTTGCGCTCATGGCCAACACATCAACATTCGTCTTCAAAGCCTTGAGGGAGTCTTTGTGCTCAACGCCAAAGCGCTGCTCTTCATCAATCACGACCAAGCCCAGGTCTTTGAACGCCACGTTCTTGCCGAGCAGGCGGTGGGTGCCAATGACGACGTCGATGCTGCCATCGGCAAGCCCTGTAATCACGGCCTTTGCTTCAGCATCACTCTGGAACCTCGAGAGCGCCCGGACATTCACGGGGAAGGGCGCGTAGCGCTCTTGGAAAGTCTCCAGGTGTTGCTTCACGAGCAGCGTGGTCGGGGCAATCACCGCCACCTGTTTCTGGTCTTGGACAGCTTTGAATGCCGCTCTGACTGCAATCTCTGTCTTTCCAAAACCAACATCACCGGCGACAAGGCGATCCATCGGAATGGGCCGTTCCATATCGCCCTTCACATCATCGATGGTGGTCAACTGGTCGGGCGTCTCCACGAACGGGAACGCTTCCTCCAACTCCCGCTGCCACGGGGTGTCCGGAGAGAAAGCGAACCCAGGGGCTGCCATGCGAGCGGAGTAGAGCTTGACTAGGTCAACCGCAATATCGCGCACAGCCTTGCGTGCTTTGCCCTTGGCGGCAGCCCAATCGGAGCCGCCCATCTTGGACAAGGCAGGGTTGTCGCTGCCGACATAGTGGCTCAGCTGATCCAGTTGATCGGTCGGAACATACAGACGATCTGGTGCACCACCGCGTTTGCTGGGTGCATATTCCAACACCACAAACTCGCGTTGGCTCTTGATGGCTGCCCGTCCGCCAGTCGAGATTTCGCGCTGAACCAACTCAACAAACTTCCCAACACCGTGGGTGTCGTGAACGACGTAATCTCCGGGGTTCAGAGACAGCGGGTCAACGACCCGCGTTCTCTTGGTAGCGAGCACTCGACCCGCACGCCTGGAAGCCGTGACTGCCTTGCCATACATTTCCCGCTCGGTCAGAACGCTGAGGCCGCCGCCGCTGAGCCAGAACCCCTCGCGGATGACGCCCTGCGTGACGAGCACTACACCCGGGGTTGGCTCTGTCGTGAGGGTCTCATCGATGCGGTGTGCGATGTCACGCTCACCGAGAACTTGTGCGGTGCGCTCGACCAAGCCGTGGCCGGCTGCGACACAGACAACGGTGTCACCAGCGCTCACCCTGGAGGCCACAAACTCCCACACTTCATCGGATCCAGGCTGGGTTAGTGGGAGTGGTGCCACCCCAGGTCGAAGGGTGTCCACCTCACCGCTATCCAAGCTGTCGATCGAAATCCAGGGCCTCGGAGTAACCGCAGCACGCAGTTCCTGGTGAGACAGGAAATCCCCGGAGTTCACGTCGACCGGTGCTGCGCCACCCGCCATCGCTGCTGCTTCCCACGCTGCGTGGAGAAACTCGCGGTTGGTGTGAAGGAGTGCTTCCGCCCGTGCTGCGACCTTCTGCGCGGAGAGCTCGATGACAATCGTGTCACTCGGGAAGAAATGAGAGGGCGGAACCAGCCCCTCCACCAACAGTGGCTGGAGGGCTTCCATGCCCTCCACCGGAATACCCTGGGCCAGTTTCTCCAGCATGGTTTCCAGGCCCGGATACTCGCCTTGAAGTTGGGCGGCACGCTGGCGCACATCAGCACTGAGCAACATCTCTCGAACGGGAGGAACAGCGATGGTCGTCAGGTCCCCCGCCAATGAGCGCTGATCGGCAACAGCAAAGTAGTGAAGCGTCTCTAGTTCAGACCCGAAGAAATCCATCCGGACGGGATGCTCGGCAAGCGGGGGGAAGATGTCCAAGATTCCACCGCGCACTGCATACTCACCGCGCCTGGTCACCAAATCGACCCGCGCATAGGCGGCGTCAGTCACATAGCTGACCCAGTCTTCAAGCGATGAGTCCTTAGCGCCCTTGGTTGCGACCCTGCTGGCCACCTCCACAATGTGGGGGTTCACCGGTTGAACGAGGGCTCGCACCGACGCCACAACAACCAGTGGGGCGACCCGTTCACCCTGGGCCGCCTGGTCCAGTGCGCCAAGCGCACTGCGCCGTCTGGCGACTGTTTCAGCATGGGGGCTCAGTCGCTCATGAGGGAGCGTTTCCCAGGCGGGAAAATCAAGAACAGCAGTGTTGGGGGGCACAAGCCCGCGCAGTTCATCGCGAACCTGGTCGGATTCTCGCCCCGTTGCACACACCACAACAACAACCCCGGTGGGTCCGGCGTTGTTGAGCACAGCGGCAACGGCTGGCGACCACGCACCAGCGGGAAGTGTGAGAGAACCGCCAGAGGAGAGTTCGGTGAGCGCCTTTGCGACAGCCGAATCTTGGGCTAGCCAGTGGGAAATAGGGGCAGGACTCACTCGCCTCAGTCTAGGTGCCAGGCAGGCGCTCTAGGAGAGGGGGTGGATCCGTTGCTGAGCCGCCAGGAGTCCTTCGATCGCCATCGCCTCAGCACCCTGGCACGCCAACTCCAGGACGGCCGGCAGAGCCTCTTCTTCGGCAGTGCTAAAGCGACCCAACACATAATCGGCCGGTGGCATACGGCCTTCAGGCCGGCCAATGCCCACCCGCACCCGACCAAAGTCTGTAGTGCCAAGCAGGCGTGCAATGTCGCGAAGACCGTTGTGGCCAGCGTGCCCACCACCAAACTTCAGACGAACAACGCCTGGTTCCAAATCAAGCTCATCGTGAATGACGATGATGCGCTCTGGTGGAATCTTGTGAAACGACGCCATTGCGGCAACCGGGGTCCCCGAGCGGTTCATGAAACTTGAGGGGGCAGCCAAACGCAGCGTCACACCGCTCGGGTGCTTAATCGCTGCGGTAACACCGTGGCTCTTGAACTTCTGAAACGAGACCGATGCGCTCTCGGCGCACGCTGCGACAACGCGGAATCCCACGTTGTGGCGCGTGCGCTCATACTCGCTGCCTGGATTACCAAGCCCCACAATCAGCCACTCGGTGGCGCCTGTGGATTTAGCTAAGCCGAAACGTCCAAACAGGACTATTCGCCACCCGCGTCGCCGTCACCAGAACCTGAGTCACCAGAACCCGAGTCCGAAGAACCTGAGTCGCCAGATGCATCAGCAGCCGGGGCAGTGCCACCGGAGGCTGCAGCACCTTCGCCTTCGGCGACGGGCTCGTCGTCAACAGCCTTGGAGGGCTCGTGAATGGCAAGGACCAACATCTCTGGAGGGCTGACAAGACTCGTGCCCTCGGGCAGG
>JBIILX010000056.1:0-8419 GCA_044338275.1 Pontimonas sp.
GAGCCGTCGGTCAATACCGCACGAAGGCGGTGGATCGGGGCCCTGTCAGCATCGACGTCGTAGAGACGACTCCAATAGTTCACCTCCTTTGCAAAAATGCTGCGGTACCGAGAGTCCTGCATGAGCCGATAGGAAAGCCAAGTTGTCCCGGCCTTCTGGGCGCCGACTCCCAAAACGAACATGCTCTAACCCTAATGTAACAAGTCTTGGAGGCGTTTTTTCGGGTCAGGTCGCTGGGCCCCACCCAATCGACAGCGACGACTGGTCGACTGCGGATGCGAGGCACCAAAATCTAGTGAACGCTCACAGCACATCAAAGTGTTTAATGTCAGCGAACTATTGGGCCGCGTCATCAGGCAGTTCCCTCGTTCTTCCCGAGCAGGTTGGGGTAGCGGTATGGCCCCACCCTGTTCCGGAATGACGCCAAGACATGATGGAGCGAATCAAGCAGCGAAGCGGTTGTGTGAATGTCGCAAACGGAGGGAGCCGGAGCCTCGCCTGGGAGGGCGCCAGCGTCAGCGCATTTGCCGGACCGACCATTGGCGCGAGCTCCGCCCACCTTTGAGGGGGACCGGCGACGCCATCTCGCTGCGATCAAGGCAGTTCCGAGAAGACTCCCTGCGCGGTCCGGACGAAGCAACTCGCGTCCGCGTGGTGCACGGCTCGGTGTGGAACACCATCGGGACCAATTGCTAACCAGTAGTGTTGAAATCTATAGTTGGAGCCCGTGAAGCACTACAGCGGTCCCCTGACGGGCCAAGTCAAGCGGGTGTGGCTCTTTGTCGCCGGGTCCCAGTAGGTTCCGGTGCGAATGGGGAACCACCACCAGTGCGAAGCCAGAGACCAATCTCGGAAGGAGCTCTGCATCAATTGCTACTAAGTCTTGAAGATAACTGGATTTTTCTAAAGCCCAAGAAGGCTGCAGGCACGACCATCGAGGGTGGGCTGCGGATTGCTTCAACTCGGATAGACATTGGCACCAAGATGATCGAGGGTGAGGAGCAACAGGTAATTCAGCTCGGCGGTGCCGTCTTGAAAAACGCGCCAATCCCTCTTCGGGCTTGGCGGCTCGCGTAGTTCCGCCGGTTCCTCAGAAAAGGCTTCGCGCCGCCTGAGTTTCGATATCACCAATCGGCACGGGTGATGAGAAGTGCACTTGGTCAGCACCGGTGGGACGCTCTTGTGAAAATCAGCGCTACTCGTAACGCGTTCGACCAGATGGTTAGTTTGTTCTACTAGCGCAAGAAGAATACCCTTCCTGACGTAGAGAACCTTCCCATGGCTGACCAGGTTGATCTTTTCTCTCGCTTCGTCAGGACAAGAGTGATTTCAGAGGCTAAGTTGATCCGCTCCGTAACTCACATCGATGGGAAGCCTCAGATCGATCGATGGATTCGATTCGAAAATCTGGAGGACGATACGACGGCCGTTGCGGCCGAGCTGTTCGGACCTCAGGCAGGGTTTAGAGAGGCCTTCGCCAAACTGAGACTCAAAGAGGGTGTTCGGCCAAAAGCAAGCGCCCCAGCAGATCTCTTTGCCGCTGACAAAAGGCTGATAGGCCTCGTGGTCGACAACTTTGAGTGGGAGTTTACTCACTTTGGTTACCCAACTGAGTTTTGAGACGCACGAAGCCCGCTCGAAGTTGTCCGCTTTTAAAGCTCTAGATCAAGCGGGTAGCTAAGTTGGTCAAAATCCTCCTGGTAGATCTGCGCGACAATCGCTGCCAAACGAGAAGAATAAAACAAACGACGGCGCTCTGTTGCTGAGCGAGGAGCTGCTGGAGGGGGAATTCGGGGAAGGTCCTTCCCGTGCCGAGAAGAAAAATCCATATCCGTCGGCGGGTCAAACCCGACGCTCCTTAGGACTTTCGGGAATTGATCAGCAAACTCCTCGAGACGAACAACATGATCAAAGTCAGAAACGTTCCACGCCAACAAATCCACTTGGGGCGTGAAGTGGTGATTCTTGCCTCGCCCAACGAGTAGATAATCTAGAAACTGACTAAAACCGTCCCGATCCTCACTCTGAAAACCAGGGATTGATGCATATTTAGGGTTACGGACCTTGTCAAGATACGCCGATAGAACTCGGTCATACGGATTTCTGACCACGGTGAATTTAGTCCACGTCGCGCATCCCGCCAAAGTTTTGGCGTCGAGGTCAATTAAGCGTTCTAGCTCCCCAGAGTCGCTCGCTGCGACATCTCGCAGAAAAAGCGCTGTGAAGTATTACCCGCTTTCGCTACCGGGGAGTAAAGCAACTTCAAACTTTTTAGAGCCCAGACACGGTGGCCATTTCGGGTTATGAACGTTCCGCTTGAACCTAACGCCCCCTTTTTCTCTAACGCGAGAGATGCACGTCTTCGCATCATTAAGCGGAATCTGTGACGTGTAATCGAAATTAAGCTAACCATGCCGTCCCTACCCCCTCTAGCACGGAGGGCAAAGTTTTAGCGTCCACACCATGACTAGCGAGCACCTCTCCCGGCTGCCCATTCTGTGGGATTCCTTCGAGCCCCACACGGTGAACACGAGTCGCCTGTCCCAGTGGGTTTCCGTCAGTCAGCAGAAGGTGCTTCGCGCGCGCCGGGTTGTGGTTTTCCACAACGAAGACCGTGTGAAAAGTTTGCAGCTCGGCTAGCGCGGCTGGGGTCAGAGGGCTGGTAATCCAGGGCATCGTGTACACTGCAGGGCTCTCGCTACCATGAGCGGAAAGTTCGTCAACAGCAATCAAAGCCTGCTCGGTTAGTAGGGGCCCGGAAGACACCACTGCTATTCCAGTCCCCTCCCTTCGCTTCACTAGGCCACCTGGCTTCACCGTCCCCGTAGCTGGCTCAACCGGAGAGGTGTTGCCCATACGGAAATACACTGGTTCGCCTTGGCCAAGAGCCCATTCGATGCCTGATACCAGCTCGGTGGCGCACGCCGGCTCAACAACATGCATCCGCGGGACCGAACCCATGAGCCCCACGTCAGAGACAGCCTGGTGCGAGAAACCCGGTGCGCTCGGAACGAGGCCCGCTAAGAAACCGAAATACAACACTCTCGAGTACTCAGTGGTGTTATTGAAAATCTGTTCCGCGGCTCGCATGGTGAGAAAGGTCGAGAAACTATGAACGATTGGGGTGAGCCCTGACAGGGCCAGAGTTCCCGCCATCGACACCATGTCTTGCTCCGCAATTCCAGCCTGGACGTAGCGTGTGGGGAACTTTTTGCGGGCGAGGTGGGTGCCCGTGTCATAGGAGAGATCGCCATCAAGGATGACAATGTCGACATGTTTCCCCATTAGCTCAGGAAGGAGCTGCTCCCACAGGGTGAGCATGGAATCAGGTCTCGGCCGCGGGGTGTGGCCATCAAATTCATTGCGATCGGGGTCAAGCAGGACGGCCGGCTCATACTGTGTTCCGGCCAACGGGGCAACTAGCTGAGCAACAGCATCGTCATAGAGGTCCTGGGCGATCGCACCTGAATGGAACTTGTAGTAGTCCCCGTCCTTGTCAAAATTCTCCATCCAGTCGACCCCAGCGCCTTTGGTGGTGTTCGCAAGAATGAAACTTGGCCGCACATCACGAAGCGCAGCCTCCATTGCAGCAAGGATGTCATCGGGATTGTGACCGTCAACTTCTTGGTAGTGCCAGCCCACAGCCTCGACTCTCAACCGAACATCGCCCATGGGGAGGGTGTCCTCGCTCCAGGTGTCTGACTGAATCCCGTTCGCGTCAACAATCGCAATGAGTTCTTGAAAACCATCCCGTGTGGCTCCGGGCATGGACTCCCAGATCTGGCCCTCGTTCAGCTCGCCATCTCCGAGCATGACGACCACGGGGTCTCGCGAGTCTGGGTTCGACAGCCTTTTCGCAGCAATGAACCCTTTCGCCTTAGAGATGCCCATACCCAATGAACCGGTGTTCGTAGGCACGCCGGGAGTAATGGTCTCGGGGTGGCCCGGCAGACCGCCAAGCCTTCGCAGAGTCAAGAGGTCTTTGTCCTCGAGTTCTCCACACAGGTGCATCACCGAGTAAAAAGCGGGCGCATCGTGTCCTTTGGAACTGAAGAAAATGCCATTCTCGTGGTGCCTGTCAGTGAGGAAGCTGTCACCTGCGAGAAATCGTCGTGCAGTGAGCATGATGTCCATCGAGCTAAAACTGGTTCCGATATGGCCGCTTCCGGCTGCTTGAATCGCGGACAAAGCATTGAGCCGGCAGCCAAAACCCAACCGACGAAGGTCGTGATGACTGTTCCAGTGATCGAGAAGTTGTTGTCTCGTCCAAAAATACAAATCTGTGCCAGAGGGGGATGGGGTGAGTGTGGGCTCTGTCATCAGTGTTTTCTTCTCGGGGTGGGCAACAATTCAGGATTACGAGCCACGAGTGCCTCCATGGCCGTCCAGTCCAAATCGGTGTTCAGGTCAAGTCCTTCAGAACCCGGTAGCTCCAGCGCCAACACTCTATCCCCCGCGATGGAATTGTGCGCCAGTACCGCGGCAATTCGGACGATCTCGAGTGCGGAACTCTGCACATAGAGCCTTTCCAAATCTTGGGTCGGCCCGTTGTAGGCGCCACCTTGGCTGAGATAGGTAGCTGCTTCGCCCGAGTCACTGATTCTCCACATCTTCCCCGGATGTTCGGCCACTGGTCTCATTGCTCGGATTGAATCCGCCCAGGTCGACCGACTCAGTGCTTCCAGGGCCGACGCAATACTTGCACCACGCCGGAGGGGGTTCGGCGGACGCAGAAGAGTAATGAACTCGCTCTCCCCATCACACCACGTATCTATCGCATGCCTCACAAAACCGATGTCATGGGCATTGTCGGTGGCAAGTTCTGCTGGCCGCAAACCGGGCACCTCAGCGCCGTATGCTTCCGCAATGGCTGCGATTTCTGGGCTATCTGTCGAACAAATCACTCGGTCACACACGCCGGAATCCCAGGCCGAAGCAATACTGTAGGCGAGGAGCGGGTGGCCCCCTAGCTCCCGGAAATTCTTGCCGGGAATTCTTTTGCTCCCGCCTCGCGCGGGAATAAGAGCAATGTTGTGACCCACTGGTCAGGCACCTAAAAATGTCGAAACAAGCTGCACATCGGAATACGCAGAAATTGCCTCCACCCCTGCGTCTCGGCTGCCATTGCCGGAGTTCTTGACTCCACCGAAAGGGAAGTTGATTTCAGCGCCATGCGTTGGCCCATTGATATTGATGACACCAGCCCGAATTTCTGCGACAACTCTTTCCGCCTTGACGAGGTCGCTTGACCACACTGCCGCCGTGAGACCAAACTCGGTGTCGTTAGCAATATCGATGGCCTTCTCTTCTGAATCAAAACCATAAACCCTCATCACTGGGCCAAAAACCTCTCTTGTGCCAAGCTCACTCGAGGAATCAAGGCCGGTGACCAACGCCGGCGCTGCAGTCGCCTGTGAATCTCCGGAAACTCTGCCAAACCGTTCAACCGTGGCCCCGGCAGTTGCGCAGTCGCGGAGATAGTGTTCAAAAGTCTCAGCAGAGAGGGGGTCAATCAGGGTGCCGATGTGCGCATCGGGATCAGTCCCGACAACGAGAGAAGCCGAGGCTTTGCGGACTTCATCCAAGAATTGTTCGAGCACTCCGTCTTCTACAATGACACGGCTCGCGGAGGCGCACCGTTGTCCGGCGTTAGAAAAAGCACTCTCTTTCGCTGTATTAGCTGCCTTAACAAGCTGCGCGTCGGCAAAAACAACCAGAGGATTAGACCCTCCCAGCTCAATCACTGTCTTGGCAAGTGTTGTGGCGGTAGCGGCCAGAACCTTCAACCCTGTGGGATACGAGCCGGTGAAACTCACGAGGTCTGCCCCGCCATCAATGAGACCCGCAGCGGTCGCGCCGTCGCCATGCACCACCCGCATAACGTCCTCGGGTATGCCCGCATCGTGCAGAAGCTGAACAAACGCATCGGCGCTACCGGGCGTGTGCGGCGAAGGTTTCAGTAGGACAGTGTTGCCTGCCATGAGGGCCGGGAAGATTTTCCAGGCGAAGTTGGGCATGGGGGCGTTATAGGTGACAATGAGCGCTGCGACGCCCAGTGGCACCCTTTGCAACCGCGTTTGGCGCAACGGAATAGCACTCGGGAGCCACGTTCCCAGAGGGAAACGACCGTGAGCGGCCAACATATGGCCCATTTCAATCGCTCCCGCAATTTCTGCCACAGAGTCTCCCAGTGGCTTGCCCGTCTCCCGCCGAACAATCTCCGCAAGCTCGTGCTGCCGCTCCTCCAGGAGCAGGGCAGCTCTGCGAATCAGGCGACCCCGACTCTCAATAGTTGTCTTTTTCCACGATGCAAACGAAGTCCTGGACGCCCGAACTAGGGCCATCGCATCGTCATACGAGGTCACAGGATAGGAGCCAAGCTCCTCGCCGGTCAACGGCGAGATCTTGGTCACGTAATCCTTCCTGGTTGCACCTACCACGTCGTATAACCGCCATCCACCATGACATTTTGTCCCGTCATCGACAGTGAATCATCAGACAATAAAAAGACCATTGCTCCCGGCAACTCTTGCCGGGGCACCATTCTTTCCTGGGGAGCGTGGCGTTCAAACTTTCGGACAAACTCAGGATCCTGCCCGGCTTCAACCCCGCCCAAGGTCAGCATGTTGACTCGAACCCCCTGGGGCGCCAGATGCGTTCCATACTGTTTGGTCACTGCGAGAAGAGCGGCTTTGGATGCGCCATAGGCAGGATTCTTGATGGACCCTCGGTCGTCGTTGAAGTGCGAGTACATCTCAGGCTTCGGCGAGACAACCCCGTACATCGACCCCAGGGAAACCACCGAACTGGGGTTCGACAGATAGGGAATAGCGGTATTCAAAAACTCGACGACGCCAAAAAGGTTCACAGCAAAGAGCCCCTGCCAGTCGCTGAGCGTGTAATCCGTGAGTGACAGCTTCCCGCTACCAGGGATGGAATCTATCCCCGCATTAAGCACCACGCCGTTCACAGAACCGGCGGGAAGCTCACCAAAAACCCCGTCCCACCCGCCATTCTTCGGTTGAGTGATATCGAGGTCGCGGAGCACAAGCCGCTCATCCGAGGTGGCCAGGAGGCCCTTTAGAGCGGGGTCCGATGTCACGCCAAGACCGCACGCGACAACCTTTGCCCCCTCTGCGAGGATCCCCTCAACCCAGACCGGACCAAGATTCCCTGCCGCCCCAAGGACGACAATTGTCTTGTGTGCTAGGCGACTACCCAACCGCCACATCGCTTTCGGAAAGGGGCTGCTCTTTGACCACCGCGTGCAGAAGAGATTTGCCCACAATTAGCGTGGCACCCGAAGGGGCTAAGCCGGTTCCCGGGGCGCGGTAATCAAGATCATCCATGGTGAGCACATGACCAGCGGGCATGTCCTTCCCTGCAACAATCATTTTTGCCAGTTTCTTGAGCGGTGCCTCTTCGCTGTGATAGGGGCGCTTAACGCCATCACCGACAGCCTCCGCTGCCCGGTGCAGATCCCTAATCATCTTGCGAAGCCCATCCGGCTCTAGGGAGAAAGCGTGATCGGTTCCCCGCATTGCCCTATTCAACGTAAAGTGCTTTTCGATCACCCTGGCGCCCAAAACATAGGCCACCAGAGACATCGCGATTCCACTGTCGTGGCCGGAATATCCGATGGTGACTTCGGGGTACCTCTCACGGAAGGTCTCAATGACCTTGAGGTTCAGCTCGTCAAAACGCGGCGGGTATCCGGCAGTGCACTGCATCACCGTCAGAGGAGCTCCCTCGGCCAGAACAGTCTCGACCGCCCGATCAACATCTTCGATAGTGCCCCCACCGGTACTAATGATCATTGGCTTCTTGTGCGAGGCAACGTAGCGAAGCAGAGGCAAAGTTTTCAGGTCTGAACTCGACATTTTGAACAGTGGCACGTCCAGCTCGGCAAGAAAATCGACGCTCGGGAAATCCCACGGAGTCGCGAAAAAGACGATGTTGTTGCGGCGCGCCTCGTCAATGCACTCGAGATATTCAGCCTTGCCAAACTCAAGCGCTTCTCTGTGTGAGCCATACGTCGGGCCGAAAGCGTTTTCGCTCGCGTACGGAGCATCGAAGGCTTCCTTAGTGAACAATGCCTTGTTGTCTCGTTTTTGAAACTTGACAGCACTGGCGCCGGCAAAGGCGGCCGCCCTGATCATTTGCTTGGCTATCTCAACGTCACCTTGGTGGTTATTACCAATTTCAGCAATGACGAAGGGCAAGCTTTCATCCGTGACAACCGTGTCCCCGATGGCGAATCGGCGCGGGGAAGAAGTAGATGCTTTTGACATAGGAAGGAGCCTAGCGCCAATTGCGCGAAGTCTTGGGCCAAAACGGCGCCGCCCCTGGAGACTAATTCCCTGACTTATCTCGCTCCTTACGCACAGAGGCTCCCTACCAATCGGAGCCGCTCGGGTGG
>JBIILX010000039.1:0-12623 GCA_044338275.1 Pontimonas sp.
CAACGCAGAACTCGGCACTTCGCTGGGAAAAACAGTCTCTCCCGATAGGGTGTACGTCGTGAACAAACCTGTTGGCCCCTCGGAACAGAAATCAACCGCGGAAAGAATTGCGGGCCTCAAGGCCCGCTACCACGAAGCGGTCACCGCGAGCGGCGAAGCTGCCATCGAGAAGCAGCATGCAAAGGGCAAAATGACTGCGCGCGAGCGCATCGACATGCTGCTGGACAAGGGTTCGTTCGTCGAGTTCGACGAGTTCGTTCGCCACCGTTCGTCCGCGTTTGGCATGGACGCCAAGCGCCCCTACGGAGACTCGGTAGTAACCGGAGTGGGCACCATCCACGGTCGCCAGGTCGCTGTATTCAGCCAGGATTTCACCATTTTTGGTGGCTCTCTCGGCGAGGTGGCCGGTGACAAAATCATCAAGGTCATGGACTTTGCCCTGTCCACCAAGGTCCCCATCATCGGAATCTTGGATTCTGGTGGCGCAAGAATCCAAGAGGGTGTCACCGCACTGGGCAAGTACGGCGAAATCTTCAAGCGCAACACCAGAGCCTCGGGAGTCATCCCACAAATCTCCATAGTCTGTGGTCCAGCAGCCGGTGGCGCCGTCTATTCGCCCGCGCTGACCGACTTCGTGATTATGGTCGACAAGACCAGCCAAATGTTTGTTACGGGCCCGGATGTCATCAAAGCGGTGACCGGCGAAGACGTGGGTATGGAAGAACTCGGCGGCGCGCTTACCCACAACAAGGTCTCCGGTGTTGCCCACTACTTAGCCAGTGATGAGTCCGATGCCTTTGACTACGCCAGAGTCCTGCTCTCCTACCTTCCGGATAATTTCGAGGTGTCCCCCCCGGTATACGGGTCAGACATCGATGTAGAGATTACGGATCGCGATCGGCGCCTGAACGATGTCATTCCCGACAGCCCCTCCGTTCCCTATGACGTGGTGGCCATTATCGAAGGAATCGTGGACTCGGGGTCTTTCCTCGAAGTCCAGCCCCTCTTCGCCCCGAACATCGTGATCGGATTTGGCCGGGTCGAAGGCCGCAGTGTGGGAATTATTGCGAACCAGCCGAATCACATGGCCGGCACCCTCAACATCGACGCGGGTGAAAAATCCGCCCGGTTTGTTCGCTTCTGCGATGCTTTTGGGATTCCGATTATCACCCTGGTCGATGTTCCCGGATACCTCCCGGGAACTGACCAGGAATGGACGGGTGTTATTCGCCGTGGTGCGAAACTTCTCTACGCCTATGCAGAAGCCAGCGTTCCTTTAATCACGATTATCACCCGGAAGGCGTACGGCGGCGCCTACATCGTCATGGGCTCAAAGCAACTCGGCGCCGACCTGAACTTCGCCTGGCCTACAGCCGAAATTGCGGTCATGGGCGGCCAAGGAGCGGTCAACATCCTCTATCGCAGTGACCTCAAGAAAGCCGAAGATGCTGGCGAGGATGTCGAGGCAGTGCGGGCAAAGCTAGCCAGCGAATACACCTACAGTGTCGCAAGCCCCTTCCTGGCAGCTGAGCGCGGCGAAATCGATGGCGTCATAGAGCCAGCTGCGACCAGAAGCATCATCGTCAAAGGCTTGCGGGCGCTGCGAACAAAGACGCCACGGGTGTCCGCAGGAAAACACGGCAACATTCCGCTGTAGTTCGCGGCCAAAGAATTCTCGATTCGTTTGGACGAGAGCTACGACCACCGGGGTGTCTTTCGCCCTAAACTCTCGGTGTGGCCGCTATTTCGAAGTTACTGATTGCCAACCGAGGCGAAATCGCTGTTCGGGTGATTCGAGCGGCGAAAGATGCAGGCATCAATACAGTCGCCATTTACGCCGACCAAGATCGCAATGGCCGTTTTGTTCGCCTTGCCCATGAGGCCTATGCCCTAAATGGCAACACGAGTGCCGAGACCTACTTGGTCCCCGAGAAGATTCTGTCCATTGCCAAACGATCCGGTGCCAATGCGATTCACCCGGGCTATGGCTTCCTGTCGGAAAATGCTGATTTTGCCCAAATGGTGATTGATGCAGGGCTCATTTGGGTTGGCCCGCCACCCTCAGCCATTCGCGCACTGGGCGACAAGGTTTCTGCCAGGCACATCGCCCAGAAGGTGAACGCGCCACTTGCCCCTGGCACCAGCGAACCCGCAACCGACGCTAAAGAAATCGTCGCCTTTGCCAAGAAGCATGGAGTTCCGGTTGCCATCAAGGCCGCCCACGGCGGCGGCGGGCGCGGTCTCAAGGTTGCCCACACCATCGAGGAAATCCCCGAGGCTTTTGAGTCAGCGACCCGCGAGGCCGTCGCGGCCTTCGGCCGCGGTGAATGCTTTGTGGAAAAGTACCTCGAGAAGCCGAGACACGTCGAGACGCAATGTTTGGCTGATGCGGCAGGGAACGTGGTGGTCATTTCCACCAGAGACTGCTCGCTCCAACGTCGTCACCAGAAGCTTGTCGAGGAGGCACCTGCTCCCTTCTTATCCGATGAACAAGAGCGCATCCTCTATGAGTCCTCCAAGGCGATTCTGAAAGAAGCCGGCTACATCGGCGCTGGAACGTGTGAGTTCCTCATTGGCAAGGACGGCACAATCTCCTTCCTCGAGGTCAACACTCGCCTCCAGGTCGAGCACCCCGTGTCAGAAGAGATCACCGGAATCGACCTCGTGCGCGAACAATTCAGAATCGCTGAGGGCGGGCTTCTTGAGTATTCGGACCCTCCACGCCACGGACACTCGATTGAGTTCCGCATCAACGGAGAGGACCCTGGCCGAGGCTTCTTGCCCACACCCGGACCCATTCACACCATTCGATTCCCCGGCGGCCCCGGTGTCCGAGTGGATTCCGGAATCACCACCGGCGATGTCATCACCGGTGCCTTCGACTCCCTGCTTGCCAAACTCATCGTTACCGGCGCAACCAGGAAAGACGCGATTGAGAAGGCCCGCCGCGCTCTCAAAGAGTTTGAGATTACGGGCCTTCCAACCGTCATTCCTTTCCACCGTGTGGTCCTGGAGGATCCCGCTTTCATCGCATCGAAAGCCAAGGACTTCGCTGTCCACACTCGATGGATTGAGACCGAGTTCGCGGCTGAGATTGAGCCGTGGGATGGCACCATTGAAGACGGCTTCGACCAGGGCGAGCTCTATCGCACGGTCGTCGTCGAGGTCGAAGGACGTCGACTCAAAGTCGGTGTCCCTGCTGGCATCTTTGCCGCGGGTCAGAACGCGAGCCTCGGCAAAGCTCCTAAGCGCGCGATCACCAGGCTGGCGGGTGCGGGAAGCGCCGAGGGCACGATCTCTTCGCCGATGCAGGCCACCGTGGTGAAGGTGCTCGTGTCTGCGGGAGATTCAGTCGTCGCCGGCGACCTCATCTGTGTGCTCGAGGCGATGAAGATGGAGCAACCCATCATGGCGCCCAAGGATGGCACTGTGGAATCTGTGGGGGTCAACGTCGGCGACTCAATTACCGGTGGCCACATCATCGCCGTCGTTTCCTAAACTCACAGGGCACCGCCCCGCCGAATCCTGGGTAGTCTAATTTCATGTCGACCAAGCCCTCTCCAGCACCCGATAGTCCTTTCTCGCTGGCTAACGACGCCGCCGGCGTCATCCAGAAACTCTCGGGAGTCCAAAATCACGATGTCGCCCTCACTCTGGGCAGTGGCTGGGCTAAAGCGGCCGATCTTCTCGGCGAGACGATCGCCGAAATTCCGGCGAATGATGTCCCAGGCTTCCACGCTTCTGGCATTCCCGGCCACACAGGCACCATCAGGTCACTTCGACTTGAGAACGGCTCGCACGCTCTAGTTCTGGGGGCCAGAACACATTTCTATGAAGACAAGGGTGTGCGGGCAGTTGTGCACTCGGTCCGCACAGCAGCAGCGTGTGGTGCCAAGGTCATGGTTCTGACCAACGGCGCAGGTGGTATTAGGGAATCGTGGGAACCTGGCACCCCAGTCCTCATTTCCGATCACATCAACTTGACCGCCTCATCCCCGCTTGAGGGTGCGACCTTTATCGACTTAACCGACCTCTATTCCCAGCGGCTGCGGGACGTTGCCCGCAGCATCGATTCAAGTCTTGATGAGGGCGTTTACGTCCAGTTCCGGGGCCCCCACTACGAGACACCTGCTGAAGTTCACATGGCGAAAGCCATGGGCGGTCACATCGTTGGCATGTCCACTGCGCTGGAAGCAATCGCCGCCAGAGAAGCCGGCATGGAGGTGTTGGGGCTCTCTCTCATCACCAACCTTGCCGCAGGTATTTCCCCTCACCCCTTGAGCCACCAAGAAGTCGTGGACTCAGGCAAAGCTGCTGAGCCGGTGATTAGCGCCCTGCTGGCAAAGATTGTTCTCGCGCTGTGAGTAGCGAGTCTCATACCGATCTAGAGCTCGCGCGAGGATGGTTAGAGCAGGATCCTGACCCCGAAACCGCAGCGGAACTCTCGGGCCTCATAGCTCAAGCGGAGAACGGTGATCAAGAGTCACAGGCAGTCCTCCACCACAAGTTCGGCACGCGCCTTACCTTTGGCACCGCTGGCATCAGAGGCCCTCTTGGCTCTGGCCCGGCGGCTATGAACCGCATCGTCGTGTCTCAAACAACGGCGGGACTTGCCGCGTTCTTAGTCGGCCGTCACCGCTCATCAGACCCCCTCCGTGTGGTCGTGGGATACGACGCCCGGAAGAACTCGGCCGTTTTTGCCCGGGACACAGCAGAAGTCCTCTCCGGCTATGGCATCGCGGTTCTGCTGACACCACATGAGGTTCCCACCCCCATTGTTGCCTTCGCAGTGCGGCACCTTGGCTGCGATGCCGGTGTGATGATTACGGCTAGCCACAATCCCCCAGAAGACAACGGATACAAGGTCTATTTCGGCGGAGCCGATGAGGGATCTCAGATTGTTCCACCGGTCGACTCAAGCATCGAGGCAGAAATCATCACGGTGGCCAAGACGCTGAGTTTCGACAACATCCCGCGCTCCGATGCAGTGGTCAGCGAAACACCATCGGACTTAGTGGCTAACTACGTCGCCCACACAATCGCAGCCGTTGCGCCGGCAGGCGCAGTTGGTGCGGTCCCGACCGTCGTGTACACGCCGATGCACGGCGTTGGCGGAGACACGTTCCTTGCGGTGCTGGAGGCTGCAGGACTGCAGGCGCCGGTTCTGGTTGACGAGCAGTTCAGACCTGATCCGCTCTTCCCCACCGTCAATTTCCCCAACCCAGAAGAAAAGGGTGCTCTTGATCTGGCGTTTGCGCGTGCGAGAGAAGTGAACGGAGATCTCATCATCGCCCATGACCCCGACGCGGATCGGCTCGCGGTCGCGCTGCCAGATAGCTCCTCGCCATCGGGATACAGCTCACTGACGGGTAACCAGGTGGGCGCGATCCTGGGGTGGGGGGCCGCAGAGATTGCCCAAAAAGCTAGGAGCACGGGCGCGCTAGCCAATTCCATCGTGAGCTCACCCTGGCTAGGAAAGATTGCTCAGCACTTCGGCCTGACCCACCAGGAAACCCTCACAGGGTTCAAATACGTGTCGCGAGTCCCGAATCTCCTGTTCGGCTTCGAGGAAGCTTTGGGTTACTTGGTAGACCCCGATGTGGTTCGAGACAAAGATGGTATTTCCGCAGCCCTGGCCATTATTGATCTGTCGAACCGCATGGCTGGTGAAGGAAAGACTCTGTGGGACTACCTGACCACCATCGAGGAAACGGTGGGAGCCTTTGCCTCGGGACAAATCACCATCAAGATTGACCCAGAGAAGGCTGACACGCCAATTACCGATCTCCTGCGGGCCAAGCAGCCCACTCAAATCGGCCAGCATGCGGTCGTCACCGCAGATGACTTCATGGAGGGTGTCGGTAGCTTCCCTCAGGACAACATCCTGCGCTACTACCTAGCCGATGGCTCCAGAGTAATTGTTCGACCCAGTGGCACCGAACCCAAGATCAAGGTCTATCTCGATACTGCAGGCAACACCAGAGCTGATGCGGAAGCAGCGCTGTCGTCCCTGGAGAAAGCCGTCAGGAACCTGCTCGACTCCCTGTCCTAGAGGCTATAGGCCTCGATGAGGCGGTCCACGAGCGCTTCCTTCGCATCCCACTGCGTGAAGCTGGCCTGAGCCGCGTTCAACTGAAACGCCAGCAGGTCATCGATCTCATAGGTGAACGCTTCAGCAACGAGGCCAAGTTCCTTGGTCAATGTCGTTCCGCTCATCAACCGGTTGTCGGTGTTGATGGTCACGCCAAACCCCAGCTGATAGAGCGCATCTAGCGGGTGCTGAGCCATCGTGGCGCCCCAGGCTTCAACGGCACCGGTCTGCAGATTTGATGAGGGGCTGGTTTCGAGCACAATCTCACGATCCAGAACCCACTGTGCGACCAGGCCAAGACCAGCCTGCGCTGCCGTATCAGCCGCAAGGTTCTTGATGTCCTCGGCGATACGAACACCGTGGCCCAAGCGCAGTGCGTGTCCATCAATCAGCGCTCCACGAATGCTCTCAATCCCGTCAGCCTCGCCGGCGTGAACCGTGACCGGGAACATCTCCCGAGCGAGCAAGTCAAAGGCATCCTTCATCCGCGCTGCGGGGAAGCCGGCCTCGGGGCCAGCGATATCAAAGCCCACAGCACCCTTGTCTCGGTGGCGCAGGGCTAGTTGTGCTATTTCGAGCCCGCGGTCAAGGTGGCGCATCGCGCTGACTAGTTGCCCTACTTGGATCTCATGACCGCGATCGGCGCAGTTTTTTACCCCCTGCGACAGGCCCGAATGCACGGCCTCTACCGCGCCATCAAGGGTCAACCCGTTCTGCAGGTGCTGTTCCGGCGCCCAACGGATCTCCCCATAGATGACGCCGTCATCAGCTAGGTCTTCTACAAATTCACGAGCAACCCGTTCGAGGCCCTCAGCCGTCTGCATCACTCCGGTGGTGATGTCGAACGTCTTCAGGTACTCAACCAACGAACCGGAGTCAGACTGGCCAGCAAACCACTGGCCCAGGCGCGCGGCGTTATCGATGGGCTTGCCGGTGTCTGGGTCACCAGGGAGAACAAGCCCGTCCTTGTCCGCAAGTTCCAGGATGGTCTGTGGGCGCAAGCCCCCATCAAGGTGGTCGTGGAGGGAGATCTTCGGGAGCGTCTGGATATCGATATCTGTGCCTGGGATCAGGTAATGGCTCACGAACGATACTCCTCTAATTGCCGGGGCCCGAACGCGTCGGGTAACACCTGATCAATGGTCTTCATGCCACTCACGGTCTCGAGAACCATGCCAGGAGCCGAGTGTTCATAGAGCAGCTGGCGGCAACGCCCACAGGGCATCAAAACATCCTCGTTGCCATCGACGCAGGTGAAGGCAACGAGTTTGCCGCCCCCGGTCATTGCCAAACTAGAGACCAACGAGCATTCAGCACAGAGCCCCACCCCATAAGAGGCGTTTTCCACGTTGCAGCCCGACACGATCCGACCATCGTCAACCAACGCGGCCGCTCCCACGGGAAAATCCGAATAGGGGGCGTAAGCGCGCTTCATGGCCTCGATGGCAGCGGACTTGAGCGCGGACCAGTCGACGCTCTCTGGCTCACTCTTTGACATACGGTTTACCCACTGCCGCCGGAGGACGGACCTTTCCGACGAAGCCCACCACAGCAATGATTGTCACTAGGTAGGGAACCATGATGATGAAGTCGGTGGGGATGCCGGGGCTCACCTGGTTCGCCCACACCCGAAGGATGATGGAGAAGCCAAAGAGCAGCGCAGCTGCCGACATATAGAACGGGTGCCAACGGCCGAGAATCACGACAGCGAGCGCGATAAAGCCCTGACCGCCCGTCATTTCCTTACCAAACGCGCCAACGTTTCCGATTGTCAACGCAGCCCCTCCGAGGCCTGCAAGCGCGCCACCCATCGTGACCCACCAGAAGCGAGTCGCAGCCACGTTGATGCCCATCGTGTCTGCTGCGGTCGGGTATTCCCCGACCGAGCGGGCACGAAGGCCGAGGCTTGTGCGAAAAAGCACAAACCAGAGCAGGGGAATCAAGAGGAACGCGAGATACACGGTGACACGGTTTTCAAAAAGAACAGGTCCAATAATCGGAATGTCTGACAGGAGAGGGATTGCCACAATCTCGAATGTTCCCGGTGAGTTGGTGTTCACAGCATCGGTTGTCAGCCACTGGGAATACAAGAAGTTGGTGATTCCGATCACCAAGACGTTCAAGACCACACCGACGATGATCTGGTCAACGAGATAACGAATAGCAAACACCGCAAGAACCATCGACATCAACGCAGCAGCCACCATGGCGGAAATCATGCCCAGGTAAAGATTTCCCGTCAGTGTGCTCACTACGGCCGCAACGAACGCGCCGGTCAGAAGCTGCCCTTCGATAGCGATGTTGACCACACCCACACGCTCCGACATCACACCGGCCATGCCACCGAAGATGATCGGCAGAGCCAACACAATGGCGTTACCCAGAATGAAGGCGAAGGGCACACGGTCACCGGCAGCCAGCCAACCCAGAAGCGCCACGATGCTAATGAAG
Organism: Pontimonas sp.; assembly: GCA_044338275.1. GTDB lineage: Bacteria > Actinomycetota > Actinomycetes > Actinomycetales > Microbacteriaceae > Pontimonas. Next base: position 8,543 of record JBIILX010000039.1, read on the forward strand.
CCAAAAACTAGAGACCACCACAGGGGAACTGGCCTATTGAGCTTCACCCACACAAACGCCAACACCGTAATCGCAAACAGCACGACGCCAAGAACGAGGCCCACCATGTGGGACATGACCTCGATCGGCGGCAGACTAAACGAGGCGCTATCGGGCGTCAGGGTATAGACCACTGGCTGGCGCCGACCTAACAGGCCAAAGCCAAAGAAAACAATGGCGGCGAACACTGCCATCAACCAAGGAGCTTTCCAGCTCACCTTTGCTTCTGCGAGGGAGAACATCCCGGGCGAGGTTTGAATGCTCACGATTCCACCGCCTTTCGTCCAAGGCGCCCTCGGATCCGATCCAGAGTCGGGGTCGAGGCCATAATCGGCAACCGGAAGATGGCGCGCACCAACGGAGGCGCTGCGATAAACAGAACTATTGCTCCCTGGACGATGCCGAGAACCTCGGGAGATACCCCAATTACCTGCATCTGAGGGCCACCAGCCTTGAACGCCCCAAAAAGTAGCCCTGCGAAAAGGATTCCTACCGCGTTACCGCCGCCCAGCAACGCCACCGTGATCCCATCAAAGCCAATACCTGAGTGGACAGTTTCGGTGTACCCCACCTGAGTTCCCAGTGCCTGATTGGCGCCAGCCACTCCCAAGAATGCTGCTGAGGTGGCCATCGCCAACACATAGGTGCGCTCCACCGAGATTCCCGCTGTTCTAGCCGCATGGGGATTGTGTCCCACCATACGGAACCTGAAGCCGATAGCGGAGCGCTCCATCAGCCACCAGTAAGTGGCAACCGCCAGCAGGGCCAGAACGAACCCCGCGTGAAGCGCATAGGTTCCCGGCAACAGAGCAGGGAACTGAGCGGTCAACGCCGGAGCGTCAGATTTAGGGGTTCCACCGCCGTCTGCTTGCTGAAGCAAGTTGGGGTCCCGGATGAACCAGGTGAACAGGCTGATGGCCACGTAGTTCAGCATGATGGTCAGAATGACTTCGTGCGCGCCCGTCTGGGCTTTCAAGAAGCCAACCAAGGCACCCCAGAGAGCTGCTCCGAGGATTGCGACGACCAAGGCGACCAGCATGTGAAGAATGATGGGCATTTCGACCCGGGTGCTGATCCATGTGGCCCAGAGGATGCCAAAGACCATTTGTCCGTTGCCACCAATGTTGAACAGCCCCACTCGGAATCCCAATGAGATGCCAAGACCCGCAGCAATCAGAGGAGAAGCGAGCCTGAAAGTCTCCGTCAAGGGCCTAATGGCGGTTGCTAGGTCCTCGGCCCTTGTGTTGTAAACGGAACCTCGAAAGAGCGCACCATACCCATCGGCCACGGTGCGCAATGCCGCCTGGAAAGCCTCTGAAAACCCACCCGATTCGAACGCCTCGGATACTTCTTCGCCGGACACCATCATGAAGATGGCGCCAACAGCAAAGCCCATCACGATGGAGAGAAAAGCTTTAGTCGCGGAGGTCGACAGAATCTCTTTAATCACGGTCACGCTGCTACCTCCGCGGGTGAAATACCAGCCATCATCTGGCCCATCGCTTCTCGCGATGTTGTTGGCGGAACGATTCCGACGAGTTTGCCTCGATACATGACCGCAATGCGATCAGCCAAGGCATAGACCTCATCCAATTCCGTAGAGAAGATTACAACGGGGATTCCTGCATCCCTGGTCTGAATAATCCGCTCGTGAATGAACTCAATAGAGCCGACATCGACCCCACGCGTGGGCTGTGCGGCGACGAAAAGAGTCAGCTCCCGGGACAATTCGCGTGCAACGACTACCTTCTGCTGGTTTCCGCCCGAGAGCTTCTTTACCAGCGTCGTCGCTGAAGGGGTTCGAATATCGAACTGTTCAATCAGTTTTGCGCTCTCGCGCTGGCGGGAACCAAAGTCGATGCCAAGCCCCTTTGCCCACGGAGCTCCAAAGGAACCGTTCAACATCAGGTTCTCCTCGATGGTGAAATCCCCGACCAGACCGTCTTTCTTGCGGTCCTCCGGGATGTAACCAACTCCGGCATCGAGGACCTGCTTCACCCGGTCATGGGTGATGTCCTTGCCAGCCAGAGCAATTGTTCCGCTGTGAACGACGCGAAGGCCAAGAATCGTTTCGGCGAGTGCGGTCTGGCCATTGCCCTCAACGCCAGCAACACACAACACTTCACCGGCACGAACCTCGAGGCTCACACCGTCGATGACCCGTCGGCCACGCTCATCCACTGAGACGAGGTTATCGATGGCTAAGACCACTGAACCCGGCGCTGCCGTCTTCTTGTTGACCGTCAGATCAACGTCACGGCCGACCATCAACGACGCGAGTTCGTTGATGGGAGTCGTGGGTGACACGGACTCAATGACCTTGCCGCCTCGAATGACGGTGACCACATCGGCTACCGCTTTAACCTCGCGAAGCTTGTGGGTGATGAACACAATCGACTTACCTTCAGCGGCCAGCTGCCGCATAATGGCCATCAATTCATCGGTTTCTTGTGGCGTCAGCACCGCTGTTGGCTCGTCGAGAATCAGAATTTCAGCGTCCCGGGCTAGCGCCTTGATTATTTCTACCCGCTGCTGAATGCCCACCGGCAAATCCTCAATGATGCCATCAGGGTCAATATCAAAACCAAACCGGGCAGAAATTTCGTGAACCCGCTCACGCGCTTTATCAAGATCCAATGACCCGATGCGGGTCGAGGGTTCGTTGCCGAGCACCACGTTCTCAGCGACGCTAAACACTGGGACCAGCATGAAGTGCTGGTGCACCATCCCGATGCCGGCCGCCATGGCGTCGCCGGGGTTAGAGAACGTTACTTCTTTGCCATCCAAAATGATGCGGCCGGAGTCCGGCTTATAGAGTCCATAAAGGAGGTTCATCAGAGTGGACTTGCCTGCGCCGTTTTCCCCGAGTAGCGCGTGAATTTGGCCAGGCTCAACCGTCAGAGAAATGTGGTCGTTAGCGACCACAGGACCAAACCGCTTGGTCATATCTCTTAGTTCAAGCTTCACTGCCTGACCATCCTCCGTCGTTGATGACTCTAAGAATACGGGGAAACGAAGAGGGGCCCCAGACCAGTGTCCAGGGCCCCCCTTCGCTTACTTCACGATGACTACTGGCCGATTAGGCCAGTGGGTCGATTGATCCGTCGATGATGCCAGCCTTCAGCTCAGCCAGGCGATCCTTGATTGCCTGGTCGATCTTGTCTTCGAAGGCGTAGAACGGGGAGATGTCCGTTCCAGCGTTGGCGAGGTCACCCATGTAGTAGTCGCCGGTGAAGTTACCGTTGACTGCGTAGTCCTCAATGATGTTGAACGTTGCCTCACCCATGCGCTTCTCAGCTGAAGTCAGGATGTAGTCAGCGTATTCGGGGGACGTCAGCGCGATGTCCTTGTCGACACCGATCATGACTGCGTTGTCGCCGGCTTCCTTGATGGCTTCGATACCAGCACCGAACTGGTCTCCACCCACGGGGAAGAGAACGTCAGCGCCCGCCTCGAGCTGCGAGGCCGCGATGCTCTTACCGACAGCGTCGTTAGGAGCGAATGTGCCCCAGAAGTCGCCGGTGGCAGCTACGGGGTCCCAGCCGAGAACGGTGACCGGGGTGCCGGTCTCGGTCTCGTAGGCCTTGGCACCGTAGTAGAAGCCAGACATGAAGTCGGTCACAGCGTCAATCTGCATACCACCGTAGGTGCCCACGATTTTGGTCGTGGAGTAAGCAGCAGCAAGGTAACCAGCGAGGTAGCTGGACTGGTTCATCTTGTAGCCAACTGGCTTCAGGTTGTCGTTGCCTTCGCTCCAACCATCAACGGTGACGAAGCTCACGTCAGGGTTGGCGGCAGCAGCAAGGTTGACGTCAGCGACCAGGTTGAACCCGACAGCGACGATGACGTCACAGCTGGAGTCGACCATGGCCTGGAGGTTAGGAGCGAAGTCCTCGGCGCTGTTGGACTCAGCTTCGGCAATCTGAACACCAAGCTCAGACTCTGCCTGAAGCAGGCCATCGTAGACAGCCTCGTTGAAGGAGTTGTCCTGGAAGCTTGCCTCGTCGGAGACAGCGCAGGCAAGGAAGTCAAGCGCGGGCGC
>JBIILX010000116.1:0-2818 GCA_044338275.1 Pontimonas sp.
CTACGGTCTCTTCGACTGGAGCTTCTTCCTCAGGTGCTGCAGCACATCCAGCCAAAACCATGGCTGATGCGCCCAAAATAGCGAAGCCTGCAAAGGCCCGCCTTGAAGTGATTGATTTCACTTACGTGTTCCTCTCGTTGTGATTCGATACCGAGCCCCACCCGTGTCCTTTGCCTCAAAGGAAGCTTTTAGGCAGGTGAATCCGGCGCTATGTTTCACATCCTAGAGGCCAAAAGTTTGCAAAGAATTAAGCGAACCGGCCGTTCAACATATGCGCTTCAAGCCCGACTTGAAGGCTTAGGGGCGAGGCCGGGCCGTATCGAGGATGAAGGGAACGCTCGCCTTATGAGGCTCGAACGCCAAGCGACTTCGAGAAGTACTCAATGGTCTTGACGAGCCCCTCGTTCAACGGGACAGTCGGTTCCCAACCCAACGACTTTTTTGCTCGAGAGATATCTGGCTGCCTCTGCTTCGGATCGTCCTGCGGCAAGGGCAAGTGTTCGATGGTTGACGACGAACCAGTCAGCTCAAGAACTTTCTGCGCTAACTCCAGCATCGTGAACTCACCGGGGTTGCCAAGATTGACCGGGCCCACTTCACCCACTGTGTTCTCCATCAGGCCAATCAATCCCCCGACAAGATCGTCCACATAACAGAACGACCGGGTTTGAGATCCATCGCCATAGACGGTCAGTGGCTCACCGCGGAGGGCCTGGACAATGAAATTACTCACTACACGGCCGTCGTCCGCGGCCATTCTTGGTCCATAGGTGTTGAAAATGCGAGCAACCCGAATCGCTAAACCGCACTGGCGGTGGTAGTCAAAGAACAACGTTTCAGCGACGCGCTTCGCTTCGTCGTAACACGCCCTTGGGCCAATCGGGTTGACCTTGCCCCAGTAATCCTCGGTCTGAGGGTGAACCTCGGGGTCGCCATACACCTCGGACGTGGAGGCCTGAAGGATGGGAACGCGCAAACGCTTAGCCAGGCCCAACATGTTGATCGCACCCATCACGTTGGTCTTCGTGGTCTGAACCGGGTCATGTTGGTAGTGAATCGGCGATGCCGGCGATGCCAAGTTATAGATCGCATCGACCTCGACATAGAGCGGGAAGGTCACATCGTGGCGCAGCAGTTCAAACTGGGGGTTTCCGAGCAAGTGGGAAACGTTGTCTTTGGAACCGGTGAAGTAGTTGTCGACAGCGACAACCTCATTACCGGCAGCCAGCAGCCGTTCAGCCAGGTGAGAACCGACGAAACCTGCACCACCGGTAATCAAAACTCGCATGGAGACCATGCTATCCGGCGATGTTGTCGTCGAGAGGCTAGAGAACCCCGTCGAGCCCCTCGGCTCTCATCTGCTCAACGACCTGCTTGACGTCTTGAGCGCGCTCTTTCGTTGTCACCAGAAGCGCGTCAGGGGTGTCGACCACGACAATGTCGTGGACGCCAAGGAGAGTAATGAGGCGCCCGGAGGTGGCGACCACGATTCCGCTGGAATCGCGGGGGTGGACCTTGGCGGCATCGCCGACCACTGTCACTTCGGAGCCTGCAACACCGCCCTGAGCCTGGGCCAGGGAGGCAAAGTCACCGACGTCGCGCCAGCCGAAACTTCCCGGCACAACCAAGAAACGCCCGTCCGCGGCTGCAGGTTCGGCCACCGCGTAGTCAAAAGCCTGTGATGGCAGTTCGCTCCAGAGCTCGGAGAAGTCTTCACCGGCCAGCAAGCGCTTGGCGATCTCGCGAAGCGGAGTGCCAAGCGCCGGTGAGAACTTGTCGAACGAGTCGACAATGGCCTGGACGGTGCCGACAAATATGCCAGCGTTCCAGAAGTAGTTCCCGCTGGCCACAAAACGCTCGGCATCCTTGAACGAGGGCTTTTCCACAAACTCCTGAACGCGGAAGACGCCACCACGATCGTGGGGCTTGCCTTTCTTGATGTAACCAAAAGCGCTCGAGGGTTCAGTGGGGCTGATTCCAATGGTGACCAGGTGCCCCGACTTGGCGGCGTCAATGGCGGTTGCCAAGACCTGGTGAAACGCATCATCATCACCCACGACATGATCCGCCGCGAAGAACCCTACGACGGCGTCCGGAGCGGACTCAGCCAACACGTAGGCCGCTAGGCCGACCGCAGCTGCCGAGTTCTTGGGCGAGGGTTCCACCAGCACATTGGCCAGCGGCAGTGTTGGCACCTGGGTTCGCACGAGCGTTTCGTGGGCTTCACCAGTAACGACCATTATCTCGTCGACGTCGGCAAACGGAGCCAGCCGTTTGACAGTGTCGACCAAAAGAGAGTTACCGGTGCCCAGCAAATCCAGCAGGAACTTGGGCTCTTGGGACCGGGACAAAGGCCACAGCCTCGTGCCAGAGCCGCCGGCTGGAATCACGGCATAAAAGGACTGAGATCCTGCCGTGTTGGCTACGCCTGAGGTGCTCCGAACCATGACCTAAGGCTAGTGCCAAGCTGAGAGGCTGCTCAAAGGGGACACCGTATGATGGTTCCAAGACTTCAGAACTGATGGAAAGAATTCGATACTCGTGACGACATCTTCAGGTTCATCCAGCGAGCAGGCCTCCGTGTCAGTGACAGTGGAGATTCCGGCTCCGAGACGCAAGAGCGTGATTCCCGGTGGCACTCTGTATCGGGGTCGCGAAGGAATGTGGTCGTGGGTCCTCCACCGCATTACCGGTATTGGAATCTACTTCTTCTTGCTCGTTCACATCCTCGACACTGCGCTGGTGCGGGTAAGCCCCGAGGCATACAACGCCGTCATTGGTGCGTACCAAACGCCGCTGATGGGTGTTGCCGAAATTG
>JBIILX010000021.1:0-17511 GCA_044338275.1 Pontimonas sp.
CACGCACTCAATGGACTGCGCATCATCCTGGTGGACTTCTGGAACATCGGCACCAAGCACCACGTGGCGATGTTCTATGTCGTGATTGGTTTGTGGGTTGTGACGATGCTGGCCTTTACGCCTCGTCACCTGATGAACGTGTTTGGGTGGTGAGCGACATGAGCGTGACAATCGAAACTCCCAGGTCCCCTATCCGCCCAGAGAAGCGCGGAATCAACTGGGAAAAGTGGGGCTGGATCTATATGAGGGCGTCTGGCATCATGCTGGTCGTTCTCATCTTCGGCCACCTTTTCGTCAACCTGATGGTCGGCGAGGGCGTGAAGGCGATCGACTTCGCGTTCGTCGCAGGAAAATTCACTGACCCTTTCTGGGTGGTGTGGGACACAGCCATGCTGTGGCTCGCACTCATCCACGGCGCAAACGGTATGCGCACGCTGGTCAACGACTACGCTTCGACCCCTCGCATGCGTCGGCTTCTTCATGGATCGCTGCTGATTTCCACAATCGCGCTCCTGGCGCTTGGAACACTGACCATCTACGCGTTTGACCCATGCCCAGCAGGATCTCCCGCCGACTTGTTGCCCTCGTTCTGTGCGTCCGTGAAGTAGGAGAGATGACACCCACCGCACCAACCACGACCACCTCCTCCGACATCACAACGCACCACCACCAGTACGACGTGGTGATTGTCGGCGCCGGAGGCGCCGGCATGCGTGCCGCTATTGAGGCTGGCCCTCACGCGAAGACCGCTGTGATCTCCAAGCTGTACCCCACCCGTTCTCACACCGGTGCGGCGCAGGGCGGTATGGCGGCGGCTCTCGCCAACATCGAAGAAGACAGCTGGGAGTGGCACACCTTCGACACCGTCAAGGGTGGCGACTACCTCGTCGACCAGGACGCCGCAGAGATTCTTGCCAAAGAAGCAATCGATGCGGTCATCGACCTCGAGAACATGGGACTCCCGTTTAACCGGACGCCCGATGGCAAGATCGACCAGCGCCGATTTGGTGGCCACACTCGCGATCACGGCAAGGCACCCGTTCGCCGCTCCTGCTACGCAGCAGACCGCACCGGGCACATGATTCTGCAGACCCTGTTCCAGAACTGCGTGAAGCTTGGCATCGAGTTCTACAACGAGTTCTACGTTCTGGATCTTCTATTGGTCGATGACCCAGACGCCAAGAAGCCCCGTGGCAAGTCAAAGCCCCGCATCGCCGCCGGTGTTGTGGCGTACGAACTGGCCACCGGAGACATTCACGTCTTCCACGCCAAGTCTGTGGTGTTCGCCACCGGCGGTTTTGGAAAGATTTACAAGACCACCTCCAACGCCCACACCCTCACAGGTGATGGCGTTGGAATCATCTGGCGCAAGGGCATTCCGCTCGAGGACATGGAGTTCTTCCAGTTCCACCCGACCGGCCTTGCTGGCCTTGGCATCCTGCTGACCGAGGGTGCCCGCGGTGAAGGAGCAATTCTTCGTAACGCCTCTGGCGAGCGGTTCATGGAGCGCTATGCACCAACCATCAAGGACTTGGCGCCGCGAGACATCATTGCTCGCCACATGGTGCAAGAGGTTGCAGAGGGACGAGGCGCTGGCCCCAACAAGGACTACGTGTTGCTTGACTGCACCCACCTTGGTGCCGAAGTTCTCGAAACTAAGCTCCCCGACATCACCGAGTTTGCCCGCACGTATTTGGGTGTTGACCCAGTTCACGAGCCAGTCCCCGTCATGCCCACCGCCCATTACGCGATGGGTGGTATTCCCACCAACATCAAGGCTGAAGTGCTCTCTGACAACGACACCGTGGTCAAGGGCCTCTATGCCGCTGGCGAGTGTGCCTGTGTGTCCGTTCACGGCTCCAACCGCCTGGGCACCAACTCGCTGCTCGATATCAACGTGTTCGGCAAGCGCGCCGGTCGCTACTCCGTCGAGTACGCAAACTCGGCAAAGTTTGTTCCCCTCCCGGAGGACCCTGCTAAAGAGGTCCGCGAGATGATCGAACGAGCTCGCTCCGCCGATGGCGGCGAGCGCCTGGCTGCGCTTCGGAAAGAGCTACAAGAGGAAATGGATCGCAACGCTCAGGTCTTCAGGACGGATAAGTCTCTGCGCAGCGTTGCGAAGACCATTCACTCGCTGCGCGAGCGTTACAAGAACATCGGTATTCACGATCGCGGCAAGCGCTACAACACCGACCTGCTCGAAGCAATTGAGCTGGGGTTCCTGTTGGATATTGCGGAAGTTGTCGTGGCCTCTGCACTTAACCGACACGAGAGCCGCGGTGGTCACATGCGCGATGACTACCCCGATCGCGATGACGAGAACTTCCTGGTTCACACCATGGCGTATCTGACGGGTGACCCGAAGTCTGCAAACGTCGAAGACCACATTGCTATTGATTGGAAACCCGTGGTCATCACCAACTACCCACCGATGGAGAGGAAGTACTAATGGCTACCACTGTTGCTAACGCTCCTGCCGGTGTGGCGGAGGTGCCCTCCTTCACGGTGACGTTCATTGTTCGCCGCTTTGACCCGGAGAGCGACGCCGAACCGCACTGGGAAGACTATGACGTCCAGATGTTTGCCACCGACCGGGTGCTCGATGGCCTGCACAAGATCAAATGGGAAATCGATGGCACGCTGAGCTTCCGTCGCAGCTGCGCCCACGGTATTTGTGGGTCCGATGCGATGCGCATCAACGGTCGCAACCGCCTGGCCTGCAAGACGCTGATCAAGGACCTCGACATCAGCCAGCCGATCTATATCGAGGCCATCAAGGGTCTGCCCTTGGAAAAAGACTTGATTGTCGATATGGAACCCTTCTTCGAGTCCTATCGTCAGGTGCAACCCTTCCTCATTGCGTCGTCGAAGCCGGACAAGGAGCGCCTGCAGTCTCCCGAAGACCGCGCACGCTTTGACGACACCACTAAGTGCATCCTGTGTGCAGCCTGCACCTCAAGCTGCCCCGTGTTCTGGACGGATGGCCAGTACTTCGGCCCCGCCGCCATCGTGAACGCGCACCGCTTCATCTTCGACTCCAGAGACGAAGGCTCCCAGGTTCGCCTTGACATCTTGAACGACAAAGAAGGGGTGTGGCGTTGCCGCACCACCTTCAACTGCAGCGAGGCATGCCCCCGTGGAATCGAAGTGACCAAGGCTATCTCTGAGGTCAAGCAGGCAATTCTCCGCGGCAAGCCCTAGGTAGCGCCGTGCTCCGGGTTGCCAGCGTCAATGTCAATGGCGTTCGCGCTGCATTTCGCAAAGGAATGCAACCCTGGCTAGATGGCGCCAGCGTCGATGTCTTGGCCCTCCAGGAGGTTCGTGCAGAGCGCGAGGACCTAGCAGCACTCTTGGGAGACGACTGGGTCATTGCTCACGACCCCGCCACCGCCAAGGGCCGGGCGGGCGTTGCTGTGGCAACGAGGCACGCCCACAGCGAAGTTCGCTTTGAGCTTGGGCCGAAGAGTGTTGACACAGCAGGGCGCTGGGTTGAGGTCGACATCACTACCCCCTCGGGAAATCCGCTCACGATTGTGAGTTGCTATGTTCACTCGGGCGAGGCCGGAACACCCAAGCAGGATGCCAAATACGAATTCTTGAGGCACATGGATACTCGGATGGGCCAGCTAGGCGGCCTGGCCTCGCCAGCGCTCGTGATGGGGGACCTTAACGTCGGCCACCGGACCCTGGATATCAAGAACTGGAAGGGCAACCTTAAGAATGCTGGCTTCCTGCCTGAAGAGCGTGCGTACTTTGATTCCTGGATCGGTCACGAAGAATCCGAGGATTACAACACGGGCACTGCCGGACGCTTTGTCGACATTGGTCGAGCGTTCCACGGCGAAATAGAAGGCCCCTACAGCTGGTGGAGTTGGCGGGGCAAAGCCTTCGACAACGATGCCGGCTGGCGTATCGATTACCAGCTGGCCAATGCTCCGCTCGCTGGCACTCTGAAGCACTACTGGGTGGACCGGGCGCCGAGTTACGACACCCGCTGGAGCGATCATGCTCCGGTCATCGCCGACTACGACATCTAGTCCGTTACGCTACCCGTATGAGTAGACCCCGGCTGTTTTCTGGCATGCAGCCATCGGCCGACTCCCTGCACCTGGGTAATTACGCCGGTGCGCTCGTGCAGTGGATAGAGCTGCAAAAAACCCACGACGCCGTCTACTGCGTCGTCGACCTGCATGCCATCACCGTTCCGCAAGACCCCAAGCATCTAGCGGCCAACACAAGACGCACCGCAGCCCAGTACATCGCTGCCGGCATTGACCCAGAAGCCTCAACGCTCTTCGTTCAATCCCACGTCCCCGCGCACAGCGAGCTGGCCTGGATTTTGAACACCCTCACCGGCTTTGGCGAGGCCAGCCGGATGACACAGTTCAAAGACAAGTCCCAAAAACAGGGCTCCGACAACGCGACCGTTGGCCTCTTCACGTATCCGATTCTGCAAGCAGCCGACATCCTGCTCTATGACTCTGTGGTGGTGCCAGTGGGCGAAGATCAGCGCCAACACATCGAGCTGACCCGCGATATCGCTGAGCGCTTCAACCAGCGCTTTGGCAAAACCCTGAGTGTCCCCGAGGTCCGCATACTGGAGGCCGCCGCCAAGATCTATGACCTCCAAAACCCCGGGGCAAAGATGTCGAAATCCGGTGATTCCCCGGCAGGCATCATTTGGCTGACGGATGAACCCACGGTGATCGTAAAGAAAGTGAAGTCGGCGGTTACCGACACTGACTCCGAGATTCGCTTTGACCCCGAGGGCAAGCCTGGGATTTCAAACCTGCTCACGCTGTTATCGTTGGCGACCCAGCAACCCACCTCCGTTCTGGAAAACCAGTATTCAGGAGCTGGCTACGGTGTACTGAAGGCAGATTTGGCAGACGCATTAGTCGAACTGCTCTCTCCCATTAGAGAGCGCGCGAGTGAGCTCTTGCGGGACGAGGCAGAAATAGACAGGCTCCTTGCAGCAGGCGCAGCACGAGCCAATGCGCACGCAGCCATAACGCTGAAACGTGTCCACGACGCTCTCGGCCTCGTCGCGCCGATAATTTGACGAAAGAGAACTGCATGACACTGAAAAAAGAGAATAAGGTCCTCATCACCGGGGCCGCAGGTTTTATTGGTTTCCACGTTGCCAAGGAAGCGGCCCGGAGTGGCTACGAGGTGACAGCCTTTGACGGGCTCTTGGGCGGCTTGTATCCCGTCGAAGAGAAGCAGGAACGCTGGGCCAAGCTGGACGAGACGCCCGAGATTTCCAAGTGGGAAGGTGATCTTCGGACGGTGGACTGGTCCGCCGTTGAGAATCAATTCGATTACGTCATCAATCTTGCGGCCATGCCGGGTCTCAGTCTCAGTTGGAGTGACTTCGAGCTTTACGAAGGATGCAATTTCACTGGCGTCGCGCGTCTCCTGCGCGCTGCTCAATCATGGTCTGTCAAGAGGTTCATTCAGGTATCGACCAGTTCGGTTTACGGACTTAACGCAGTCGGAGCTGAGGACAACGCTCTCGAACCAGTCTCCCCGTACGGGGTGACGAAGCTAGCGGCCGAAAAACTCCTCATGGCGTACTTTCGCTCTCACAAGTTCCCTGTCTCGATACTCAGGTACTTCTCGGTCTATGGGCCTGGCCAACGTCCAGACATGGCCTATCGCAGATTTATTGACAGTGCCCTACGCGGGGAACCCATTACTCTGCGCGGGGATGGATCCCAGTCAAGGACAAACACCTATGTTTCTGATGTAGCCCAAGCGACGGTACGCGCTCTTCACGACGCTCAGCCCGGCGAGATATACAACATCAGTGGCACCCAAGAGACAACAATCGCAAATGCAATCCAACTTATCTTGGAGCTGACTGGGAGCAGTTCTGAAGTTGTTCATTTGGAGAGAATTCCCGGAGATCAAGACAGGACTTCTGGGGACAGTTCCAAGGCAGCCAGAGATATCGGTTTCCGTCCGACCACACTTCTCCGCGACGGACTCGAGGCGGAAATTGAGTACCTATCAAGTCGGTAGTATGTGCTGATGATTTCTGTCATCGGCTGTGGTTACTTGGGTGCAGTCCACGCAGCCTCAATGGCAGAACTAGGTCACAACGTCATCGGCATCGATGTTGACCAGGCTCGCATTGACTCACTCGCCGGCGGAAAAGCCCCCTTTCACGAGCCAGGCTTTGATGAGCTCCTAGAGAAAAATGCCGCACGCTTGACTTTCACGACCGACATGTCGGCCGTGAAGGACGCGAGGGTCCACTTCGTGGCTGTCGGCACTCCCCAAGCCAGTGACGGCTCTGCGGATATGGCCTATGTCAACGCAGCAATCGAAGGGTTGTTGCCCTTCATTGGTGAAGGTCACCTGGTCGTCGGCAAATCCACAGTGCCAGTGGGCACCACCGAGCGGCTGTCGGCGAGCGTTACCTCCACAGGAGCGGTGTTGATGTGGAACCCCGAGTTTTTGCGGGAAGGACTCGCTGTCCAGGACACACTCTCCCCGGATCGTCTGGTCTATGGAATCCCGGAAGGAAAGACCGGTGAGTGGGCAACCGCAACCCTCGATGCGGTCTACCAGCAGATTCTTGCGAAGGAAACCCCTCGCCTGCTGATGAACTTTGCCACAGCAGAGTTAGTGAAGGTCTCCGCAAACGCGTTCTTGGCCACCAAGATTTCGTTCATCAATGCGATGGCCGAGATTGCCGAAGTCACCGGAGCCAATGTGACGCAGTTGGCCGATGCGATCGGCCACGATGCTCGCATCGGTCGAAGGTTTTTGAACGCCGGTGTTGGTTTTGGAGGAGGGTGCCTCCCCAAGGACATCCGAGGGTTTGTCGCCCGTGCCGAAGAACTAGGAGTCGGTCAATCACTGTCGTTCCTGCGCGACGTTGACGCCATCAACCTGCGACGCCGCGGACGAGTGCTCGACATCTTGGTTGAAGAGCTCGGGGACCTCAGCGGAAAGACCATCGCTGTGTGGGGAATGGCCTTCAAGCCAGACAGCGATGACATTCGTGACTCCCCCGCACTCGACATCACTGAATCCTTGGCGCGAGCAGGTGCCCAGGTGGTTGCCGCTGACCCTGCAGCCCTCGCACCAGCCCAGCGGCGGCTCGCCCAGTCCGGGTTATCGGATTCAATTTCCCTCACCGACGACCATCTCGAGGCGGCCCGCAACGCGGATGCCCTTGTCATTGCGACCGAGTGGAAGGACTTCTCGCAGGCCAACCCGGTCGAGGTCGCCGGATTACTAGCGACCGCGCTCGTCATCGATGGCCGCAACTGCCTGGATAGCGACGCATGGAAAGCTGCGGGTTTCCGCTATCGCGGAATGGGACGTTCTTAGTCCACCCAGTCGAAGGCGCGGGTGACCGCTTTCTTCCACTGGGCTAGCAGCTCTGCTCTCATTTCAGCAGACATGGTAGGCACAAACCTCTTGTCTTCTACCCACTTCCCCCGCAGCTCCTCACGGTCGCGCCAGTAACCAATCGCAAGACCCGCCACATAGGCGGCCCCGAGCGCCGTCGTTTCCGCCACTTGCGGCCGAATCACGGGGACTCCCAAGATATCTGCCTGAAATTGCATGAGGCTGTCGTTCTGCACCATCCCGCCATCTACCTTGAGCTCAGTAAGGTCAACCCCGGCATCGGCGTTGAGCGCATCGAGAACCTCACGAGTTTGGAAGGCTATTGCCTCCAGCGCAGCTCTGGCGATGTGGCCCTTATTGATAAACCGGGTCAGTCCGACGATGACGCCCCTAGCGTCTGGCCGCCAATAGGGGGCGAAAAGGCCAGAGAATGCCGGGACGATATAGCACCCGCCGTTATCGGTAACGCTCGCGGCCAGTGTCTCAACCTCGGACGCTTCCGAAATCAGGCCCAGGTTGTCGCGTAACCACTGGATGAGGGAACCAGTCACCGCAATCGAGCCCTCCAGCGCATAGCGGGGTGGCTCGTCACCGAGTTGATACGCCAGGGTTGTCAGCAACCCGTTCTTCGACTGCACCGGCTTTGCGCCGGTGTTCACCATCATGAAGTTTCCGGTCCCATAGGTGTTCTTTGACTCGCCAGCATCAAAAGCCACCTGACCGAAGGTCGCCGCTTGCTGGTCACCCAAAATTCCAGAAATAGGAACCTCACGGAGAAGGCTGGAAGCGTGCGCGTGGCCATAGATCTCAGAGGACGACCGGATTTCAGGAAGCAACGAGGGGGGAATTCCCCACGCGGCAATCACATCTTTGTCCCAGGCGCAGGTTTCCAGGTCCATCAGAAGCGTACGACTGGCGTTGGTGACATCGGTGGCGTGAACGCCACCGTCAACTCCGCCGGTCAGGTTCCACAAGACCCACGTGTCGGGGGTGCCAAAGGCAAGTTCCCCCGCTTCCGCAGCTGCCCTCGCGCCCTCGACGTTATCGAGAATCCACACAATCTTGCTGGCGGAGAAGTAGGTGGCAAGTGGCAGTCCGGTCTTCTTTCGAAAGAAATCACTGCCATGGGAGGCTTCCACAGCGTCAATCAGACCCTGAGTTCTGGTGTCCTGCCACACCAGCGCGTTATAGACCGGGAGCCCCGTCTTCTTGCTCCAGATGATGGCGGTTTCCCGTTGGTTAGCTATCCCAATAGCTGCGATGTCGTGCCTGGTCAGCTGCGCTCTAGACAGCGCCTCCCCAGAAACCTCGCGAACATTGACCCAAATTTCCATCGGATCGTGTTCGACCCAACCGGCCTGAGGGAAGATTTGTTGGTGTTCGCGCTGACTGGAAGCGACAGCTTTGCCGTCATGGTCAAAAATAATGGCCCGGGTGCTCGTGGTTCCCTGGTCAATCGCAAGAACGAAAGAGCCCACCATCGCACCTCGACGTCATTATTGGGGGCTCCCTTTTCCAGCAAGGAACCGTATAGTGAAGCATAGTAAACGTGCTCCGGGGTCAGTGAAAGTCTGAACCGGCGGTGATAGTCCGCGACCCGACTGCAAAGAAATTTGTTGGCGGTTGACTGGGTGGAAATCCCAGACCGACGGTAATAGTCCGGATGATAGGAGTCGTGAACACGAGGCTGGAAATTTTCCAGCCCAGTTTTGCGTTGCCTTCCCCGGAGACTCCCCCTCAAGAGGAGTAGAGAACCGGATGAACGCGAAGACCACCCCGAGCGTTGCCTGGGCAGCAGCGATGGGTCGCGCGCTGGAGATTGCTACCAGGGGGCCGTTAACTGGTGGCAACCCTCGTGTTGGTTGTGTTCTTCTCGATGACTCCGGTGAGATCTGCGCTGAGGGGTGGCACGAAGGCTCCGGCACGCCCCACGCCGAAATCATGGCGATGGCCAATGCCCGCTCCGCCGGAATCTCGACCGAAGGCCTCACCGCTGTGGTGACACTCGAGCCCTGCGCTCACACCGGCAAAACCGGTCCCTGCGCAAACGCACTCCTCGAGGCTGGTATTTCGCGGGTTGTGTTCAGTGTTGATGACCCGGGGGTTGAATCACGCGGTGGCGCAGAGTTGCTAGAGAGCGCTGGCATCGAGGTTGTGCGCGGTGTGATGAACGAGGAGGGACTAGCGCTCATCGAGCGCTGGTATCACGCGGTGTCTTCTGGACGACCCTGGGTCACGCTCAAGTGGGCAATGTCCTGGGATGGGCGGTCAGCCGCCACTGATGGCACCAGCCAGTGGATTACTGGCCCTGCAACCCGGGAAAAGGTGCACCAGGATCGTTGTGAACACGATGCGATTGTGATCGGCACACAAACAGTCCTCGTGGATGACCCGAGTTTGACCGCCAGAACTCCCGGTGGCGACCTCCTTGATCATCAGCCCCTCGCCGTAGTGGCAGGAAACACCGATGTGCCCCAGGACGCGAAGATTCGCCTGCACCCGGGCGGTTTTCGTCACGTGCGAGGCCACGATCCCCAGGCACTCCTCGACGACCTTTTTGCTGAAGGAATCCGAAGTCTTTACGTCGAAGGCGGCCCCACACTCGCGAGTGCCTGTGTCGCAGCAGGAGTGGTTGACGAAATTCACATCACCGTGGGACCGCTGTTGATTGGCGGCCCCACGACTGCGCTCGGAAACATTGGCGTCACCACGATGTCAGAAGCGCTCGGCCTCGATATTCGAGACATCACCAGACTCGGTGACGACGTAGTCGTCACCGCCAGACCCCGTAATCGAAAGTAGAGCGCAATGTTCACCGGACTCATCGAAGAAATTGGCACCATCATGTCCATCGTGGAGAAGGGCGACGGCGTCGAATTGAGCGTGGGCGCCTCCCGAGTTCTCAGTGACGTGTCACTGGGCGACTCTATTTCCGTCAGTGGTGTGTGTCTCACGGTCACGCGCTTCCATAGCGAGCACTTTGTCGCTGATGTGATGAAAGAGACGCTCAACCAGTCGGCCCTAGTGCAGTGGGCGCCAGGCTTCCGGGTAAACCTTGAGCGTGCTGCTCGGGTGGGCGACCGCCTTGGCGGTCACATCGTCCAGGGCCACGTTGATGCCACTGCACAGGTCCTAGAGGTTAGACCCGGCGACCAATGGCAAGTGATCAAGGTCTCCTTGGCCCCCGAAATTGCCCCTCTGGTTGCTCACAAAGGATCCATGGCCATCGATGGCGTTTCGTTGACCGTCTCCGCGGTCGGCAAAGACTGGGCGGAGGTGTCGCTGATTCCCGAAACGCTGACTGCGACGACACTCGGTCGTGCCGTCGCAGGGGACGTCGTGAACATCGAGACGGACATCCTGGCTCGCCAGGTACTGCGCCTCAAAGAATTCATTGCCCAGGAGACCCTCGCATGAGCATCGGGACCATTGCGGAGGCGCTCGAACACCTGCGGCTAGGGCGGCCGGTCATTGTTGTGGATGACGAGGCACGCGAGAACGAGGGTGACATCATCTTGAGCGCGCAGCTAGCAACGCCGGAATGGGTGGGCTGGACAATTCGTCACTCCTCCGGGTACCTCTGCGCGCCGATGCACGTCGAAAGAGCAGAGGCACTCAAGTTGCCACCCATGGTCGAAAACAACGAGGATCCCCGAAAAACCGCCTACACGGTCAGTGTGGACGCGGCTTCGGGAATCACCACAGGAATCAGCGCTTCTGATCGAACACGGACCCTCCGCGTTCTTGCAGATCCGCTCTCAACACCGGAATCACTGATTCGCCCTGGGCACATCTTGCCTTTGACGTCGGCCCCTGGCGGAGTCAAGGAGCGCGCCGGCCACACCGAGGCAGCAGTCGAACTGATGCAGCTCGCCGGCCTGGAACCGATTGCCGTGATCGGCGAGGTTATCGGCGATGACGGTGAACTCTTGCGGTTGCCGCAGCTCTTGGATCTCGGCGAACGGGAAAAGATTCCCGTGGTGACCATCGCCCAACTGCTCAAGGAACTCGATGAGTTCGATCCTGGCAGTGATGCTCGAACACCCCGCCAGAGCGCTGTCGCCGACCAGCGCGTCATCTTTGAAGTGAAGACGCGTGTGCCCACCGAACACGGCATTTTCGATCTTCACGCATATCGAGATCGAGCCACAGGCGCTGATCACATTGCCATTGTCTCTGGGGAACCTCGAGATGACATGCTCGTGCGCCTGCACTCGGAGTGCCTCACCGGGGAAGCTATGGGCTCACTCAAGTGCGAGTGTGGCCCACAATTAGACGCGGCTATGGAACAGATCAACGCCGACGGCGGCGTGGTGATTTACCTGCGTGGTCATGAAGGTCGCGGTATTGGACTTGTCAACAAGTTGCGGGCTTATCGTCTTCAAGAAGCTGGTCTAGACACACTCGATGCCAACTTGGCGCTCGGCCTTCCTGCGGACGCACGAGACTACGGAGCGGCCGCTGCAATCCTTGATGACATGGGCGTTTCCTCAGTTCGACTGCTGAGCAACAATCCTGAAAAACGGCGCCAACTCGAACAGCACGGCATCACCGTGACCGAGTTGGTACCCCTGCTCGTTGGCGTTGGCGCTGTGAACACCGCATACCTGGAGGCGAAGCGTGACCGTATGGGCCACCATCTTCCAGGAGAGCTCGCCACCGGAGCCATCACGCTCCCCGAGAACGGAGAAAACCTATGAGCGGACACGGAGCACCCCAGATTGATTTGAGTGGCGGTAGCGCCCTTCACGTCGTCATTGTTGCAGGCATGTGGCACGAGGTGATCGCCGAGGGTCTGGTTGCTGGCGCCACCCGTGTACTCGAGGCGGCGGGCTGCTCGTATTCACTTGTGCGCGTTCCTGGATCTTTTGAACTCCCGGTGGTAGCCCAGGCGGCACTGCAGAAGGGTGCCGACGCGGTCGTTGCACTCGGAGTCATTATTCGAGGCGGGACCCCGCATTTCGAGTACGTGTCCTCCGCAGCCACCACGGGACTGACCAATGTCGCCCTGGCAACTGGCAAGCCAGTGGGCTTTGGTGTGTTAACCCTCGACGACGAAGAGCAGGGTATTGATCGCGCCGGCTTCGAGGGCTCGAGCGAAGACAAAGGCGCAGAGGCGGCCGAAGCAGCCCTTCACACAGCGCTTGCACTGCGGGGGTTATAGAGCAGGGATTTAACCGCTCAGCGAACAGTGGCTTTCGCGCCCCGTGATTCGGGCAGACTAAAGCCATGAGTATGGGCTTTGGAGGGCGACGCAGTAGGGCGATAAACGACAGGGATGACGATGGCGGCCCCCGCGCCAAATTTTCTGACCTATTTCCCTTCCTGTTGGAGCACAAGAAAGTGCTCTCCATCGTTGTCGGTCTGAGCACGCTCGGTGCAGCGGCGTCTCTCGCGCAACCGCTGGTGGTTGCGCGCGTCATCTCGACCGTGGAACAGGGCGTGGAACTGGGCTCGCTCGTATGGATTCTGGTCGGCCTTGTCGTCGCAACCGCCGTCCTCTCTGGGTTTCGTCATTATTTGCTGCAACGAACCGGGGAAGGCGTAGTCCTCTCCAGTCGCAAGAAACTCGTGGCACGCATGTTGCATTTGCCCATTAGTGAATTTGACCAACGTCGCACGGGTGATTTGGTCTCGCGGGTGGGCAGCGACACCACCTTGCTGAGGGCAGTGCTGACTCAGGGATTCGTGGAGGCAATCGGTGGCACGCTCACCTTTGTTGGAGCTGTCGTTGCAATGATCTTCCTCGATTCAGTGCTTTTTGGTCTGACCGCGTTGGTCGTCGCGATCGCCGTGACCACGGTCGTAACCCTGTCGCGTCGAATTCGCGTCGCGAGCAGGGTGGCTCAGGAACGGGTGGGCGACCTCACCGCAAGCGTTGAACGTGCCATTAGCGCCGTGCGCACGGTCCGCGCAACCAACGCCACCGACCGCGAAATAGCGTCCGTGGAACAGGACGCTGAAGCCGCGTGGCGCATGGGAATAGCCATCGCAAGAATTTCTGCGCTGGTCGTTCCGATTTCGGGGATAGCGCTGCAAATCGCCTTCCTCGTCGTTCTCGGCGTTGGCGGATTTCGGGTTGCCAGCGGTGAACTCGAAATCTCAAACCTCGTGGCCTTTATTTTGTTCCTCTTCATGATGATCATGCCCCTGGGCCAAGCGTTCGGCGCCATTAATTCCATCAATCAAGCCCTAGGCGCGATGGGCCGGATCCAGGAAATCATTAGCTTGCCCTCTGAAACAGAGGGTGACGACAGCTCGAACCGCGGACTTCACGAGGGTGGTGAGGGCATCCCGATCATCGCCTTCTCAGACGTCACTTTCGTCTACCCTGAGCGCGCTCACAAAACCGAAGCGGAAAAACTTGTCGCGCACGCTATTGGTGAAGAAGCCCTTGTATCACTGGGCAAAGACCCCATTACCCGTGAAGTGCCGATTCAACGATCGCAGGACAGAAGGGTACTCAAGTCGGTCTCCTTCAGCATTCCCGAAGGGTCCAGAACCGCTCTCGTTGGCCCCAGTGGGGCTGGCAAGAGCACCGTGCTGTCCTTACTCGAGCGCTTCTACGACCCCACATCGGGCACTATCTCACTATCGGGCACAGATATTCGGACGATTCCCCGGACCGAGCTGCGGGCACTGATGGGCTATGTCGAGCAAGATGCTCCTGTCCTAGCAGGAAGCATCCGCGACAACTTGGTGCTCGGGCGGCCAGAGGCCAGCGACCAAGAATGTAATGATGTCTTGGCTGCCGTCAATCTCACCGAGGTGCTCCAGCGAGACCCCGCCGGGCTTAACGCGGCTGTTGGCGAAGCCGGCGTGCTGCTCTCCGGAGGTGAACGCCAGCGCCTGGCTATTGCCCGGGCGCTGCTGGCCGGGCCCCCCATTTTGCTCTTGGATGAGTCGACGTCTTCGCTGGACGGGGCTAACGAGCAGCTCATGCGAGAGGCCATCGACCAGGTTGCCCACCAACGCACCCTCATCGTGATTGCCCACCGACTATCCACGGTCGTTGATTCAGATCAAATCATCGTCATTGACCACGGCGAGGTCGTGGGGACGGGGACGCACTCCGAACTCATCAAGAGCACGCCGCTCTACAAAAATCTCGCGAAGCACCAGTTATTGGTTTAGCCACCCACGATTATCGCAACGACGCTCCAGCGTTTTCGAGCTCGGCAAGCGCTGCGTCCCCCGCATCCGGTGAGACAGCAGCGACGAGATCTTGGAGAATAACGACCTCAAAACCTTCGCCCAAAGCGTCAACGGCGCTAGCTCTCACGCAGTGATCTGTGGCAATCCCCACAATGTCGACCTTCTTCACGCCAGCCAAACGCAGGATGTCGGTAACCGTGCGACCATCATCGGCTCGTCCTTCAAACATCGAATAGGCAGCAACTCCTTGCCCCTTCTTGATGTGGTGCGTAATGGCAGCCTGGTCCAGGCTTGGGTGGTAGTCCGCACCCGCCGTCCCCTCTACACAGTGAACCGGCCACGTGGTCGTGAAATTGGGCTGATCGCCTTCAGAGGCGAAATGCCCGCCGTTGTCGCCCTTGGCGCTGTGCCAGTCCCGTGACGCCACAATGACCGCGTAGTCGGTCGCATGGTGAGCAAGCCGGCGGGTAATCCCCTCGGCGACGGCTTTCCCCCCCTGAACAGCAAGGGCGCCGCCTTCACAGAAGTCGTTTTGCACATCAACAATCAGTAATCCGCGCATCAGAACCCTTCTTGGCTGATCACTGAGAAGTCTCCCAGGTTCGAACCACACCCATACACCGCGGTAACCAGGGTTTCGATGGCGACTCGGGTCTCATCGCCCACTGTGCCCCGGGCAAAGAAGGCAAACGCCAGCAGTTCCTCATCGTCACCGGTGACAAATCCGGCGAGCGAGCGCACGCCGGTGATGCTGCCGGTCTTTGCCAGCACCCGTTGGTGGACAATGGCGTTGTCTCCAGCAAAACGATCATCAAGCGATCCATCCACACCAGCAATCGGTAGCGATTCGCGAATAGCGGCTAATGGCCCATCGCCGCGCGCAACGTCCGAGAGCAACATTGCAACATAGGAGGGGCTCACCTGGTTGAGCGGACTGAGACCCGAACCATCCTGAACAACCAAGCCCTCTGTCGGAAGTCCTAGACCAGCGATGACGGAGGGAATCACTGTGGCCAAGCTTGCAGCGGTCCCACCCGCTCCCTGCGCCAAGGAGACATGGCGGGCCAACATTTCAGCCAGGGTGTTGTCGCTTTCCTTCATCATGTAGCGGACAAGTTCAGACACCGGGGGCGACTCAACGGATGCAAGCACTGAACCCTCCACCGGCGCGTCCCCAGCCGTGACCTTCACATAGCGACCGGCGTTACCGGCCGCCCGGAGGGCCTTCACAAACTCATCGCCAGCCCGGCGGACGGGGTCGCTGCCTCGTCTACTGAGGTCGACCTGCGGGTTGTCACGGTCGCCATCGACTTGTAATGCGCTCACCCTGGAGACAAAACCGTTAGATGCCGCGTCTCTCGACCACGACGCATCGAAGGCATCCTCACTGGGCCACAGCGAGGCATCGACCACGACCTCCGTGATGGTGACCTTGTCGCCCTCCGGCAGGTTGGCCTGGGCTGCCGAGATCGTCCTCTCTGCTAAATCCTGGAGCGTCGCAGCACCGACGTACACGCTGGGGTTGCCGGTGGCGAGTCGACTCAGCGTTGAGTCACCACCGCCGACCAAGACAACTCGAGTCGGGTCGTCGGTGGCCACCACCGAGGTTGAGAACCGAGCGTCTGCACCCAGGACGCTCAGTGCTGCCGCGCCAGTGATAATTTTCATCACACTGGCCGGTGGCACCAGGGTATCGGGGTCCCTAGCGAACAAAACATCCCCGGTGTAGGGATCGACCACAACGCCGGAGAAGTCACCCAAGTCCTCATTCCGTGCGGCGTCGGCGACAGAGCACGTCCTAATCCGAAGCGGGGTCGGCATCGTGACTGGCACTGCGCGACTGAGCTCGGCTGGCTGTGCCTCGGTGTCTGGCACGAGAGACCCTTCTCCGAGTTCTCCCTGGGGGACCACAGCACCGAGAGCGAAAGACCCTCCCGCGGCCAAAGCAGTCACAAGAACCGCCGAAACTGCAATCAACGCACGTCTGCCAGGACTCGACGAAGATGGACTAGTGGTCATGGGTTCAAAGATATCGACAAGGCTTCGCTGGTCGATGCGGTCGGAGGAGAGTCGTCAAAAAGATTCGCCCCACAGCGGGTGACATCATCAGAGTAAGATTTGGCTCATGCGCGCTTTCGTGTTCAGTAGCTCAATGCTGAGTGCCGTGGCAGCAGGAATCGGCCTTCTACGGCGGACAATCCGCGGGCCCTTCACCTGGCAGGTAGGGCTTCTATGGGCAAGCTGGGCGATTTCTTTGGTGCTGGCTATCGCCACCGTACGGGATCGCTCTCGCTCGTAGGTTCAGATCCCTCAGGGCCGGCTGCGGGACTTGAACCCGCAACCTTCCGATTACAAGTCGGATGCGCTACCAATTGCGCCAAGCCGGCACGCTGGCGGTTCCCCACCAAGCAACGACAACACTACCGCGGCTAGTGAACTATCCGCTGGTCTCCAGGGACGCGACGAAGCTGGCCAAGTCGCCGTGGATCTCAGCCTGGTACTCCTTGCCATTGACCAACACAGTAGGAGTACTAACGACCAGAGGAATCTCCGAATTCCTCACTGGAATGGGACCGGTGCTCATTGCGCGTGCCGTTGCACCGGAGACCCAGTTCTCAAAGGTCTCTTCTCTGATGCAGGTTTCAATCAGATCGAGATTAGATGCCCCGGCCGTGCCCACCAGTGCGACCATCTCATCGTCACTGAGTTCAAACTTTGTCGGTGGCACAGGCTGGCTCGCCAACAACAGATCGCTGTAGTCAAAGAACGTGTTGGGAGAATGCTCGGCAACACAGGCCACACTGTTGGCGGCACGACTCGCATAGCGCGTACCAGCAGTCTGAGCGTCACGGAACGCAAGCGGGTGATACTCCACCGTCGCTGTGCCGTTCTCCAGCCAGGTGCGAAAGAGCGGTCCATACAAGGCCTCAAATTGCCCACACGCTGGGCACGAGTAGTCAATAAAAATGTCGATTGCTGGAATCCCCTCGG
>JBIILX010000036.1:0-13286 GCA_044338275.1 Pontimonas sp.
CTAAGTCGACCATCGTCGAGAAACTCGCCGCCTCTGGTGACCTACTCGAAGACCCCACGCCCATCACGCACCCGGTCAAGTTCTTCGAAAAGGGTGACAAGCCCCTCGAGATTGTCACCACTCGCCAGTGGTACATCACCAACGGCTCGAAAGATAAAGACCTGCAAGACCGCCTGCTGCAACGCGGCGCCGAGGTCGCGTTTCACCCCGACTTCATGCGCGTTCGCTACGAGAACTGGGTGGGCGGCCTCTCTGGTGACTGGCTCATCTCGAGACAGCGCTTCTTCGGTGTGCCGATCCCGATCTGGTACCCCCTCGATGCCACAGGCGAGCCCATTGCCGGAGAGTTCATCACCCCCGCCGAGGCAGACCTGCCCGTTGACCCCTCGACTGACACCCCTCCTGGATACAGCCCAGACCAGCGCGGTGTTCCTGGTGGTTTCATCGGCGAGCTCGACATCATGGACACCTGGGCCACCAGCAGTCTGACCCCTCAGCTGGCTGGCGGTTGGGGAAGCGACCCCGAACTCTTCGACCTCGTTTTCCCCTACGACCTGCGCAGCCAAGGCCAAGACATCATCAGGACATGGTTGTTCTCCACCGTGCTTCGAGCGGAGCTCGAGCACGGCACCATCCCCTGGAAGAACGCGGGAATCTCTGGCTTCATCGTCGACCCAGACCGCAAGAAGATGTCAAAGTCCAAGGGCAACGTGGTGACACCCGGTGCGATGCTCGATGCTCACGGTTCGGATGCGGTGCGCTATTGGGCAGCCTCCTCACGGCTTGGCACCGACGCGGCATTCGATCCTGAGAACCCCAAGCAGATCAAGATCGGTCGCAGGCTTGCCATCAAGGTGCTCAACGCCGCCAAGTTTGTCTATGGGTTCGAGGGTGAGACTGGAGCCATCACCGATGCACTGGATCTCGACATGGTGCGCGAGCTTGGCAAGGTCGTCGAGAGCGCGACTGTCGCTTATGACGCTTTTGATCACGCGCGTGCGCTGGAGGTGACGGAAACGTTCTTCTGGACTTTCACCGATGACTACCTGGAGCTTGTCAAAGAGCGCGCCTACACAGGCGAGGGGGCTGCTCGCACCAGCGCTGTCAGCGCGCTGCGCTTAGCCATCGAAACAGTGGCACGCCTGCTGGCACCGGTGATCCCCTTTGCCACAGAAGAAGTGTGGTCCTGGACGAACGAGGGCAGCATTCACCAGGCCTCCTGGCCAAGCCCTGAAGAACTCCCCGACACCGTGGCCTCAGCCGAGACAGCCGGTCTCCTAGCCCTGGCCAGCGAAGCGCTCATCACGATTCGCCGCGCAAAGACAGATAGTCAAGTGGCCCAGAAGACCGGCATCATCAGCGCCACGCTTCGCGGCCCGGCTCTCCTCGCTCACGCCGAAGCCGACCTGAGGGCAGTGGGCAAAATCGCCAGCCTCTCCCTTGACGAGGCTGAGGGCGTCGAGCTCGTCTCCTTCGAACTGGAGCCCAGTGATGACTGAGAAGCTGCCCTTCCACATCCGCCCGATTGAGGCTCGCGACCAGGGTCAGTGGGAAGCCCTGTTCCTCGCCTATGGAGTGTTTTATGAAACCTCCTTCACCGAGGATGTCGTTGCCGGGGTCTGGGCGTGGTTGATGGACCCAGCCCACAGCGTCTCTGGTTTTGTTGCCGATTCTGAGGACACTCTGCTCGGCTTCGCGCACCTGCGGGAGCAGGCCGACACCTTCCGCGCGGGTCCCTCCTGGTTTCTCGATGACCTCTTCACGGCGCCCTCATCGCGGGGGCAGGGAGTTGGCCGCGCACTGATTGAGGCGCTCAAGGCCCACGGCGCCGCTCACGGCGGCGGCGATCTGCGGTGGATTACCGCCGCGGATAACACCACGGCGCAGCACCTCTATGACACGCTCGCCTCCAGGACATCCTGGGTCATGTATGAGCAAGACACCGAGAGCTAGGCAGGGGCTATGCAACTCGGTGGACGATTTTCCGTGGGACAGGCACCCGCGTCCCTGCCGCAACCCCTGCGCGAGCAGATTGCCGCTATTGAGGCAACGCTCGGCTCAGACGAGGCAACAACGCTGCGCTGGACACTGACCTGGCTCGAAGGTCGACCCGTAGTCGAACTCGATGACGGCCGCATGCTTCGCGGCTAAGCGAAACTAGGCAGACTTTTCGCGCCTGGGCGCTGCTTTGGGAACAATCGTCGGCGCAGCGTTCTTGAGAACCGCATCTCGGGTGATGATGACCCGCTCAACCTGGTCGGTGGAGGGAATCTCGAACATCATGGGGCCGAGCACCTCTTCCAAGATGGCTCGCAGTCCTCGTGCACCGGTCTGTCGAACAGCAGCCAGGGTGGCAATCTCTTCGAGCGCTTCTGTCTCAAACTCCAGTTGCACACCATCGAGCACAAACATCCGCTGATACTGCTTGACCAGTGCGTTCTTCGGTGTGGTCAAGATGTCGATCAGCGCGGTCTGATCCAGTGGCGCAACAGTGGTGACAACCGGCAAACGGCCGATGAACTCAGGAATCAAGCCAAACTTGTGAAGGTCCTCAGGCAAAACCTGGCTGAACATGTTCTCGCTGGCGTCCTTTGAGTGCAGGGGTGCGCCAAAGCCAATACCGTGGCGGCCCACACGCTGAGAAATGATGTCTTCGAGTCCAGCAAAAGCACCGGCAACGATGAAGAGGACGTTGGTGGTGTCGATTTGAATGAACTCTTGCTGAGGGTGCTTGCGCCCGCCCTGGGGTGGAACTGCTGCCACCGTTCCTTCGAGGATTTTCAGGAGCGCTTGCTGAACGCCCTCCCCCGAGACGTCTCGGGTAATGGAGGGGTTTTCCGCTTTTCTGGCAATCTTGTCGATCTCGTCGATGTAGATGATGCCTGTCTCGGCCCGCTTGACGTCATAGTCGGCAGCCTGGATGAGCTTGAGCAAGATGTTCTCAACGTCCTCACCCACATAACCGGCCTCGGTCAGTGCTGTCGCGTCAGCGACGGCAAAGGGCACATTAAGGCGCTTGGCGAGAGTTTGGGCCAAATAGGTCTTGCCGCAACCGGTCGGACCAATCAGAAGAATGTTGCTCTTTTGAATATCGATGTCATCGGAGCCCTCCACCGCATGGGGTGAGGCGGCGGCGCGAACACGCTTGTAGTGGTTATAGACGGCGACAGAGAGAGAACGCTTGGCCTCTTCCTGGCCAATGACGTATTCCTCGAGGAAGTCGTAAATCTCTTTGGGCTTGGGCAAATCGAAATCAGCAACGGCTTGACCGCTGTGCTCAGATTGGCGCTCATCGATGATTTCGTTACAGAGCTCAACACACTCGTCACAGATATAAACACCAGGTCCTGCAATGAGTTGCTGGACCTGTTTTTGGCTTTTGCCACAGAACGAACACTTGAGGAGCTCGCCAGAATCTCCTGTGCGTGCCATGAGAAAGCCTTCCTCCATGCAATCTGGACCCTTCGGAGTTTACCTCTCAGGGCCCAAGCGCTTCGGACATTCCACAGGTAACGCGCGGTGTGGCGCCGGCTAGCATGGAAGAACTATGGGCCCCATCAGCAACTCATCCCGTACATCTGGCTGGATGGTGACGCTGGTTGCAGCGGCGCTGGCGCTGGGTTGCCCAGCCCCAGCCTTTGCCCACAACGTCGTCGAGGATCGGGACCCTGCCGCCGATTCCCTCGTGACAACAAGCCCCGTCACCGTGTCGATTTCCACCAATGACAACTTCTTGGACACCGGAGAGGCCACGGGTGGTTTTGCCCTTGTGGCGCAGGATGCCAGTGGTCTCTACTACGGCGATGGTTGCGTAAGCATCGACGAACGCACCATGAGTGCAACCCTGGAGCTTGGTGGGGCCGGCACCTACACAGTCCTCTACCAGTTCGTCTCAGCCGATGGTCACACGCTTCAAGACAACTACGACTTTGTCTTTGAACCCTCACCCGACCACGTCCCCTCCAGCGGGCGCAGCGCGGCGCCCGTCTGCGGCGAAACAACCGAGGACATTCCGGTTGAGGAGACCACGCCCGAGGTTATCGCCCCCCTGGGCGCCCCTCAGGTGGTTGCCGATGAATCAGTGTCCCTGATTCGAACGATTGCCGGAGTCGTCGTGCTGATAGTCCTTCTCATTGGTCTTGGGGTTTCCGGCCTGCGGAAACGCCAAGCGAAGGACTAGCTAGGCGACGACCGCTTCTGGGCCCTTGAGGGCTGCGCCGACACCTGCAGACTTCCTCGAGGAGAGGACCTGATCGATCAGTCCGTAGTCGAGTGCTTCCGCAGCGGTCAGGATTTTGTCGCGGTCAATATCGCGGTTGACTTCTTCGGGACTCTTGTTCGAGTGCTTCGAGAGAGTCCCTTCCAACCATTCGCGCAATCTGGCAATTTCCTTGGCCTGAATTTCAATGTCAGATGCCTGGCCACGGCCCGCTTCGCCCATCATCGGCTGGTGAATGAGGATTCGAGCATTGGGAAGAGCAAGGCGCTTTCCTGGCTCACCGCCGGCAAGAATCACTGCTGCGGCAGAGGCAGCCTGACCAAGAACCACAGTCTGAATCTGCGGGCGCACATATTGCATCGTGTCGTAGATGGCTGTCATCGCGGTGAACGAGCCACCGGGAGAGTTGATGTACATCACGATGTCGCGGTCGGGATCTTGGCTTTCCAAGACGAGCAACTGCGCCATGACGTCATCGGCTGACGCGTCGTCCACCTGGACGCCCAAGAAGACGATGCGGTCTTCAAAGAGCTTGGCGTAGGGGTCTTGACGCTTGAAGCCGTAGCTGGTGCGCTCTTCGAAGCTGGGCAAGATGTAGCGCGACTCGGGCATGGACATTGATGCCTTGTGCTCTGGGACTGTGTTCATTGGATATTCCCCGTCTGCTTCTTCTTGCTTTGCTCTGTTCCACCGCCACCGACAACGTCGGTGGCAGAGGAGCGAATGTGATCGACAAAGCCATAGGCCAGCGCTTCGTCGGCGGTGAACCAGCGGTCACGGTCACCATCGGACATGATTTGGTCAACAGTTTTGCCAGTGGCCTCAGCCGTAATCTGGGCCAAGCGCTTCTTCATGTCATTGATCAGGTGAGCCTGAGTCTGGATGTCACTCGCGGTTCCACCAAAACCACCGTGGGGCTGGTGCAAGAGCACGCGGGCGTTCGGGGTGATGTAACGCTTCCCCTTGGTGCCAGCGGTCAGCAGCAACTGGCCCATCGAGGCGGCCATACCAATGCCGACAGTCACGATGTCGTTGGGAACAAACTGCATGGTGTCGTAGATGGCCATACCGGCGGTGATGGAACCACCGGGTGAGTTGATGTAGAGGTAAATATCGCGCTCGGCGTCTTCAGCAGCGAGGAGCAAGAGCTTGGCCGCAATTTCGTTGGCGTTGTCGTCACGAACTTCGGAACCCAGCCAAATAATGCGGTCTTTGAGCAACCGGTCAAAGACATTGGGTTGCATCATCGTTTCTGCCATGGACACAGTTTTGTTCTCCTCACGAACATCCTGAAGCGGACTACACCGACCCTACCGGGCACCAACCCGTGGAACCGGCAGTGTTCGCCCTCGGCAGAGTGTCGCGTTAGTGCTTGTGGTCGTGATCGTGGTCGTGGTCGTGATCGTGGTCGTGGTCGTCGTGGTTATCGGCGACAGCCTGGGCCACGGCTTGCTCAACGGGATCAGTGGCCGGGCGGGTGAAGTCGCTCAAGTCAACTTTCTTGCCCTTCGTGTCGACAACCTTGACGCCGGCGAGTGCCACAGAGAGCGACTTGGACCTAGCGACCTCGCCCACCATGGAGGGAATCTGGTTGTTGCTATCGAGGTTCTGGATGAATTCGGTGGGGTCCATTCCATACTGCGATGCCGACTGGATGAGGTATTGGCTCAGTTCGTCCTGGGATACCTGAACCTCGAGGCTCTCCACCAGTGCGTCCAAAAGAATCTGGGTCTTCAATGACTTCTCTGTGGACTCGATGACCTCGGCGCGGTGTTTGTCGTCCTCAAGCTTGCCTTCTTGTTCGAGGTGACGGTGAACCTCGTCATCGATGACACCCTGGGGCAGCGGAATGGTGACATCTTCCAGGAGCTTCTCGACGAGCTTGTTCCTCGCCTGCTGCGCCTGCCCGAAAACACCCTTGCGCTGCACCTGGACCTTCATGTCCTCACGGAGCTCGGCGATGGTGTCGAACTGGCTGGAGATCTGAGCAAACTCGTCATCAGCTTCTGGCAGTTCGCGTTCTTTCACAGCCAACACAGTGATCTCAATCAGTGCGGTCTCTCCCACGCGGTCTCCACCGAGCAGCTTGGACTCAAAGGTGGTGGTTTCCCCAGCAGTGAGGGTGTCGAGGGCTTCATCGATGCCATCAATGAGCTGGCCTGAGCCGACCTCGTAGCTAATGGAGTTGGCGGTGTCGATGGTGCTGTCGCCAATTTTTGCCACCAGGTCAACTTGAACAAAGTCACCGGTCTTGATCGGGCGGTCAACGCTCACCAGCGTGCCAAAGCGAGCGCGAAGGCCATCGAGTTCAGCCTCGACCTCGTCCTTGCTGACGGTGACGGGCTCAACCTCGATGGAGTACTTCGTGTGATCGGGAATCTTAAACTCCGGACGGGTATCCACCTCAACAACGACCACGAGGTCGCCAGAGAAATCTTTGTCGCTCGGCCACTGGGTGACATCAGCCTCGGGGCGGCCGAGGGTGCGAACCTTCTGTTCAGAAACAGCGAGCTGGAAGAAACGGTCGAGGCCTTCGCCCACAGCGTGGTTGAGAACTTCACCCTTGCCGACCCTCTGATCAATCAGGGTGGGAGGAACCTTGCCCTTGCGAAAGCCTGGAATGTTGACCTGCTCAGCGATGTGCTGGTACGCGTGGTCGAGGCTTGGCTTGAGCTCCTCCGGTGGGACAGTGATTGTCAGGCGAACTCGAGTGGGGCCAAGAGCTTCTTTTGTCGTTGTGGGCACGGCATTTTCTCCAACTGGTTTTTCTTGTGTGTCTTTCCGTCGGGGCGACAGGATTCGAACCTGCGACTTCCCGCTCCCAAAGCGGGCGCTCTACCAAACTGAGCTACGCCCCGAAAAGATAAGAGTTGATCACCATCCGGGCGCAGTACACAGCCATGCCCAGGCGAACAGCCTCTGGAAGTCTAGCCGGTGCGATCGCGTGGGAAGTACGAATCGAAGTGCATGCAGTACCATCGTTGACGTAGCACCCCTCGGGGATGTAGCTCAATGGTAGAGCCTCAGTCTTCCAAACTGATGGTGCGGGTTCGATCCCCGTCATCCCCTCCAGTTACACGCTCTGGTCGTGAGTGACAACGCCCTGCGAGATTGTCATCCACACCGGCATCTGCCGCACCGCGTCACTGGCGGCCGCCGCGTTCGAACCGCAAGCGTCGACCAGCCACTTCGGGTCGGCATCAACAATCACGAGGTCTGCCGGTTGCCCCACGGCAACCGTGCTTCTCGTGGAGAAACCAATCGCCTCATCGAGGGTCAAGGACTGCTCGGGGTGCCAGGGCTCCCGGCCATCCCTGGTGCGGGTGATGGCAGCAGCAATCGACACCCACGGGTCCAGGGGAGCTACTGGCGCATCGGAGCCGAGAATTAACGTCGCTCCGCTATCGACCAACCGGCGAAGCGCGAAAGCCCGATCTGCTCGATCCGCCCAGTAGACGTCGGTCACGTCGCGGTCATCCACCGCGTGCTCGGGTTGAACGCTCGCGATCACACCGAGCTTCGCGAAGCGAACAAAGTCGGCGTCGCGCACCAGCTGGGCGTGTTCAATGCGCCCGCCAAGACCGTTGGCTTCCATCACATCGAGAATGAGACGGTTTGCTTCATCGCCAATGGCGTGAACGGCGAGGGAGAAGCCCGACTGGTGAGCTCGCAGAAGGAGGCGTTCAATTTCTGCCACACCAAAGTTCATGGCGCCTCGAACGTCGCCCTCAACACCGAGGTAGGGCTCAACGCAGTGCGCGGTTCTGGTGTTCAAGGACCCATCGGTGATGATCTTGAAGGGGCCCATCGAAATACCGGGCGCTAGTTCATAGCCGGTGTGAAGTCCCTCAGCGATGGCTCGCTCGAGGTGCTCGGGGTAGACCCCGGCTTCCACGCGCAGGGGATACCGGCCCTTCACGCCAGCAGCTCTCCTGCTCCACACCACCGAGTTGTAGGCCATATCCAAGTCGACGATTCCGACCACGCCTCTGGCCGCAGCCGCACGAGCAGCTTCCATCACCCACGAGTCGAGAGTGGTCTCATCTACTGACCCCACGGCGACCGTCAAGTCAAAGCACTCCTGCTCGCTCAAGGACCCGTCACCATCGTGGCCTTTCACATCAAAAGCCTTGATTGTTGCCGTGTTGACCCAACACGAGTGGACATCAACTGAGAGCAGCAAGACCGGGACAGCGCCGGTGTGAGAATCCAGCAGTGCGGTTGTTTTCTGGTCAGTCCAGAGACCATCCCGGTAGCCAGCCCCAATCAGCACCGCTCCATCAAGAGTGTTCCCGCGTTCACGAACCGCTTCGCCCATAATGGCCGCGGCTTCCCCAGCAGAGGTAGCCCCCGAGAGATCTACCCAGCGACGACGCTGCGCCCACAGGCCAAAGTGAACGTGCTCATCCCACAGGCCTGGCATGACCACACGAGAATCTGCGTCAACAACCTCGTGACCGGCAGTGTCCAGTGACCCGGCGGGGCCAAGGGCCACAATGGCGTCACCGTCCAGGGCGATATCCATCAGTGTGCGGTGGGATTCGCCATAGATTTTCGCGTGGGTGATGATCATGATTCCTCGTTCACGGTGGTTTTAGGAAGCCTGGCAGGAGGGGCAAAAATAGAGCTTTCTCGCAGCCATGACGTCCATGGCCACAACACTTCCACACACGCGGCACTCTTGGCCTTCGCGCTTATAGACCCAGTGGCGATTCTGCGGGGAGCGCAAAGCTTTCTTTTTCTCGCTCGGGCTCAAGTCATCCCTAGTGAGCATCACTCCGGTGGCAATGCCATCGCGCAGGAGGCCGCCCCAGTCTTTCCATAACGCGGCGGCCAACTCCGGAGAATGCGAGGATGCCGGTCGGTAGGGGTCTAACCGGTGGCGAAAAAGAATTTCCGCCCGATAGACATTCCCGATTCCAGCGACGACGGACTGGTCCATCAGCACCAGACCAATAGGACGCTTGGTGGCGAGCAATCGCTGCGTAAAGACCTTCTGGCCCCGTGTGCCCTTCGTCACGAGTGGATCTGGCCCGAGGCGATCCCTCACAGCGTCTGCCGCTTCGCGAGTGATCACTTCGCAGGCCGTGGGCCCGCGAAGGTCTGCCACCACGTCGTCAGTCACGAGCCTCAAACGAACCTGGCCGATCGGAAGTGGCGGGAAAAGATCCGGCGCATCGCGGTCACCCTCTGACTCGCCAAACCGCCTGGCCCTAGACCTGGGGGCGCCCAGAGAAGTCAGGACCTGGGCGATTTCGGAATTATCTGGATGTGTTGCCACATCCCAGGCGCCATAGATTCCCAAGTGCACTCGGAGCACAAGATCGTTGTCGAGGTGGATAAAGAGCTGTTTGCCGACCGCTTCGACCGCAACGATGGTGCGCCCGGAGATGTTCGCTGCGCCCTGACCAAAGCGGCCTTGGGGTGATGATGCCTCCATGGTGCGCCCCACAAAAAGGGCATCAAAAAGCCTGGCAACCCTGTGGACGGTGTGGCCCTCTGGCATCGCTGGTTACGAGCCGATGCTAAATCCGTTGATTGCCCCGGTGTTTTCGTATTCGGCAATCTGGGCGATGCGGCGAGCATGCCGGTCGTCCCCGCTAAAGGGTGTGCGAATGAAAGTGTCGATGAAGAGCAGTGCTTCGTCAATGCTGTGCTGGCGTGCGCCAATCGCGGCGATATTGGCGTCGTTGTGCTCTCGTGCGAGAACTGCGGTGTTCACGCTCCAGACAAGAGCCGCCCTGGCGCCAGGCACCTTGTTGGCTGCGATCTGCTCACCATTGCCCGAACCGCCAAATACGATCCCGAGAGCTTCGATGCCAGCGGCTTGGTCGGCCACGACGTCGCGCGCGGCTGCGATACAGAAACTGGGGTAGTCATCCACCGGGTCGAATTCGACGGGCCCGTGGTCAATCACTTCGTGGCCCTCGTGGCCCAAATGGTCGACTAAATCTCGGCTAAACTCGAGTCCCGCATGGTCGGTGGCAATGTGAATTCGCATGGTCAGAGTCTAAATCCCTAGCCTGGGAGCACTAATCGACAACGATTTAGTTTCCCGTCACACGAAAGTCGGGTTTTTGCCCTATTCTTATGGAGTCCTATGCCGAGGAGCCTAGAGTGAGCATTCCAAATTTCCGTCGGGTCGTACGCGGTTACGACACCGAAGACGTTACGCGCTATGTGCGCGAGCTCACTGACCGTCTCGAGCGTCTTGAAAACGAGCGCGCTGAGAACGCCCGCACCATCCAGCGCATCTCTCGCGATGCAGCCGACGCCAGCGACCGTGCTTCACGCGCTAAGCCAAGTTTCTCCGAATTGGGTACCGCCTTCGAAGAGACCCTGCGTCTGGCTGAAGAGCAGTCGAAGAAGATCACCCAAGAGGCAGCTGCTGAAGCTGCTGAGGTTCTCGGAAATGCCCGCAGCGAAGCAACGCGTGTTCGCGAGTCTGCCGCTAAAGAATCCCGCAAGATTCTCTCCGAAGCGCAGCGCGCGTCAGAGGAATTGCGCCTTGAGACCGAGCGCGAAGCTGCGCAGCTGCGTCAGCAAGCTGCCGACGAAATTGCAAAGGCCACCAACACCCGCACCCGCGCCGAGCGCGCTGCCGCGACGATGATTAGCCAGGCTGAAAAGCAGGTGTCTAAAATCAAGGCCGAGGCATCGCGTCAGGTCGAGCAGGTCAAGCGTGAAGCTTCCGAACTCCTGCACGCAGCTCAGGAACGCGCTGTTGCAACCGACATCAGCATTCGCCAGCAAATCGATGAGGCAGAGCGTGCGCGCGCTGCCATTCACGAGGAAGCTGACAACCACGCGCAGAAGGCATACCAACAGGCTGACGAGCATGTCCAGAACGCAGCTAAGCGAGCTGCAGACCTCGGCCAAGAAGCAGACACCGTTCTGGAAACTGCACACCGTCGCGCCGACGAACTCGCCGAGGAAGCCCGCACTTATGCGGAGCGTCTGATTTCTGAGACATTCCAGCGCTCTCGCGCTGTTGCCAGGGACGCCGAGGAATTGGTGGGCACCATGCTCTCCGACACCGAGAGCCAGCTCAGCGATGTTCGTCGCCAGCAGGGTTACCTCAACGACTACCTCCAGCGCATGCGTCAGGCCGCGACTGAGGTTGACATGGAAATCACGAACATCCAACCGCCCAAGCTGGCGGGAGAAACCAAGCCAATCACCAAGGGTGGCGGGGAAGCGCAGGAGCTTCCCGAAGAGGTCGCCGTGACCATCGACGCCGAGACTGATCGCGCGTAGTACTCCGCCTCAGCCGGTTCCACGCCACGCCCTAGGCTAGAAGGCCAGAGTGTTCTGCTGTCCACGGGGCGCAAGCCCCCACGCGTTGTCAAGGAGTTCATGGTGCCCGGTGAAAATCTGACTCGCGATGAGGCGACCACTCGGTCCAGCCTTCTCCACGTGGAGAGCTACCTGATCGATATCGACCTGCGAGCGGTTGCCACCTCACCCACTTTCACCACCACTACCGAGGTCACCTTCCAGGCAACTTCCGGCGCATCAACCTTCATCGACATCATCGCGGAGACAGTCCACCAGGTCAGCCTGAACGGACGCGCCCTCGACCCGTCGAGCGTCTTCGCCGACTCGCGAATCTCACTGGCGAATCTCGAAGAGTGGAACACCCTTGTTATTGTCTCGGAGCACAAGTGCACGAACAGCGGCGAGGGACTCCACCGGTTTGTTGACCCGGTTGATGGCGAGGTCTATCTCTATACGCAGTTCGAGGTTCCCGATTCCAGGCGAGTATTCCCGGTTTTTGAGCAGCCAGACCTCAAAGCAACATTCCAGTTCACTATTCGGGCACCGGCCACTTGGCAGGTTGTTTCCAACCAGCCAAGTCCAACCCCCGAGGTGGATGGAACGTCAGGCACCTGGGTGTTCTCCCCCACACCACGAATCTCCTCCTACATCACAGCACTCGTTGCCGGTCCATACACCGTGGTGCGCGATGAGCTGACCAGCTCAAGTGGAGCAACGATTCCTTTGGGCGTTTATGCCAGGGCATCACTGTCTGAATTCCTCGATGCCGACTACATCTTCGACATCACCAAAAAGGGCTTCGCCTACTTCGAGGAGAAGTTCGGGGTTTCCTACCCGTTCCAGAAATACGATCAGCTCTTTGTCCCCGAATTCAATGCCGGGGCAATGGAGAACGCGGGAGCGGTGACCTTCACGGAAGCCTATGTGTTCCGCTCTCAGGTCTCCGACGCCGTTCGTGAGCGTCGAGTGGTGACCATCCTGCACGAGCTCGCCCACATGTGGTTTGGCGACTTAGTGACCATGCGCTGGTGGAACGATCTCTGGCTCAACGAATCCTTCGCCGAGTGGGCCTCCACTATCGCTGCCGCGGAGGCAACCGAGTGGACCCATGCGTGGACCACGTTCCACGCCATGGAAAAGAGCTGGGCTTACCGGCAAGACCAGTTGCCCTCCACCCACCCGATTGTTGCCAACATCCGCGACATAGAGGATGTTCAAGTTAACTTCGATGGAATCACCTACGCCAAGGGTGGCTCCGTGCTCAAGCAGTTGGTTGCGTGGGTCGGTGAAGAAGCGTTCTTCGCCGGCGTCCACAACTACTTCGTGAAACACCAGTGGGGCAATGCTGTTCTCGCCGATTTGTTGAGCGAGCTGGAAGCCACCAGCGGACGCGAGCTCGGCCACTGGAGCTCGGTGTGGCTAGAAACTGCCGGGGTCAACACGATGGTGCCGGCCATCGAGGTTGACGACCAGGGCGTCAGTACTTCAGCGGAGCTTATGCAAAGCGCCCCTGCGGAGTGGCCAACACTGCGGCCGCACCGCCTGGCAGTTGGTCTGTACAACGCCGACGAGGACGGCGTTACCAGGCGGCACCACCGCATCGAACTGGATATCGACGGGGCAACAACAGCGATTTCTGAGCTCGTTGGGATGATCCGGCCTGACCTCATCCTCATCAACGATGACGACCTGGCCTACACAAAGATTCGCCTGGACCCCCGGTCGCAGGCTTTCGCGATTAAGAACCTTCAGGCAATCGAAGATCCGCTGGCTCGCTCCCTGATCTGGG
>JBIILX010000037.1:0-13142 GCA_044338275.1 Pontimonas sp.
GGGGTCATCGGTTGGAGCCCACCAGATCGAAGTAACTCTGAACTAGAGCTGCGCGGGAGTTGATGTGTGGCCCGGTCTGAAGGTCAAGTCTCTTAATCATGCGGTTAATGGTCTTGGACACCGATTTCTCGGTGACCGAGAGTTCCAGGGCAATCGCCTGATTAGCGAGTCCCTGAGCAACCAACCGCAAAACCGCGATTTGGGAAGGGGTCAGATTCACTCGGGGAAGTTCACCCTTCTCGGACTTGCTCGCACGTTCGATGGAGAGGGCAACGGCGTCCAGGATGTCGGCCGTTTCGCTGACCTGTTGCTTGATCAGATAGACCATGCCTTGCGGGGCTTCGCCCAAACTCGCCTGGTGCAAACGAGGATCTCCGTAGGCGCTCAGAACAACGATTCCGAGCTTCGGCAATTTCTTGCGCAGATGAGTAGCGATATCAATGCCGGTGGGGCCCGGTCCGAAATCGAAGTCGCTCACCAGGGCGTCAGGTTTGGTTTGCAAAACCAGTGCGATGGCGTCTGGCGCATTACGCGCACGGCCAACAATGGTCACCCCGTTCATCGACAGCGAATCAGCCACGCCAGAGAGGGTGAGCTGGTGATCATCGGCGACAACTACGCGTAATTCGGTCACCAGAGAAGTATCGCCTGTTCCAGGCCGTGGCTTCCAGGTGAGGCCTGGCGGAAGAACCTGAAATCGCTAGACTATGTGGGTAAGGGTGGCTTAACAAAGGAATCCTGATGCCCGCCGTTGTCATTGTCGGAGCCCAGTGGGGCGATGAGGGTAAAGGTAAAGCTACCGACCTCATCGCTGAGCGCATCGACTACGTCGTTAAGTTCAATGGCGGCAACAATGCCGGCCACACCGTTGTGATCGGCAGCGAAAAGTACGCACTGCACCTCTTGCCCTCGGGGATTTTGACGCCCGGTGTTGTGCCGGTCATCTCCAACGGTGTTGTCATTGACCCCGAAGTTCTGATGGAAGAGCTCGACGCCCTCGAAGCCCGCGGCATCGATGTGTCAGGCCTAGTCATTAGTTCTCACGCGCACCTCATTACGCAGTACCACCGGACTATGGACAAGGTCACAGAGCGCTTCCTCGGCAAGCGCCAGATTGGAACAACTGGCCGGGGAATTGGCCCCACCTACGCCGACAAGATCAACCGCGTGGGAATTCGCGTGCAGGACATTTTTGATGAAGGAATCCTTCGCCAGAAAGTTGAGGGTGCGCTGCACCAGAAGAATCACTTGCTGGTCAAGGTCTATAACCGCCGCGCCATTGAGGTGGACGAGGTGGTGGACGAGCTCCTCTCCTACCGCGACCGCCTTCGCCCGATGGTTCAAGACACCGCCCTGCTCCTTCACAAGGCTCTCGAGGACAACAAGACCGTCCTGTTCGAAGGTGGTCAGGCAACCATGCTGGATGTTGACCATGGGACCTATCCGTTTGTCACTTCCTCCAGCGCAACTGCCGGTGGCGCTGCTACAGGATCAGGAATCGCGCCCTGGCGACTCTCCACCGTCATTGGCATCGTCAAGGCATACACGACTCGTGTTGGCTCTGGCCCCTTCCCCACCGAGCTGCAGGATGAGTTCGGTGAGTTCTTGCGCGAGAAGGGCCACGAGTTCGGAACGACAACCGGTCGCCCCAGGCGCTGTGGTTGGTATGACGCTCCGATTGCCCGCTATGCAGCCCGCATCAACGGTGTGACCGATTTCGTCGTGACCAAACTCGACGTGCTAACCGGCCTCGAGAAGATTCCCGTCTGCGTGGCTTATGACGTTGATGGCACCAGGGTCGATGAGGTGCCCTGGTCTCAGTCTGATTTCCACCACGCGACGCCGATTTACGAGTATTTCCCCGGCTGGAGCGAGGACCTCACCGGTATTCGGGAGTTCGATGATTTGCCGAAGGCCGCCCAGGATTACGTTCTTGCCCTGGAGGCCATGAGCGGGGCTCGAATCTCTGCCATTGGTGTTGGCCCCTCCAGGGATGCCATCGTTACGCGCCACGCACTTCTGGACTAGTCACGGACGCCTTCCCCTCGGTAGGGTCGCTCTATGACCGCTGAGATTCCTGCTGAGCTAGCTTCCTTGCGCAAGAGCATCGACAACATCGATGCAGCACTCGTGCACCTGTTGGCCGAGCGTTTCAAGGTCACTCAGCAGGTGGGCCGATTGAAGGCTCGCTCCGGCATGGCGCCCTCTGACCCGGCCCGCGAGGCAGCCCAGCTTCAGCGACTGCGCGCGCTTGCTTCGGAAGCTGACCTTGATCCCGCTTTCGCAGAGAAGTTCTTGAGCTTCATCCTTGCTGAGGTTATTCAGCACCACGAAGAACTAGCTGCTAGCGAGGGGTAATTCGCGATAGAGGTTCTCGGCGACGCCGATGAGTTTCTCAATCAGCGCTTCGTCGCGATTAACGACGACGAACTTGGGCCCTGGCCAGGCCGGAACCATGTCTCCCTGGCGCGTGGTGCGGAGCATCCAGCCAAAGACGCAACTGGTGGCCCCTGTGACATAGAGTTGCCACTGAACCTGGCGCTGGTAGTGGCCGGGCACCGCCCTCCATTCGCCCCAGTCACGACCGGTGGTTTTGACTTCGGCGATCAGTTCATGGCCTGGAGACAGGCCATCAGGCGTGGCCATCTGCCACCGATTCTCCGAATCGTCCTTGGCGATAAGCCAGTCGTTGGGTTCTAAGTCGAACTGGGTGGAGAGCTTCTCAATCAGCGCAGCCTCTTGCTCCCGGCCAAAGCGCATGTAGTCGTTGTCGGCAATCGGAGTGGGATTGCGCAGAGAGTCCATCACCTCCCTGAAACCCTCCGGTGTCACGGCCTTAGACACCGCGGTTGCGGTCACTCCGGTGGCACGGACCTGCAGCCACTTTTCGTAATCGAACGAGGAGACCAGGAAGCGGGAGGGTTCAATCATGACAGCTCAACGCTATCGTGCGCCCCTGACGCAGGCTTTCTTCACCACGGGGCCTAGCGCGGTGAGTAGCCGACTACGGGGCCCAAGACAGTGGGGATTGTCCCCCGACGAATGTGATCCAGTTCGTCAAGGCCAAAGCTGAAGAGCTCGGCGATGTCCAGCGCTTGCGAGGGTGTTTCTGTCACACCGATGCGCGCCACGGGAACCCCGCGCCCAGCGCAGAGCCCGCGGAACTTGACGTCGTCTTCTCTAGCAACCGTGACGACCATGCGTGCCACCGATTCCGAGAACAACGCTGCCCGCTGATCAATTCCATAGGACTCGAGAACCTCAGAGAGCCAGATCCTTGCACCCACTCGTCTGCGGAGAACGCCCTCGACCAGGGTCTGGAACAGGCCGCCCGTGGAGACATCGTGGGCGCTAGTGACAAGCCCGTCCTTGGCCGCCACAACCATCAGACCGGCCAAAGCTCGCTCGGCCGCCAAGTTGGGGGCTGGGGGCATCCCACCCAAGTGTCCGTGGACGACGTCTGCCCAAATGCTGCCATCGAGCTCGGTGTGGGTTTCGCCGAGAAGGTAGATGTTTTCACCATCGTCTTGCCAACCGCTTGGCAAGCGACGATCGACCGTGTCGATAACGCCAAGCACGGCGACTACCGGAGTGGGGTGGATCGGTGTTGTACCGGTTTGGTTGTAGAGACTGACGTTGCCTCCGGTGACCGGAACCTCGAGCTCCAGGCACGCGTCTGCCAGTCCGCGAACGGCCTCAGCGAATTGCCACATCACTTCCGGGTCTTCGGGGCTGCCAAAGTTTAAGCAGTCACTCACTGCACGGGGTTCGGCCCCAGTGGCAGCGACGTTGCGATAGGCCTCGGACACGGCGAGTTGAGCCCCCAGGTAGGGGTCCAGGTAGCTGTATCGGCCGTTGGCGTCCGTGGCCAGTGCAACACCCAAGCCGGACTCTTCGTCGACCCGGATCATTCCGGCATCGTCGGGGTAACTGAGCGCTGTGTTGCCCATGACATAGCGGTCGTATTGGTTCGTGATCCACTCGGGGTTAGCCAGATTGGGGGAGCCAAGGACAGCAAGCGCTTCATCGCGCAGCGCAAGGGGCCCGAGCGAAAGGCCCTCGGTGGAGAGTGAATCGGCTTGGACCTTATCGAGCCATGAGGGCCGGTGATAGGGGCGTTCATAGACGGGAGAGTCAATCGCGACGGTTTTTGGATCGACGTCAACGATGGT
The DNA here is from genome assembly GCA_044338275.1 of Pontimonas sp. GTDB lineage: Bacteria > Actinomycetota > Actinomycetes > Actinomycetales > Microbacteriaceae > Pontimonas. Next base: position 4,173 of record JBIILX010000037.1, read on the forward strand.
TTCGCCCTTCCAGCGGATGACGAGCCGACCGCTGTCGTTGACTTCCCCGAGCACGCTCGTTTCGACTTCCCACTTGGTGGTGATGGCCAAGAATTTCTCGAGCTTGTCCGGGGTGACAATCGCCATCATGCGCTCCTGGCTCTCCGACATCAGGATTTCTTCGGCGGTCAAAGAGTTGTCTCGCAACAGCACGTGATCCAGAACGATGTCCATGCCGCTGTTGCCATTGGCGGCCAACTCTGAGGTCGCACAACTGATTCCCGCAGCTCCGAGGTCTTGGATGCCCTCCACAACGTTTTCGGCGAAGAGCTCAAGGCAGCACTCGATGAGGACTTTTTCTGCAAAAGGGTCACCGACCTGCACCGAGGGTCGCTTAGTGGGACCGCCCTCATCGAAGGTCTCACTGGCCAGAATCGATGCTCCACCGATTCCATCGCCACCGGTCCTGGCGCCAAACAGGACGACCTTGTTTCCGGCACCACTAGCGCTCGCGAGGTGAAGATCTTCGTGGCGCAGAACACCCAGCGCCAAAGCGTTCACCAAAGGGTTGTATTGATAAATCGGGTCAAACCAGGTTTCTCCGCCGATGTTCGGCAAACCCAAACAGTTGCCGTAGAAACTAATTCCGCTGACAACTCCCGGTGCAACGCGGGCGGTGTCGGGGTGGGTGAGCGCCCCGAAGCGCAGCGCGTCCATTACGGCGACCGGCCTGGCACCCATCGAGATAATGTCGCGAACGATTCCGCCAACGCCGGTGGCTGCTCCCTGGAAAGGCTCGATGAAGCTCGGGTGATTGTGGCTTTCAATCTTGAACGTCACAGCCCAGCCTTCGCCGATGTCGACAACGCCAGCGTTCTCGCCCATCCCCACCATGAGGTGTTTGCGCATGGTGTCGTTAACTTTCTGACCAAACTGGCGAAGGTGGACCTTCGAGGACTTATACGAGCAGTGCTCGCTCCACATCACCGAATACATGGCGAGCTCGCCAGAGGTCGGCCTGCGGCCGAGGAGCGACTTGATCTCTTCGTATTCGTTGGTCTTGAGGCCAAGCGCTTCATAGGGCTGTTGGCGCTCGGGAGTGGCTTCCGCGTTGGCGACGCTATCGAGGGCCATTAGCGGTTCCCCCATTCGGTGGGGGACCCGAGAAGCAACAGAACAGTCAGCACAACGGCCACTCCGAGGACAATCACGACAAAGAACCACGCTGGGTGGCGCAGCCAGAACCGCAACCATCGATCCAGGAGGCGGGAATCGCGGGGGTCACCAGAATCATCGAGACGCCAGGGGCCTTCGAGCTTTTTCCGTGCTACTAACCAGCGGTCAAAGGGCAGAGTTGCGTAAGGGGGGATGGCGGCAAGGACAGCGACAGCAATAGTTCCGAAGCCCCAACGCTGGTTCATTCCGACCACCACTGCGGTGATGCAGTACGCGATGAAGATAATGCCGTGGCTAAGGCCAGCGACGAAGAATAGTTCCCCGTCATAACCAAAGCCGTAACGGGCAACCATCGCGATGATCAGGCCGGTCCAGGTGACCATTTCGGCTGTGGCCATCACGGCATAGAGAGAACCAGGAGTCTTCGTCATGCTCTCACCACAGACCGCAGTACCGAGGTGAAGATTGCAAGCCCGTCAGTTCCTGACTTCATGGCCACATCGGTGTCTGGGCCAAAACCAGCCTCCACCGCGTGCTCGGGGTGGGGCATCAGGCCAACAACTCGACCCGACTGGTCGCGAAGCCCAGCGATGTCGTGGAGCGACCCGTTGGGGTTCACATCCAGATAGCGGAAGGCCACCAAGTTCTCGCCCTCAATGCGCTTGAGAGTTTCGTCATCAGCAATAAATCCACCCTCGCCGTTCTTGAGCGGAATCGTGATCTCTTGGCTCATCGCGTAGTCAGCCGTCCAGAGCGTATCGATCGACTCGACGCGGAGCTTCTGGTCACGGCAGATGAAATCGCCGTGGTCGTTGCGGATGAGTCCCCCCGGGAGAAGCCCGGCCTCGACAAGAATCTGGAAGCCGTTACAGATTCCAAGGACCGGGAGGCCTTTTCTGGCCTGGGAGATGACTTCGGACATGATGGTGGAGTGGGCTGCGATGGCTCCGCAGCGAAGGTAATCGCCATAGCTGAATCCACCGGGCAACACGAGTGCGTCAACGCCCTGCAGGTCTGCCTCTTGGTGCCACAGCGCAACTGGGGTTCCGCCAGCGAGACGAATTGCGCGCTGGGCGTCACGGTCATCGAGCGAGCCTGGAAAGCTGACAACTCCGACTCTCATGCCGGAGATTCCTCCACTCGAATGTCAACAACGTCTTCGATCACCCCGTTGGAGAGCAGGCTTTCTGCGAGTGACCTGGCGTGCTCCAGGTGAGCAGGAGTGGCAGGGCCATCCACGTGAAGTTCGAAGCGCTTGCCGATCCGAACCTCGACGAAGTCGTCGACCTTCTGTCGGTGTAGTGCGCCGAGGACCGCTTTACCCGCGGGGTCTAGCAATTCTTTCTTAGGCATGACCTCAACAACGATGATGGCCACGGTGCGCCCCCTTGTAACCGACGAAGTAACCCCAGTCTATCGGCGAGCTAGTTCGTCCAACGCGCCACGCTCGAGAGCATCCCGCACAGCGAAGCGCGCCCAGTCCCTATAGCCGTCGACGCCGGGGTGGAATCCGTCTTCTGCGAAGAAGGTGTCGTGATACCCGGAGGGAGGTGGAGACATGAATGCGTAGGGACGGGCTTCAATCAGTGGCCGCACGGAACGCTCGATAGCTTGAGCATGCCGATACAGGATTCCTCGCAGCGGTTCGGGCAGCGAGGGGAACAAGTAGAAAGCGGGAAGCGAGGAGAAGAGCATCACCGCGTTGGGGTGGCCTTCCCGAAGAACATCGGTGAGACGCTCAAACCTGGCAATGGTGGGCCCAAGGGGCTTCACATCCTTTGCATCGTTGGTGCCGATGGACACAAGAAGGATGTCGGCTGGCTCCTCAAGAGCTGGTGGAAGAAACTTGCGGAGGATGTCCTTCGTCGTCGCACCGCTCTCGCCGACCGATCTCCATGAGACGCCCCGGGAGAGTTCGTCGGCGAGCGCCAGAGAGAACTGTGCGGTGAGCCCCTGCATTGGATCCGACACTCCAACACCGGCGATGGTCGAATCACCAAGTCCTAAAACTTTGATTGGTTTTGGCCCGGGAGTGCTACCCGACCACGGCTCTGGCGCAGGGGGCATGCGGGGAATTATCCGGCGCACATACTTTCCCTGCGCAACGAGCAACGGGGCCAGCGCAACCGCGGTTGGCCACGCGAGCCGGTGTGAGGCTAAAACCGGGGGGAACGACTCGGGGGCTCCGGTCACTGGGAAACCTGGAAGTCCTGACCGGTGAGCCTGGCATACAACTCGAGATAGCGAGCCTTGGTGTGCGCCACGAGATCGTCAGGCAAGCGGGGAGGCGCGCCCTCGCCAGACCAGTGTGCGCTCAACCAGTTGCGAACAAGCTGTTTGTCAAAGCTATCCAGGCGGTGTATTCCACCTTCGGTATATACCTCGCCATCCCAGTAGCGGCTGCTGTCTGAGGTCAGCACTTCATCGCCGAGAGCAATCTCTCCGGTGCCCGGATGGACACCAAACTCGAACTTAGTGTCGGCAAGAATCACTCCACGGCTGCGCGCAATCTCGCTGGCTCTCCCATAGATAGACAGGCTCAGTTCCTTGAGCTTCCTTGCAACGTCATCGCCCACGATCGCGACCATCTGCGCATAGGTGATGTTCTCATCGTGGTCGCCGATGGCAGCCTTTGTCGCGGGCGTAAAGAGGATTTCGGGAAGGCGATCTCCTTCACTGAGTCCAGCCGGCAGGGGGAGTCCGCCAACGGTTTGTGACTGGACATACTCTTTCCAACCACTTCCGGCCAAGTAACCCCTGACGACGCATTCCACCGGGAACATCCGCAGTGGTGTCACAACCATGGAACGTGATGCCAGCTCAGCCGGGGGAGCGTCGCCCGTGAGGTGGTTCGGGACATCGGAGAGTTGGCTGAACCACCACGAGCTCAGAGCTGTCAGGATTTCTCCCTTGCCGGGCACCTCGGGTTCGAGGATGTGGTCAAAAGCACTGATGCGATCGCTCGCCACCATCAGTAAGCGGTCGGCGTCTTCACCGGTAGATGCCGAAACTGGAATATAGAGCTCGCGGACCTTGCCTGAATACAGAGGCTTCCAGTCGGCGAGGGTTGTCATACGGACACGCCCTGCGCGATATCCCGTCGGTAGTAGGAGCCCTCGAGGGTGATCTTGTCGAGAGCCGCGTATGCGCGCTCACGGGCTTGATCGAAATCTTTGCCCGTCGACACGACACTGAGGACCCGCCCTCCAGTGGCGAGCAACTGTGGACCATCAAAACCAGTGCCAGCGTGGGCGACCCGAACCTGTTTGTGGGAGGCAAGTGCATCGAGCCCATAAATCTCTCTCCCGGTGCGGGGATTCTCGGGGTATCCCTCGCTGGCAAGCACCACGGTGATCGCCACGTTCTTAGAGAACTTGGGCGCCGCTACCTGTGTCAGGTCACCCTGGGCCGCAGCCAAGAGCAGAGGCGCAAGCGGAGAAGACAAGCGGGCAAGGACGACCTGGGTTTCGGGGTCCCCAAACCGGGCATTGAACTCGATGACCTTGACTCCCTCGTCGGTGAGAATCAGGCCGCAGTAGAGCAATCCCACAAAGGGCATTCCCCTCGAAGCCAACTCTGCGACTGTGGGCTCCGCCACGGTGCGCTGGATCTCAGCGACGAATTTCTTCGGCAGCCAGGGCAGGGGTGAATAGGCGCCCATCCCACCTGTGTTGGGGCCTTGATTGTTGTCATAGGCACGTTTGTAATCCTGAGCAGGGGTGAGCGGCATAACCCTGGTTCCGTCACTCAGGAAGAACAGCGACACTTCCGGCCCCGACAGGAACTCTTCGACCAACACTGGGCCGTGTTGGAGATAAAACTCAGCGTGCTCGATGGCAGCTTGGCGGTCTTCCGTGACCAGGACACCCTTGCCCGAGGCAAGGCCATCGGCTTTGACGACGTAGGGGCCCTCCGACTGGTCCAGCGCGCGAAGCAGTTCTTCGGTCGTCTCCACGCTCCACGCCCGACCAGTGGGAACCCCGGCGCTTTTCATCACGTCCTTCGCAAAAGCTTTGGAGCCCTCCAGTGCTGCAGCGTCGCTATCTGGCCCAAACACAGGAATCCCCGCAGCCCGGAGCCGGTTAGCGACTCCCGCAACGAGAGGGGCTTCTGGACCGATAATGACAAGGTCGATGTCGCTCGATGTGGCAAAGTCCGTGACGACCCGGGGGTTGGTGGGATCCAGCGCCACGATGTCCGCGTCAGCAGCAATTCCGGCGTTGCCGGGAGCCGCCAAAATCTCATGGGACTCTGGGTCCCGGCGCAGCGCCTGGATGATGGTGTGCTCGCGAGCACCAGATCCCAGGACCAAAATCTTCACGCGCTTACCCTACCGGCGAGAGCTTGCTAGCGTGAGGCTGGTGGGGAAACCAAAGATTTCAGACGCCGAGGGCACGGCGGCCCTCGCCCTCTGGGCCAGTGGCAGCGCAGAGAGTGCCGATGTGGCGTGTGCTGTGCGCTACTGCCTTCAGGTTCTAGCGACGCGTGCCCCGGGCTCCAGTGTCGAGGTTCGCGTTCCCCCTTACGGTGCTGTCCAAGTGATTGAGGGGCCCCGTCACACACGGGGAACTCCTCCCGCTGTGGTGGAAATGTCACCCGAGACCTGGCTGAACCTAGCGACCGGACGCGTGGCGTTTTCCGATGCCCTGGAGGAGGGCCTGGTCCAGGCCTCCGGCGAGCGCTCGAATCTCTCAGAGTTTCTGCCCTGCGTCTCGATACCCTAGAGATATGGCGAAGCGTTCCACACCAGACAAGCACGAGGTTCAGCTTCGTCGTTCGCCGAAGCTGATGGCCTTCGTTCTCGTCTTTGGCCTGCTGGGATTCTTTGGCACGGCAATCGTGACCGGGGTCTATCCTTCAGATCCCTCGATTGGGTTTATCGCCCTCTTTGCCTACTTCGCCCTGTTTGGCGTGAGCGGATCGATTGCGCTCGGAGTCATCGTGTGGCTGGTCATTGATGTGCGCTCGAAGAAGAAGATGACCGTTGTCCAGATGGAACGGCAGAGTGACTAGCTGGACTGGTTGTTTTCCACCCAGGTGAGGTATTCCTCGCTGACGCTTCCCGTCACGTATTCTCCGGTGAAACAGCTCATGTCGAGTTCGGTGACCGATGAGCCCTGGATGATGGCGTCTCGCATGTCCTCAACCTCTTGATAAATCAGGTGATCAGCACCAATTTCCCGGGCAATTTCGGGAATTGTCTTTCCCGCAGCGACGAGCTCACGCTTGCTTGGCATATTGATGCCATAGACGTGGGGGAATCGCACGGGCGGCGCTGCGGAGGTGAAGGTGACGGACTTCGCTCCGGCCTCCCGGGCCATATCGACGATTTCTCGTGAGGTCGTGCCTCGAACAATTGAATCGTCGACGATCAACACGTTCTTGCCGGCGAACTCGCTGGACATGGCGTTGAGTTTCTGGCGGACACTCTTAGTGCGCTCGGCTTGGCCGGGCATGATGAAGGTTCGACCGACGTACTTGTTCTTGTAGAAGCCCTCGCGGTATTCGAGCCCCAGCTTTCTGGCCACCTGCATGGCTGCCGGGCGCGCAGAGTCGGGGATGGGCATCACCACGTCGATGGAATCAATGGGAGCGTGCTTGGCGATCGTGTCAGCGAGCTTGTCACCGAGTCGCAGGCGAGCCTCATAGACGGAAATACCGTTCATCACGGAGTCTGGCCGAGCTAGGTAGACATACTCGAACGAGCACGGTGCAAGGCGGGTGAGGCTCGCGCACTGTTTCGACACCATCGAGCCATCTCTGCCGATAAAGATTGCCTCGCCGGGGGCGACATCGCGGACGATGTCATAGCCGCTGGCCTCAAGAACCAGGGATTCACTGGCAACGATCCACTCATCGCCCACCAGGCCGGCTTGGCGCTTTCCCAGAATCAGGGGTCTGATGCCAAAGGGATCCCTAAACGCCAGCAATCCATGGCCGGCAATCAGGGCGATTGCCGCATAGGAGCCTTCGACCCTGCGGTGAACAGCGGAGATTGCCTCAAACACGTTGTCGGTGGAGAAATTACTGCCAGCACCTGCGGACTGAAGCTCCGAGGCCAAAACGTTGACCAAAAGCTCGGTGTCAGAGGTGGTGTTGAGGTGGCGACGGTCCTTCGTCTGGAGCTCGGCGGTTAGCTCTCGCGTGTTGGTGAGGTTTCCGTTGTGGACCAGGACGATGCCATACGGGGCGTTCACATAGAACGGTTGAGCTTCTTGCTCTTTCTTCGCATTACCCCTGGTGGCATAGCGAACGTGGCCTAGGCCCACCGTGCCAACAAGACCTCGCATGTCGCGGGTGCGGTAGCCCTCGCGAACCTGCCCATTGGTTTTGTGCAGGTGCAGCGTCTGGTCCTCGAGAGTCGCAATTCCGGTGGAATCCTGACCGCGGTGTTGTAGAAGCGCAAGAGCGTCATAGACCTGTTGGTTGACCGGTGTGGAGGAGACGATGCCGACAATGCCGCACATTGAGGAGCCCTATCTCCTGTTCCCAAACCCGACCTGACGGTCCAAGTCTGTCACACGCACCCGGCATCGGTCGCTATTCCACCGTCTGCTTGCGCTTGCGCCGAAGAGCTGCGATCAGGCCCCCTGCTGCGAGGCTCATCATCACGCTCAGCCCGAGCCAGGCCCCAGCGAAACGCGGCTCTGGCGGACTGACTGTCTCAGCCACAGCGGTGTTGCGCGGTTCTCGTGGACTCAGCGGAATCTCAACGGGTGCGCTTGGCATAAACGCTGGTTCAGGCAGCCCTGCTGGCTCCGCATCCCGCACTTCGACCATCTCGGGTGCTTCGGGAATCTCCGGAGCCTCCACTGGAGCGCTCTCAACAACAAACACTCCTGCTGGTTCCCGGGTCGAAACAGGCTCGGCCTGCTCAACAACCAGAGGTTCTTCCGGTGTGCTCTCGATCGGTGCAGGCTCCGCCTCAACCTCGGGGCTTGGCTCGGGGTCCAGCGCAGGCTCCGGTTCAGGAGCGGGTTCGGGTTCTGCAACGGGCTCGGGTTCTGGCGCAGGGTCTGGGACCGGCTCCGGCTCAGGAACCGGCTCCGGTTCAGGTTCTTCGATGACGACGGGTGCCGGATTGATGCGAAGCGAACCGGTGGAGCGCAAAGGCTGTGAGCGCTGGAGGACACCTCCCGTGGTGGTCGTTGTTACCGCTTCGAATGTGAGGGGGTAGTCGCCGGAAAAGACAGCGTCGGTGGCGCTGAGAGTGATGGCGATTCCGGTGCCATCGGAGGGAAGCTGTTCCCAGCTGAGACCATCCGGAAGCCCTGAAATGCTCAGGATCCGATCCTGCCCAGCAGCAAGCGCGGGGGTTTCTGGACCCAAGGGGATGCTCACGACCTCGGAGGTGTTTGCCTCGAGCACCCAGTTGGCATCACCGAGGCACTCGGTGATGCTGGGCCACAGGGTTGCCGCCGCGGTCGCATTAGCCGTGGCGAAGGTGGTGGCCGTGGTCGATGAGCAGGGATCGTGGTCGATGATGCTAAGCGTGATGGAGACGCGCATGTCCATGGAGTTGGTGCCATAGACATAGAGCGTTGGCTTTTGCTCGCCGTTCACCAGGGCATCTGTATACACGCCGCCGCCACCCCAGCGCAGAGTGCCCGCGGTGGTTGTCGCGTGGAAAACCAGTGTCGGGTGGGTATTGCTGGCATCACTGATGACCAGCTGCCCGGGTGCTGGCACGGAGTAGACCGCTTGATAGCCAGGCGCAAGATCAGCCACCCAGAAGAATCGGTTGGGCGCCATGGCGTCTTCATCGAGAGCCAAAAGGTCGATTGTCCATGCGAGCTGATTGTGCTCTGCTCGTGT
>JBIILX010000106.1:0-3556 GCA_044338275.1 Pontimonas sp.
ACCCAGAGGTGGGTGCAGGCACCGTCTCACCCACACCAACCCGCTCGCCGGGAAGCAACACGCAGGTACCGACAGATGAAGCGTCGACTGAATGACGAGGGATCCGTTTACTTCGATCCCACACGAAACCGTTACAGGGTGACCGCCAGAATCACCGACGATGAAGGCGCCAGTAAAAGACTCTCGTTCTATGCCCCCACAGCAGCCCAGGCGCTCGAGAAGATGCGGGTTGCGAGAAAGCGGGTCAAACAAGGCAAACCTGCCTCAGATGCCCGCCTCACTTTGGCTAGCTGGATAGATGAATGGTCGATGGGCCCCCTCGAATCATCGAACCGGAAAGAGACAACAAAAGACGGTTACCGTTACATGGCCAAGCACATCTTGGCCCACCCGCTTGCGCAGACAGAACTTCGCAAGATACTTCCCAGTCACGTGCAGAGGTTTCTTGCGGACCTCAGGAAGAACGCTCTCTCCAGCTCGACAACCCGACACATCTATGCAACTTTGAGAGTGGCGTTCAACGATGCAGTCACGGACCGGCAAATCGTCGACAACCCTGCGTCTGGTGTGGCTCCCCCACTTCGCGACAAGGTCGAGGCAAAGTTTCTGACAAAGGAGCAGACCCGAGTCCTCGTCGATGCGGCCAGAGATAACCGGTACTACGTCGCGGTGAGATTACTCGCGGAGACCGGACTTCGAAGAGGGGAAGCCCTTGCACTGCGCTGGGAGAATATCGACCTGCAGAAGCAGACTCTCTGGGTCAGAGGAACTCTCGCTCGAAGCGATCGAGGCTTGTACCTGTCGAGCCCCAAGACAAAAACATCAATTAGGCAGCTCCACCTCCCGCAACACCTCGTCGACCTTTTAGCGTCCCACCACTTGGCTCAGAACGCGGAGATCGCCTCCGCGGGCAACCAGTACATGCAGAAGGGATTCGTGTTCGCCACCAAGACTGGCGAACCGGTGGACCCCCGCAACATCCAGCGCTCAGTTCATATCGCTTGCAAGAAAGCTGGACTTCCGGCTGTGAGCCCCCATACTCTTCGACACTCGGCCGCCACAACGATGCTGGAGGCAGGGATACCTATCCACGTCGTCAGCCGACAACTTGGTCATTCAAGCATCAACGTCACGGTAGATGTGTACGGTCACGTGTCTGATGACGGCGCGAAAGCTGCCATGGAGACCCTCGGAAAGCTTCTCAACGAATAGAACTGGGTACCTCACTCGGAGCAATTCAAAAAGGAGTCCCAAAAAGGAGTCCCAAGTGATTGGCTACCCTCTACTTCCCAGTCGGGCTGACAGGATTTGAACCTGCGACCCCTTGACCCCCAGTCAAGTGCGCTACCAAGCTGCGCCACAGCCCGTGGCAGTCGGCAATCTCTCGCCGGCAACTTGACGAGTCTATCGCGCTAGAAGCAGGCGCTCGTGCAAACCTGGCCAGGCTGAACTGAAGGCCGGGTGTAAATCTCGCAACCCAACCTCACCCATCGGCACCCATTCCAGAGCAGCGCTTTCCGCGTCGGTCTCGTCGGGCTCGAAATAGTCGTCGCTGATACCAAGGACAGTCGTATAGGACCAGAAACCGAGATCTAAGACCGTGGTCTCTAGCACTCGAATTTGATGACCAGGCACCATGGCTTCCTCATGGGCCTCTCGGAGGGCTGCTGAGATAGCGTCCTCGCCCAGCTTCAGGGCACCGCCAGGTATCCCCCACGTTCCACCGTGATGGGACCAGTCAGCCCTCAACTGCAACAGAACACCGAGTGGCGGGTGCAGGACAAGAAGGCCTGCAGCCCCGAATCGGCCCCAGTAGCGCTTCCCGTCTGGACCTTCGACCCACGCGTCGCCCGGGTCTCTCAGGTGCTCCGGGGGAAGCGGAGGGGGCGACATGGACACGGTTACTTCTTCTTCCCGCGTCGCTCTCGAACTCGCACGTTGATCTGAATGGGTGAACCCTCAAAACCATAGATTTCCCGCAGGCGTCTCGCAATAAAGCGCCGATACTGGGGGTCCAGGAAACCACTGGTGAACAGAACGAAGGTGGGCGGCCTGGTGGTGGCCTGGGTTCCAAAGAGAATCCTCGGTTGCCGGCCACCCCGCACAGGGTGCGGGTGGGCGGCGACCAGCTCGGCAAGGAAAGCATTGAACTTGCCGGTTGCGACCCGGGTGTCCCATGAGTCCAGCGCGACCTCCAGGGCTGGCACAAGTTTCTCAATGTGCCGACCCGTGGTGGCAGAAATGTTGACCCGCGGCGCCCACGCCACGTGGGCGAGGTCTTGTTCAATCTCGCGCTCCAGATAACGCCTGCGGTCATCATCCAGGAGGTCCCACTTGTTGAAGGCAAGCACCAGAGCGCGGCCAGACTCCAACACCAAGTCGATGATGCGAACATCCTGTTCGCTAATTGCCTCTGACACATCCAGGAGCACGACGGCAACTTCGGCCTTTTCCAAGGCCGCTGTAGTGCGCAGGCTCGCATAGAAGTCAGCGCCCTGCTGCATGTGAACACGTCGGCGAATACCAGCGGTGTCGACAAACCGCCAGGTGGTGCCAGCGATCTCGACCAGCTCGTCGACGGGGTCGCGAGTAGTGCCAGCGAGCTCGTTGACTACAACACGCTCTGATCCGGCCGCCTTGTTGAGCAAGCTCGACTTCCCCACATTGGGCCGCCCCAGCAACGCAACGCGTCGCGGGCCGCTCATCTCAGGCTTGGCAGTAGCGGACTCTTTGGGCAAAAGAACAATCACGTGATCCAGAAGATCCGCGACACCGCGGCCGTGCAGGGCTGACACGAGCCACGGTTCCCCAAGGCCCAAGTTCCACAGCGCCGCCGCATCAGCTTCGTGGCGCACATCATCGACTTTGTTGCCAACGAGGATGACGGGCTTGTCGCTCTGGCGCAGCAGTTTCACGACCTGCTCGTCGGTGGACGTGGCGCCAACAATGGCATCAACAACGAAGATGATGACATCCGCTAGATCAATGGCGACCTCTGCTTGAAGCGCCACAGACTTAGCAATGCCTTTAGCGTCTGGTTCCCACCCGCCGGTGTCAACCAGGGTGAAGTGTGTGGTGTTCCAGAGCGCCTTGTAGGACACGCGATCTCTGGTCACTCCGGGAATGTCCTGAACCACAGCCTCGCGCCGGCCAAGAATTCGGTTGACCAGTGCTGACTTGCCCACATTAGGTCGGCCCACAACAGCCAACACGGGCAGCGCTCCCATGGCAGGGAGCTCGCCATCGCTGTCTTCCCAACCCGAGAGCAGCGCTTGATCTTCGTCGTCTAGTTCATAGTCATCAAGACCTTGGCGCAGCGCACCAGCACGCTGGTCGCTTTCGCCTTCATCGAGCTCGGCAAGGCGTTTGGCCAGCTCTAAGTCAGGGTCAATGGCCGAATCGTCAAACTCATCGTCCGGGGTACTCATGCGCTCTCCTTGGTGTTCGCAATGATGCGAAGGAGTTCTCGCACTGTCTCGTCAAAAGTCAGGGGTGTCGAATCCAAGAGTGTGACGCCGGGGGCCGCGTTCATGAAGTCCACCACGGTTTGGTCGCT
>JBIILX010000107.1:0-3353 GCA_044338275.1 Pontimonas sp.
ATCAGCGACTAGGTCTCGGTATCCAGAGGAGAAGTAATACAGGCGGTAGCTAGAAAAAGCCTCCCCAAAAGCCGACTCGCTCAGAACTATCCCATCGGGCGCGCGACTTATTCGCCATTCACCTCCCTCTTGAACCAGATCAAACTCCAGACGCTGGTCCGTCGCCAAGGCGGCGCTCGAGTACCGGCCAAATTCGTCGACATTAGCGATTACGGGGACAGTGAGAACAATCGAGGTTTCCGATTCGGCTGCCACCGCCGGCTCACCCGCTCGGATTGCTGCGGAGAGGTTGGGGTTCCACACCTCCAGCAGCTCCTGCGCCAGGTAGCTGCGCGCTACCCGATAGTTTTCCTGCGCGGCAGCCCCAGCAGCGATAAAGCCTTGAACAATCTCTTCTTGAGTGGCCCCCGCTGATGGGCCCGGAGGTAAGAAGTCAACATCCGCGTTAGCCATATCCGTGTCGATGTCAGCGGATTGGACATCTCCCGCACTCGGAATCGCAGTGCAAGACGCCAGCATCATCACGCCAGCGACGAGTGAAATCATGAACTTCTTCATCGCATTGCCTCTTCACTGGAATCAAGAACATTCTCTCCGGAGCGTGCCGACAACTCGGGGGGCAATGCCAAGGGGGACAGAGACCACGGCGCCAGAGGGCTCCGCGGGATTGTCAAACGGAAGCAGCTGCCCACACCCGGCTTGCTCCACACATCAATGCGCCCACCGTGAGCTGTGGCATCCTCGGTGGCAATAGCGAGGCCGAGTCCAGTGCCTCCTGTCGTCCGTTGGCGAGAGGGATCCGCGCGCCAGAAACGGTCGAAAACCCTATCAACTTCTTCTGGCTTCATCCCCACACCCCAATCACGGACCGCGATGGAAACAGCCTCTTCGTTCGAGTCGATGAAGGTGACAATCGGTTTACCCTCACCGTGGTCGATCGCGTTGCCAACAAAGTTCAACACAATACGACGCAGGCGGCGCTGGTCGACTCCGCACCCTCCGTAACCGCCACGCACATCGAGCACCAGATTGGACCCCTTCTGCTTGGCGAGAGGACCCAATTGATCAAGGCAGTCTTCAACAAGGGGAACGATGTTGACCTCATCAACCTCGAGCGCAACTGCACCCGCATCGTAACGACTCATCTCCAGAAGGTCCGTGAGCATGCTTTCAAACCGGTCAATTTGAGTGATCAACAACTCGACCGTTCTCGCGTTCTCTTTGGTGAAGGAATCTTTCTGGCCGTAGAGAACGTCTCCCGCGAGGCGGATGGTCGTTAGCGGCGTTCGCAGCTCGTGGGACACATCGGAGACAAACCGCTGTTGCACTTGAGAGAGATTTGCCAATCGGACAATCTGGCGCTGCATGCTATCCGCCATCTTGTTGAAAGACCGGGCCAGCACGGCAATGACATCCTCACCACGTTCAGTAATGCGCTCCTCCAAGAAGCCCTCGGCCAAACGCTCCGCTGTTTCTGCGGCTTGGCGTACTGGCCCGATTGCTAACCGAACGACAAAGAAGGTGACCACACCAATGGTCAGCACCAAAGCCAGCGAACCACCGACCAACACCTGCTGAATCACAGTCAAGGTGGCTTGAACATCCGAGAGGTCGTAGATCAGGTAAAGCTCATACTGGCCAGCGCTGGGTACCTGAAACGATGATGCGGCGACAATGCCGGGACGTTGTTCCCCCTCCACACTGAGGCTCACTGACTGATGGTGGATCCGCCCAAGATCCGTCACGACAGCCGATCGCAGAGTTGCGGAGACTACCGAGACATCAAGGCCCGCTGTCGACGTCGACGTCATAGTCTCTGGTGTGATCTGCCCGGGAGTTCGAAGGATCGCAAAACCACCACCACCGGGGCTCGACTGCGCAGAGCGAATGGCGGTCTGCGCAGCGGTGTTCGCGGTCTCAACATCAATGGCCCCAGCCGCCGTTACCGAGTTATCAAAGAGTGCCTGTGCCGTGCTGGCAGCTCGCGCGGTTTCACTCAAGATTTGGTTCACACGGCCAGAGAAAAGACTGTCGGCGATGGTGAGCGACATATACCCGCCGATGACCGTAACGGCCAACCCCGACAGGGTCACCGTGATGGCCACTGTTCTCGTGAGAAGAGAACCGCGCCAAAGACGAAAGGGAGCCCCCAGTGACCGCAGTATGGCCTGCCAGAACGAACGGATCATGAACTCGCGTCAGCAGACGCTGGTGCACCACCAGCGCGATATCCAATGCCGCGAACTGTGTGCACAATGGTCGGGCTATCGGGATCAAGTTCCACTTTTGCACGCAGACGCTGCACATGCACATTCACAAGCCTGGTGTCTGCCTTGTAGTGATAGCCCCAGACCTGCTCGAGCAGCATCTCGCGAGTGAAAACCTGTTGTGGTTTGAGCGCCAGGGCGAGGAGTAAATCGAACTCCAGAGGAGTGAGGCTGATGACGCTACTGCCCCTGCGTACCTCGTGCGCAGGGACATCGATTGTGACATCGCCCACGGTGATGACGCTCTGCGAACCACCGGTGGAGGGGCGAAGACGGGTCTTAATTCGCGCCACTAACTCTTTAGGATTGAAAGGTTTGACAACGTAGTCATCGGCGCCACTCTCCAACCCACGGACAACATCCGTGGTGTCTCCCTTGGCCGTCAACATGATGATGGGGACCCCACTGGTCTCTCGAATCCGGCTACACACTTCAATGCCATCAAGCCCCGGCAACATCACATCGAGAAGAACTAAGTCAGGCAAGGCCTCTTCGATGGCGGCAAGCGCCTGCGCGCCGTCAAAAGCTTGAACGGGCGTGTAGCCCTCTCCGCGCAGAACAATACTGATCATCTCAGCAAGCGCAACATCGTCATCGACGACCAAAATGCGACCGGACATTGTCACCCCCACTGCCTAAAGGCATCGAAAGGTTTCTCGATGGTGCCTAAGCCTAGCCGAGAGCGGCTCGGGCCTAGTAGCGGTAGTGCTCGACCTTGTAGGGTCCAGCCTTTGGCACACCAATGTAGGCGGCCTGCTTGTCGCTGAGCTCAGTGAGCTCAATGCCAAGGGCAGAGAGGTGCAGGCGAGCCACCTTCTCATCCAAGTGCTTGGGCAACATGTGAACGCCTAGTGGATACGCGGCACCGTTCGTGAAGATTTCGATCTGGGCCAGCACCTGGTTGGTGAAGGAGTTGCTCATGACGAAGCTGGGGTGGCCAGTGGCATTACCCAAGTTCATCAATCGACCTTCGCTCAGCATCAAAATGCTGCGACCGTTTGGCAACTGCCATTCGTGAACCTGTGGCTTGATCTCAATGCGCGTCGCACCGGCGAGGCTTTCGAGTGCGGCCATGTCGATTTCGTT
>JBIILX010000108.1:0-3335 GCA_044338275.1 Pontimonas sp.
TTGGAAGCCTCCACCTGCTCGTGATTGAGAAAGTTCGGGATAACGTGCGCTGGTAGGCCAGAAAAACGGTGAGCCAGCTCTGAGAGGTAACTGTTTGTTGTGATGACCTCGTCACACAGCATCATGGTCGCCCCCATCCGGGAAATGAGCGAGAACCACTTGTCTAGGCCTTCGCCCCAGAGGTCAAAGTTGAGGTTCGACGCCACGAGTGGCGTGTAGCTGACATCGAAAATCAAATCGTCGATGTCGAAGAAAACCTTCTTGCCAGCATTGCGAAACGAGCTAATGAGGTTCTCGACAACGCTGTCATAGCGGGTGCGGCACACCACGAGAACATCGGCGAACTCGCTGGGGTTTCCCAGAGCGTCAAGGTCGCTCAGAAAAATGTAGGTTGCCGCTGAACTACGCCCACTCGAATTCACAGCCTGTGCCATGTTGTAGCAGCGGTAACGAAAGCTAGCCGAGTCTGGGTGCTCGTAGAAATACAGAATCCGAAAATCAGCTCCTGCCAGAGCGCTGAAGCGCGCGGAGAGGCTTCCGTTCCAGGGTTCCTGAAAGACGGAGTCGTGGACTGGAGACTTAGTCATTGCCTGGCACTGCGCCTAATTCTCGAAGCAGTCCCGGAGGAATGACAACCTGTCGTTGCCCGCGAGGCCGCTTGCGGCGGGCTGCAGAGGCTGTGTGAAATTCCACGGCAGTGGCTAATGCCTTGAGTAAGTCGAGGCGGCTACTGCTGCGCGAGCTAAACAGAGAACTGGCGCTGGTGGACGGACTTGCAATTGACTGGTTTGACACCGTTACTACGCCGCGACTGAGGGCATCTCGCACCACCGGCGCGGAAACTCCCGGCGCTCCGAGAGAAACCAGTATGTCCGTCTCCTCGAGGGTCTTCCAGTAGTGCTGTTCTGACACAACTGCCCTCGGAACCACCAGGACACTGTTGAGTAGGTTCACCGGGGCCAGGTCCGACCCAAAGAAACGAATCTCCCAGTCGCGACCAAATTGAGCATCGGTTGCCAACGCTGACTCCAGGAGTTCCACTCCGCGAGAGAACAAAGTCTCTGGCCGAGATGGGAAGGCAACAAAGGAGAGGACTTTAGTGTTCGAGTGGGGACGCTCCTGAGTTTCACCATCCTTGGAGACGGATTCGCCCAGCGTTCTCTGGCGCGGGACATCGATGCTGTGGACTTCCGCGAAGTGCTCCCGCAGCTCGGCATTGGCAAGCACAAGGCGTGGGAGGTGCTCGAGCAGCACCTCTTCTGCACGCAACCGATCTATTCCTGGCCGAGACGTGCACACCTCGCACTCCAACACAAGATAAAGAAGCTTCACGAGGTGGGCGTGGGCCCCAAGGCTGTGGGTGGCCGACCATGAGGTGCTGATCCAGAGCTCTTCGGGGCCACAGGAAACGTCGCCGTAGTCGGAGGCTTTGTCGATGGTGAGTAATTCCACTCCACTCGCAGGTCGACCGAAGGTTGAGTTCTTGGTCCGGAACATCACCACTCGAAGACGTGAAGCAAGAGCCCGAGCAATGGTGTTGGCAGTAGAAATGGTCTGCTGGTCTCCAAGAATCGGATGGTCGGGAGTGAAATCATCGATGACGAGTGTCACCCGAGAACTCGGGGGTTGCTCTGCGAACATCCGCAGGCGAGCAGATTCCGGGTTGACCGTGCTGAGCAGTGTTTGCCCGGGCGGCAGAGCGGCTCGGCGTTCCGGTTGGCCGTATTCCAGGAAGTGAAACAGCGGGTTGATTCGTGCCGCTTGGACGTCACGATTACTAGCGATGTAAAAGCTTGTGTTAAAACTCTCGGAAGGGTCGAGACCTTCTTCCCATCCCTTGGTGATGTAGTGCCACACCGGATCTTGCCACCTCGTCACTGCGGAGAGGTTGTTGTCGCGGTACCACTTCCTGTCCAGAAGTGTCGAGTCAGCGATCGCTTGGTAGATGCGTTTATAGATTGGCCGTTTGAGCCACCCGCGAGGAGCAAACATCGTATGACACCCTTCTCCCTCGGCGATACCCTTGCCGCGCCAATTATGGCAGACCCCGGACTTATCACTGGAGAGTGCGAGCCCCCGATAACCTTGAGTGCAGTCGAGAGGATCCTATGAGCGCCACACCAACCGTGAGTGTCATCTTGGTTAACTACCGAGGCGTCGACGACACTCTTGAGGCGCTCGGTCACCTGCGGAAGGTGGAATGGCCGCAAGACCACCTCGAGATTGTTGTTGTTGACAACGCCTCCGGCGATGACAGTGTTGTGAGGCTTGGTGCCCTCAAGGACATAACGCTGGTTCCCTCGGCAACAAACCTTGGTTTCGCAGGCGGCTGCAACCTCGGTGTCGCGCACTCCACTGGCCAGATTGTGGCCTTCTTGAACAATGATGCTAAACCTGACCCTCGCTGGATTGCCGCTGCTGTTGCGGCATTTGATCTATCCCCGAAGGTGGGGGCAGTGGCGAGCACGGTGTTGAGCTGGGATGGTTCGACCATCGACTACCAAGGCTCCGGCATGACGTGGTACGGGCAGGGATATCGCCCCTCCACCGGAAACAAGGCTCCCAAGAAGTCACCCGCTCGACAAGAAGTCCTCTTCGGCACGGGCTCGGCCATGTTCGTGCGCCGAGACGTCTATGAAGAACTCGGAGGATTTGACGAGCGCTATTTCATGTTCTTTGAGGACGTTGACCTGGGATGGCGGCTCAATCTCGCTGGCTGGTCTTTCCTTTACGAGCCAGAGTCAATTGCCTTTCACAAATTCCATCAATCCATGTCCTCGGTGCCGAGCTTCCAGGAACAGTTCCTTCTTGAGCGAAACGCTTTGTTCACGCTGATCAAAAACATCGGCGATGACAAACTTCACTCCGTGCTCGCAGGGTCGATGATGGTGGCGACCAGGCGCGCACTGACCAAGGCCGGCATCGATTCCGGACAGTTTGATTTGGCGTCGGGTCGTGTGACTTCAGATAGCCTCACAATCCCCGCCGACGCCCTTGTGCCAAGCCTCGCCTTCGACCAGGTCATTGACCAGTTGCCAGAACTGATGCAAGCCAGGTCGCAGATTCAGGCACGACGGGTTCAGTCCGATGCTGCAATCTGGAGATTGTTTGGCCAAGTAGATGCCGCGATGTCAACGCAGAGGAAGTATCTTCAAGGCTATGACAAGGTCGTGGAGGCGTTAAAAGTGACTGAGGATCCCCAGGCATTGGCCATTTTGGTCATTACCGGGGACCCCATCGGGAAGAATCTTTCTGGCCCCGGCATTAGGGCCTGGAACATTGCTTCGGAACTCGCCACTCACCACGACGTTGCGTTGATGACGCTGTCGGAGCTG
>JBIILX010000109.1:0-3259 GCA_044338275.1 Pontimonas sp.
CAAGGCCGTCATCGTTCGCACCGTCAAGGAGACCCGTCGTGGAGACGGTTCCTACATCAAGTTCGACGAGAACGCCGCTGTGATCATCAAGAACAAAGAGGGCGAGCCCCGCGGAACCCGTATTTTCGGACCCGTTGGCCGCGAACTCCGCGACAAGCGCTTCATGAAGATCATTTCGTTGGCCCCGGAGGTTATCTAACAATGGCAAAGATCAAAAAGGGTGACCTCGTTCAGGTCATCTCTGGTGCAACCGAAGCCCGTGGCGGCGACCGCGGTAAGCAGGGTCGCGTCATTGAGGTGCTCGCTGAGCAGAACCGCATCCTCGTCGAGGGCATCAACTACGTCAAGAAGCACATCCGTGTTGGCCAGAGCAATCGTGGTTCCAAGACCGGTGGCATTGAGACCCACGAAGCACCCATTCACATCTCGAATGTGGCACTCGTGGACCCCAAGTCCAAGAAGCCCACTCGCGTGGGATACCAGACCAAGACCGTGACCAAGAACGGTGCTACCAAGCAGGTTCGCGTCCGCGTTGCGAAGAAGTCAGGAGAAGAGCTCTAATGGCCACCTCAACTGCCGAGGCAAAGGCATCGTCGGTGCCTCGCCTCAAAGCTTTCTACCGCACGGACATCGTTCCTGCCCTTACCGAAGCTTTCAGCTACACCAACCCTCACCAGGTCCCAGGCCTCGTGAAGGTCGTGGTGAACACCGGTGTTGGTGAAGCAGCGCGTGACTCCAAGGTCATTGAGGGCGCCATCCGCGACCTCACTCAGATCACCGGTCAGAAGCCCGTCGTGACCCTGGCGCGCAAGTCCATCGCTCAGTTCAAGCTGCGCGAGGGCATGCCCATTGGTGCTCACGTGACGCTTCGCGGAAACCGTGCATGGGAGTTCGTTGACCGCCTGGTCAACCTCGCCCTTCCTCGCATCCGTGACTTCCGAGGGCTCAGCGACCGCCAGTTCGATGGCAACGGAAACTACACGTTTGGTATCACCGAGCAGTCGGTGTTCCACGAAATCAACCAGGACAACATCGACCGCGTTCGTGGATTCGACATCACTATTGTGACGACCGCGAAGACGGACGATGAAGGCCGTGCCCTTTTGCTGGCGTTGGGATTCCCCTTCGCTCAGCGGAACACAACCGAGGCCTAAGGGCCCCTAACTGACAAGGTCGGCCCGGGTGTCCCCGGAGTCGAAACCAGCCAGAGAAAAGAGAAGCACCATGACCATGACAGATCCGGTCGCAGACATGCTGACCAGGCTGCGCAACGCCAACTCGGCGCACCACGACTCCGTGTCGATGCCGAGTTCGAAGTTGAAGACCAACCTCGCTGACATTCTCAAGCGTGAGGGTTACATCGCTTCGTGGAAGACCGAAGACGCCAGGGTCGGCAAAGCACTGACCCTTGAGCTCAAGTATGGACAGAACCGCGAGCGCTCCATTGTGGGCATTAAGCGCGTGTCCAAGCCAGGTCTTCGCGTCTACGCAAAGTCGACCGAAATCCCCAAGGTCCACGGTGGTCTTGGCATTGCAATCTTGTCCACCTCGTCTGGTCTGCTGACCGACAAGGAAGCTAACAAGAAAGGCGTGGGTGGGGAAGTCCTCGCCTACGTGTGGTGATCGCGGATGTCACGTATTGGTCGTTTACCTATTGAGATTCCCTCGGGCGTGGACATCACGATCGATGGACAGCACGTCGCAGTCAAGGGCCCCAAGGGCGAGCTTGCTCTCACCGTGAAGGAGCCCATTGAGGCTTCGAAGGTCGAGAACCAGGTCATCGTCACGCGTCCCGATGACGAGCGTTCTTCCCGCTCCTTGCACGGTTTGAGCAGGACCCTGATCAACAACCTGATCATCGGTGTGACCCAGGGTTACCAAAAAGAGCTCGAAATCGTGGGAACGGGTTACCGTATTGCCTCGCAGGGCCAGGGTGTCGAGTTCCAACTCGGTTACTCGCACCCCATCACGGTGCAGCCTCCCGCAGGTATCACCTTCACTGTGGAGGGCAACACCAAGCTGGTTGTCAGCGGTATCGACAAGCAAGCCGTCGGTGAGGTCGCCGCGAATATTCGCAAACTGCGCAAGCCAGAGCCTTACAAGGGCAAGGGTGTTCGCTACGCCGGCGAGAACGTTCGCCGCAAGGCTGGAAAGGCTGGTAAGTAATCATGGCTTTCTCGAGAGGAAAGAGCCGTTCGGCCGCGAGAGATCGCCGTCACACGCGCTTGCGCAAGAAGGTTGTGGGTACCGCAGAGAAGCCACGTTTAGTCGTGACCCGGTCCGCCCGCCACGTATTCGTCCAGGTAGTCGACGACCAAAGGGGCCACACCGTGGCTTCTGCGTCGACTATGGAAGCGGATTTCCGCTCCTTTGCTGGAGACAAGACCGCCAAAGCCAAGCGCATTGGTGAAGTCATTGCCGAGCGTGCAAAGAAGGCCGGCGTTGCCGCGGTCGTCTTTGACCGCGGTGGTAACCGCTACGCCGGCCGAGTTGCAGCAATTGCTGAAGGCGCACGAGAGAGTGGATTGGAACTGTGAGCGAAGAAGTTAAGGACGAAGCAGTGGTGGAAGAAACTCCGGTTGCTCCTGTCGTAGCTGAAGAAGACACCTCGTCGGAGCCTCGTGAGGCCCGCCGCGGAAGTCGTGAGCGTAACCCCAACGCGCGTGAGCGCGGTGCCCGCGACACCGAGAAGAGCCAGTTCCTGGAGCGCGTTGTCACCATTAACCGTGTGTCCAAGGTCGTCAAGGGTGGTCGTCGCTTTAGCTTCACCGCACTCGTCGTCGTTGGTGACGGTAACGGCATGGTCGGCGTTGGCTACGGTAAGGCCCGCGAGGTCCCTACCGCCATCTCTAAGGGCGTCGAGGACGCGAAGAAGAACTTCTTCCGCGTTCCCCGCGTTGCCCAGACCATTCCTCACCCCGTTCAGGGCGAGGCAGCGGCTGGTGTGGTGCTCTTGCGCCCGGCAACCCCTGGTACCGGTGTTATCGCCGGTGGTCCGGTCCGCGCCGTGCTCGAGTGTGCCGGTATTCACGATGTTCTGAGCAAGTCGTTGGGATCCTCCAACACCCTCAACATCGTGCACGCCACTGTTGCAGCATTGAAGATGCTCGAAGAGCCCCGCGCTGTTGCTGCTAGGCGCAACGCTGAGTTCGACCAGATTGCCCCCGCGCACTTCATCCGTGCTGAAAAAGAAGCTGCTGCGGCAGCGAAGGCTGGTGCCTAATGGCAAAGAAACTCAAAGTAACCCAGATCAAGTCGA
>JBIILX010000110.1:0-3248 GCA_044338275.1 Pontimonas sp.
CCCGCGAAGAACTTGAATGGCGGGCGGAGGAAGTGTTCGACGCGATTCTCAGCGGCGCCGTCGCGATAACGCTGGGTGGTTCTTTCCCTCTTGAAGAGGCAGCGAGGGCTCATGAGGACCTCCAAGCCCGGAGGACCTCCGGCAAGCTCATCCTTGTTCCGTAGCCACCGCCCTCGTGAGACGATAGTTTTAGGCCATGAAGATTCTTCTTGTCGGCGCCGGTGGCGTCGGAAATGCCTTGGCCAAGCTTCTTGCAACCCGCGACTTTTATGAGCACGTGATTGTTGCCGACTACGACACGTCGCGGGCTGAAGGCGTCCTGGACTGGATAGCACAGCGATTCCCGGAAGCGCGCTCACGATTTAGTGCCGAACACATCGACGCCTCGGCGCCGGAGAACGTCACCGCCCTAGCCAAGAAGCACAGCGCAACCGTGGTCATGAACGCGGTCGAGCCCGCGTTCGTGCAGAGCATTTTCCAGGGCGCTCTCGACGCCAATGCCGATTACATGGACATGGCCATGAGCCTGTCGATTCCCCACCCCACCGACCCTCACAACACCCCGGGAATCAAACTCGGTGACTGGCAGTTTGACCGGGCCGCTGAGTGGGAAGCCTCCGGGCGTCTTGCTCTGGTGGGCATGGGGGTTGAACCCGGCATCTCTGACGTGTTCGCCAAATACGCAAGCGATCACCTCTTCAGTGAAATTGACGAGATAGGTGTTCGCGACGGTGCGAACCTCGTAGTCCGCGACGACGCGGGCAACGAAATCTTTGCGCCCTCGTTCAGCATCTGGACCACGATTGAAGAATGTCTCAATCCTCCGCTGATCTGGGAAAAAGACCGCGGGTGGTTCACGACCGAACCCTTTAGTGAGCCCGAAGTGTTTATGTTCCCCGCTGGCATCGGGCCAGTGGAGTGCGTGAATGTTGAGCACGAGGAAGTCTCCCTGGTGCCCCGTTTTCTCGATGCCAAACGCGTAACCTTCAAATATGGACTGGGCGCGGAATTCATTGGAGTTCTCAAAACCCTCAACCTCCTAGGGCTCGACAGAGTGGCCCCAGTGACCGTTCGCACGGCGCCCGGACCTGATGGAAAGCGCGGCAAAGCGGAGGTGTCACCGCGCGACCTGGTCGCTGCGGTGCTCCCCGACCCCGCAGCGCTGGGTGACCGCATGACCGGCACCACCTGCGCTGGAGTGTGGGTAACCGGCAAGGGCAAGGATGGAAACCCTCGCGAGGTCTTCCTGTATCACGCCAGTGACAACGAGTGGACCATGAAGAACTACGACTCCCAGTGTGTGGTCTGGCAGACCGCCCTTGCTCCTGCCGTGGCCCTCGAACTCGTCGCAAAGGGCGTGTGGTCAGGCAAGGGTGTGCTCGGTCCCGAGGCGTTTGATGCCGAGCCGTTCCTCGAACTCATGTCGAAACCAGAAGCCGAGGGCGGCTACGGCCAAGCCTGGGGATTCGAAGAGCGCTAAGCGAACTTCCCGACCGTCATCTTTTTGCGGGGCCACCAGAAGGCATCGCCAGCGATAAACGCAGTAGCTGGGACAATCACGGTTCGAACCAGCAGGGTGTCAATCAGCACACCGATACCCACGATGATTCCGATCTGGAACAGCGCAATCAGAGGCAAGACGCCCAAGACAGCAAAGACCGCAGCGAGCAAAATACCAGCGCTCGTAATCACTCCACCGGTCGCCCCCAAAGCCTTGATCATTCCCTGTCGAGTGGGCTGTCTCACTGAGCCTGCCAACGCCGCAGCTTCTTCCCTCGCCCTGGACACCAAGAAGATGTTGTAGTCAACACCGAGGGCGACAAGAAAGAGGAATGAATAGAGGAAGACACTGAAGTCAAGGCCAGACATTCCGAAAACATTCTCGAAGAGTAGCCAGGCGGCGCCAATGGCCGAGAAGAACGATAGGACCACACTCGAAAGCAACAGAATCGGGGCCAATATCGCCTTGAGCAACACAACCAACACAATAAAGACCAAGAGCAAAATCAGCGGGATAACCAAGAGTTGGTCTCGCTCGTAGGCCTGCTTCACCGCCAACCTGGTGGCGTCGTCTCCACCGACCAATGCGCTGGCACCGGGAACACCCTGAACGACTTCTCGCAATTCACCAATCGCTGCATAGGCCTCGTCGCTACCGCCCTCAGCGTCGAGAACAACATCGATCTGAGACTGACTGTCATTGGAGTTCACAACCTCAGCACTGGCAACAACATCGAGTGTCAACGCGGCAGTAACAACATCTTCAGCCTGGTCGTTGTTCGCAACGACCCTGGCTGGGGCGCTCGTGCCTGCCGGGAATGCGTCAGCGAGAACCTCAATACCGGTGACGGCCTCTGGCTTAACCCGGAACTGTTCCGTTTCAGGAATTCCAATGGTCACTCCGTTTCCGCCAATAGTGAGAGCCCCCAGAATTGCAACACCCACGAACGCCACGGTGACGGGTCGCTTACTCACTCGAGTTCCCAGCCGAGCCCACCACCCGGTCTCAGACTTGTTGACATCGCCAAAACGAGGAACGAAAGGCCAGAACAACCCCCGGCCAAAAACGACGATTGCAGCAGGCAGAACACCCAGGGCCGCGATCATGGCGACCACCACACCGCTGGCACACACGATGCCAAGAGCTCGGTTTCCGCCAAGCTCTGCAAAGGACAGTGTCAGAAGTGCCAATGTCACCGTTCCGCCGGAAGCAATAATGGCGGGTCCCGCGCCCTTCAAAGCCTTGGACATTGCCTCGTGTCGGTCCTCACAAAGCATGAGTTCTTCACGGTACCTAGCAATCAGCAAGAGCGCGTAGTTCGTTCCCGCACCAAAGACCAACACCGAGAGGATTCCTGTAATCGATCCATCGGCAGCGATATCAAAGAACGCGGCCACGTTGCGCCCGATCTGGCCGGCCATCCCATCAGCAGTACCCACCACGGCAAGAGGAACAATCCACAGAACAGGGCTTCGATAGGTCACGAGCAGCAGCACAATGACGATAACGACCGTCGCGAGAATCAACGTAAAGTCGGCTCCCGCAAACACACCCGAAAGGTCAACCTGGAAGCCTTCGGGCCCTGTTACATAGGTAGCCATTCCTGCTGGCATGTCCTCTGCTGCCAACGCCCGAATCTCAGCGATGCGCTCTGCTCTGGGGTCGACCTCGTCAATTTCGTCCATCGGGACGGTAATGACTGCAGTGGTGTTGTCATCGGAGACTGTGGCGGGAGGGACAAACGCTT
>JBIILX010000002.1:0-36245 GCA_044338275.1 Pontimonas sp.
ACCCCTATGCGGTGGTCAAAGACCTCACCAGAGGGCAGAAAATCTCCGAAGCGGACCTGCGGAAATTCATTGACGGCCTTGATGTGTCTGACCACGCCAAAGCATCGCTGGCTTCGCTCACACCCGAGCTCTATACGGGTCTTGCGTCCGCGCTCGTGGACTATCTAGAGGCCCTTTAGTCGTTTCCTGTGCCGGGGCTCTCGAGTTGGCCCTCTGGCGTTGAGTTAGGGCTAACGGCCAGTACCAACATGGCAATACCGATAATGACAATCACAAAAATAAGCCCGGCAAGAACAATCGCAATCAGCGGATCCCGGGTGACCATCAGCACGATAAGTCCGCCAAAGAGCGCCATGAACCCAGAGAGCATTACATACTCGGCGGGGCGTAAACGGTCTCGCCTACTGGGCTGATTCATTGCTGTTATCCCTCTCGTGCGGGGTCTTTCTGGGCCCACCTGGCGCTGAATCCAGCGATTGCGAGATACACGCCCATGATTATTGCCCACGCGCCCACAAACCCAACAACGGCAACACTATCTGCTGACTGGCTGAGAACTACGAGAGCGAGAAGAACCGTCATCGTCCCCTGGACAATCCAGTCCTGCCGGAGTGCACTTCCCGAGGGAAGCCGCAAACCTGCGAACGCTTCTGCCACTCCCACCAGCAGCGACCACAACACAATGACCCACAGAAGAAAGAGAATGCCGGTCGTGGATAGCCCCACAGCCAAAGCACCCACCACGAGAGATACCAGCGATTGCCAGATGTGGAGGCCGCGCGCCCGTGTTGAGGACTCGAGGCCGACAGCAAGAATCCCCAGCGTCACACTCGACACAAGGGCCATGACACCAAAAGTGATCAGCCCGAATTGAGCGGTGTGACCTGGAGTAAAAGCAATGGCAAGGCCCACGGCAAGCAGAGTGATGGCTCGGGCCAACGACACAACGTAGTAGCCCACTACCCAGGATGTTCCTTGGCCCCGCGCACGATCTGACACGACTCCAGCGTAATGCGGGTTCAGGAGGGCAACATCACTAGAGCTTAGGCATATCGGCGAAGCGGGAGTAGTGACCCTGGAAGCCAACAACAACGGTGCCGGTGGGGCCATTTCTGTGCTTGGCCACAATCAAGTCCGCCTCACCAGCGCGCGGGTTATCCCGCTCATAGGCGCTTTCCCGGTGCAGCAAAATCACGAGGTCGGCGTCTTGCTCGAGAGATCCAGATTCGCGGAGGTCGCTTAGTTGGGGCTTGCGGTCCGCGCGCTGCTCAGGGCCACGGTTGAGCTGGGAGAGCGCTACGACGGGAACCTGCAACTCCTTAGCAAGCAGCTTGAGAGCCCGAGAGAACTCGCTGACTTCCTGTTGCCGGGATTCAACCCGCTTTCCCGAGGTCATCAACTGCAAGTAGTCGATCACAATTAATTGCAGGCCAATGCGCTGCTTGAGCCGGCGGCACTTTGCACGAATCTCCACCAACGTCATGTTGGGGCTGTCATCGATATAGAGAGGTGCTGATTCGATTCGGCCACGGGTGGAGGCGATGGTCGTCCAGTCTTTAGCCTCAATTTGGCCCTTGCGCATCTTTTGCAGCGGAATAGAGGTCTCTGCGGAGAGAAGTCTCATGGCAATTTCGCCTTTGCCCATTTCCAGAGAGAAGACAATAGTGGGGAGCTTGTGCTTGATGGCAGCAGACCGGGCCAAATCGAGTGCCAACGTCGACTTACCGAGGGCGGGTCGGGCTGCAATGAGGACCAGCTGGCCCTTGTGGAGACCGTTAGTCAAGGAATCCATCTCTTGGAAGCCAGTCGGCACGCCAATCATTTGGCCGTCTTGGCTACGAGCAGCCTCGATTTCATCCACCGCAACCGTGACAGCTTCCGTCAGCTGCACGTAGTCCTCAGCCTCGACGCCGCCAGCGACCTGATAAATCTCCGTCTGTGCGGAGTTGACCAAATCGGTGACTTCGCCCTCACTGGCGTAACCCATGTTGGCAATCCGAGTTCCGGCGTCAACAAGGCGACGCAACACCGCCTTGTCAGCAACAATGCTGGCGTAGTGACCAGCGCTAGCAGCAGTGGGAACAACAGAAACGATGGTGTGCAGGTAGTCCACGCCACCTGCCCTGGAGAGCAAACCCGTCTTGGTCAGTTCTTCACTCACGGTGATCACGTCGGTGGGTTCGCCGTGCGAGTACAGGTTCAACACCGCGTCAAAGATGATCTCGTGCTTGGGCAGGTAAAAGTCTCGCCCGCGGAGAACCTCAATCACATCGGCAACAGCGTCTTTGCTGAGCAACATTCCACCAAGAGTGCTTTGCTCTGCCAGCACATCGTGAGGAGGCGTGCGATCGCCGCCATACGTGCGCTCTGTGGGTGAGTCGGGAACGAGTCCTAGCTGAGCTATCGACATGCTGACCTCCCTTTCCTCCACCTGGGCAGGGCAAAAAGCCCGCCATCCACACCTAGGTCTATCAACAACGACCGACACTTGATGTGGGCTGTGGGCCCTCCCGAGCCCCTCGTCACAATCTTTCCCCCACACTAGGGAGCACTCGGGATGACCACAAAAAGCCCTGTGGATAACCCTGTGGGAAAAACAGGAGAAACGCCGGGACGGTTGTGGATAGCCTGGGGAGTAATCCGTCCCTAGGTGGTCAATTTTCTCTCAAAAACATAGATTTATCGAGTCCGAAAGTCCACATTGCTGACTCCCTAAATCTGTATAAAGTGCCACTTTAGAGTTAGGTCCCTTTGGGCCCGTTGTGTGGAGAGAGCAGGGCAAAACAACGGGGCTCCCCCTCAGGGGAACCCCGTTGAAAGGAAAAGAAAGTTCTACTTTTCCGCGACTACCTGAAGTGTGACGCGGGCCGAAACGCCATCGTGAATCGCGATGACGACCTCAGCGTTGCCCACAGACTTGATGGCGGTAGGAATCTCGATGGCGCGCTTGTCGACGCCAGCAATTCCTGCTGCATCAATAGCGGCAACGATGTCTGAGCGTGTGACGGATCCAAAGAGCCTTCCGCCACCGCCAGCACGAACCGCAATGCGAATACGTGCCTTCTCAAGCTTCGACTTGAGGGCGTCGGCCTCTTCGCGGCTTGCGAGCACTTTCGACTCACGAGCTTTCTTGATCTGGTCGACCTGCTTCTGGCCGCCGTTGCTCCACGCAACCGCGAAACCCTGCGGGATCAGAAAGTTACGAGCGTAACCATTCTTGACCTCGACGACATCGCCGGCGGTCCCGAGACCCTGGACCTCGTTAGTGAGAATCAGTTTCGCCATGGTCCCAGCCCCTATCGTCCCGCGCCGGCGTATGGCAACAGGGCCATTTCGCGCGCGTTCTTGATTGCTTTGGCCAGAAGTCGCTGTTCCTGAACAGAGACTCCGGTGATACGACGAGAACGAATCTTCCCGCGCTCGGAGATGAAACGACGAAGAGTTGAAACGTCCTTGTAGTCAATAACGCCGACGGTGATTGCCTTGACGGGCGCCACAGGCTTTCCGCCCTTGACTGTCCTCGGCTTGCGGCGGTCGCCGCTGGATTTTCCTGCCATGATGTGATCTTTCTTTTGGGCGGCAACGCTCACGCGCGCCGCGAACTGAAGGTCTAGAAGGGTGCGTCCTCGATGGGTGCGGCGTCCGCAGGGGCTGCGTTAGCCCAGGGATCCTGCACGGCGCCCCCAGCAGCTGGGGCGCTCCACGAGTCCTCCATCGCGCCGGCGGGCTTGGCTCCGCCTGCTTGACGCTGAACCTGCGCTGTTGCGTAGCGAAGGCTCGGGCCAATCTCGTCGACTTCGAGCTCAATAGAAGTGCGCTTTTCGCCTTCTTTGGTCTCGTAGGAGCGTTGACGCAAGCGGCCGGTGGCCACCACGCGAGCACCCTTAGTCAACGACGACGCGACGTGCTCAGCGAATTCACGCCACACGCTCGCCCTCATGAACAAAGGTTCGCCGTCCTTCCACTCGCCCGACTGGCGGTCAAGTGCCCGCGGGGTCGATGCGATGGTGAAGTTGGCGACAGCCACACCGTTTTGGGTGTAGCGAAGCTCAGGATCAGCGGTGAGGTTACCCACCACAGTGATGATTGTTTCGCCAGCCATGGTTTACTCGGCTTTACGGCGCTTGCTGCCACCAGACAGCGAGACTTTTTGCGCAACGGGCGCTTCCTCGGGAGCTCCGAGACGAACAACTGCTTCGTCCTGGCGGAGCACCTTGGTGCGCATCACGGCCTCACTCAGGCGCAACTGGCGGTCAAGTTCCGCGGTTGCTGCTGGTGATGCGTTGAAGTTGACGACGGCGTAGATGCCCTCAGTCTTCTTCTTGATTTCGTAAGCCAACCGACGCTTACCCCAGATATCAACGTTGTCGATCGAGCCACCGTCTTGACGGATAACTTCGAGAAACGCCTCGAGACTGGGGGCTACAGTTCGCTCTTCGAGCTCTGGGTCAAGAATGACCATTAGTTCGTAGTTGTGCACGGTTACCCCACCTCCTTCGGACTAATCGGTTACAGGATTTCTGCAACAGGAGGGTTATGTGCGTGTCTTCACTGAAGACAACTGCCACAGTCTAGGTGTGAAGCCAGCACCAAGGCAAGCGGGCTACCTCCCAGCCCACCACTCGAGCAAGCGTTTGGTTGCCTCGTCCTTACCGATTTCGCCCTCGTCCAGGCGCACTTCGAGAAGAAACGCATATGCCTCGCCCACCACCTGGCCAGGCGTCACTTCCAGAATCGCCATAATTTCCTCGCCATCGAGCTCGGGACGGATGGATTGCAGCTCTTCCCGTTCCGCAAGCTCGGCGATGCGGGCCTCGAGATCGTCATAGGCGAAGGAGAGCCTGTCCGCTTTTCTCTTGTTTCTGGTCGTGACATCCGCTCGGACCAGAATATGGAGGCGCTCCAGCTGGTCACCGGCATCCCTCACATACCGGCGAACCGCGGAATCAGACCAGGCCTGCTCGGAGTATCCGAAGAATCTGAGGTGCAGCTCGATCAGCTTCGCCACCGCTGCAATCGTGTCGTTATCAAAACGCAGTTCCCGAAGCCGCTTCTTCGCTAACTTCGCGCCCACCACATCGTGGTGATAGAAGGTGACAACACCTCCGGCTTCAAATCGACGAGTGGCTGGCTTTCCAATGTCGTGAAGCAACGACGCTAATCTGACAACCAGATCAGCCGCTTGCCCGGGGAATCGCCTGTGTTCTTCGTCAATCGCCTGCTCCACAACGGTGAGAGTGTGCTCATAGACATCCTTGTGGTGAGCGTGTTCGTCAGACTCAAGGCGTAGCGCGGGAAGTTCAGGAAGCGCTACCTCCGCCAATCCGGTGTCGACCAGGAGTTCGATACCGGCCCTGGGATTATCCGTGGACAACGTCCGCACCAGTTCGTCGCGCACTCGCTCAGCGGAAATCTCGGCCAGACGCGGCGCCAGGGCAACCATTGCCTCCCGAGTATCGGGGTGAACACTCACCCCCAGCTGGCTGGTGAATCGGGCGGCTCTCATCATGCGCAACGGGTCATCCCGAAAGGATTCCTCGGCAGCAATCGGGGTGCGCAGCACGCCCGCCAACAAATCCTTCAAACCCTCACAAGGATCGACCAACACGAGCTCGGGAAGGGTGAGCGCCATCGCGTTCATCGTGAAATCGCGACGAAAGAGGTCCCCCTCGAGCGTGTCGCCAAACTCAACCTCGGGTTTTCGGCTCGCACCATCGTAGGTATCGGCCCGATATGTCGTGATTTCTACGGTCATATCGCCACATTGGGCGGCAATGGTGCCAAAAGCCCGCCCCACGTCCCACACCGCTGTTGCCAACGGGGCGATGATCTTTTCGATCTCCTCGGGCCTAGCCGAGGTGGTGAAGTCAAGGTCGTTGAGCGCCCGACCCAAGAATGCGTCGCGAACGGGGCCGCCGACAAGAGCAAGCTCGTGACCGGCGGCTTGAAAGGCCCTGGATATGCCAGCAATAGGTTCGTCGCTAGTGACAAGGCGAAGCTGTTCAACGGCCTTGGCAACGCTCGACATAGTGTTCAGAGTCTAGACTCTGAACCATGCCAGCTCTGGGGACAGCGACATTCAGGCGTGGATAAATCTGTGTCCCTTCTGATGGCGGGTAGGTCGATGACGACCCTGCTCGCCATGATTTCTGTGCTCTCCATCACGGCCTCAGTGGTCGTTGACTCAAGCCCCGCCTTCGCTGCCGAGGGTCGCTCGGCGGCGCGGGTCGACGTTGTCCTGCAGGCCGGTGGAATTGTGAGCCCGGACGACATAGCAGAGCTGAGTGTGATTCTGCGTGCGGATGAAACGGGGACGCTCGGCACCGGGGACATCACGCTCCGCCTCACCGAGACCCGTTTCACCAGCGAAGAGCAGATTCGTCGCTTCCTGACCGGTGAGAGCAATCCCGTGTTTTCTGATGTCGCGAGCGCTCAAACCCCCGAGGTCCCCCAACTGGAATCCCGGGAACTCCCGCTCTCACTCGGCGCGGACCTCTGGGACTCACGGCTTCCCGAAGACGAGCCAACCAATTCCAGTGAACCCGCGAGGCGACAAGCCGGTGTTTTTGGGATCGAAGTCGCTTATTCCCACCCCTCCAACATGAACCCGGCTCTTCGCAAACTCAGCGGACGACAAGTGATAGTGGTGATCCCCGAAGATCTCGTAGTTCCGCGTGCGAACATCGCCCCCATCGTGACTCTGACCGCTGCGGCAGATGGAGGTGTTGCCCTTCGACCTGAGGAGTTGCAAGCCCTCACCATCGACGGAGGTGCTGTTGATGTGGTCACCTCTGCGGTGAGAACTCACCCAGCGACCATCGCGATTGATAGCCGAATTACCTCGAGCATCGCCGCACTTGGTGACCAGGCTCCAACGGAATCACTCGCCTGGGCGAGCACGCTCGGGGCGGTCGGACTAGCCCAGTTTGGCTTGCCGTGGGCAGATGCAGACCCCATTGGTTCCTTAGATATAGACACGCTCACCTACGCGCGTTTGGGCGAATATCCATGGATCCACGGCGACGCGATCACCAACACTCAACTGGAAACGCTCGCGACGCGCTCTGCCTCAGCGGTTTTGGTCTCCAGCAATAGCATTCCCTCTGATCGTGCCGTGGTGTCGATTGGTCAAGCGCGGGTGATTCGAGTCGACGCTCAACTTTCGGCCCTTGCCACCGACGCGCTGCAAGCGCCAACTCCGTTAGAAGCCGAAGCCGATATGCAAAGGGCCCAGGGGCTGATCGCCTACCGAGCGCTGACGGGCAACCAGGAGATTCTCGTTTTCAGCACAGGGCGTCTGCCGGCCACGGCCATCGCACCTCGCATTGACGCAGTGTTAGGCCGACTGGTCTCCATGCCCGTATCAAATTCTGTAGCCGTGCCGCTGGCAGCACCTCCCACCGAAGTGTTGAGTAGCGTGCTCGGGGCGGCAAATCCCCAGGAATATAACGAGTTCGTGACCCAGGTTCGTGAGCTCTGGGAAAGCGATGTCACCTTTGCGACTATCGCGAGTGATCCCGAGGGTGCGGTGTTTGGCCGCTGGACCAGATATCAAGCCCTGTTGTCCTCCACCTGGAGCGAGAATCCGAACGGCCTTGCTGCCGAATGGGCACGAGCCAACGAGGACTCGCGGCTTTTCCAGAACTCTGTGCGTGTTGAGCAGGGAAGCGCAATCACCGTGCTCAGTGACCAAACATCGCTGCCTGTGACGGTCGTGAATGACCTGTCCTCCGATGTTGTGGTGATTTTGGCGGTCCGTCCAACAACAGGAATTCTTGCGGTGGAAACACCACGAGTTCGACTGACCATTGCGCCAGGTGATGCAATTCGCACTCTTATCCCTGTCCAGTCGTTGACCAATGGCACTGTGCCCGTAGAGTTTGCCCTCTTTTCCTCCGGGGGCGAGTCGGTCGGTGAGACAGTGACAATTCCGGTCACCATCCGCGCTGGCTGGGAGGGAGTTATCAGTATTGGGCTCGCCATTATCGTGGGTGGCACTTTTGCTTTCGGGCTAATTAGAGCAATCCAACGCAGACGCGCTGACAAGAGCGCGGTCGAAGAGGTGAGCGCGTAGTGGCCAAGGCGCCGACCACAGGAGACTCGCTCGGGCGAGCAAGCCTGTTCCTTGCCTCTGGAACCGTCGTCTCCAGACTGCTCGGCTTCATCAGCGCCATCATCTTGGCTCGGACACTCGGGATTGTGGGCGCAGGAGCGGACACTTTTGCCCTGGCAAACCAATTACCCAACAACATTTACGCCATCATCGCCGGTGGTGTGCTGAGCGCTGTCCTCGTTCCCCACATCGTCAAAGCAGGCCTCGACACCGACGGTGGCCAAAGCTTCGTCAACAAAATTGTGACCCTTGGGTTTGTCATTTTCCTTGCGGTGGCAATCCTGGCTACTCTGCTCGCCCCCGCCCTCGTCGCGCTCTATGCGCAGGAGGGTGGCGGCGGCGTCAGGGGCTTTAGCCCGGAGGAGATGGCCCTTGCCATCGCTTTTGCCTATTGGTGTCTTCCGCAAATCGTGTTTTATGCGCTCTACAGCCTGCTGAGTGAAGTGCTGAACGCTCGCAAAATCTTTGGTCCCTTCACCTGGGCACCAGCGCTCAACAATGTGGTCGCGATGACCGGGCTCATCGTCTTTGGTGCCTTGTTCCCGGGTGCTGACACAGGAAACGCTACGTCCTGGACGAGCGACATGGTGGCCGTTCTGGCCGGATCGACCACTCTCGCAGTAGCCGCACAAGCACTCATTCTTCTGGCGTTCTGGCGCAGAGCAGGCCTCACCTTCCGGCCCGATTTCCGCTGGCGGGGCGTGGGCCTATCCTCCACGGGCAAAGCTGCTTCGTGGATGTTTGGCATGATTGTCGTTGCCCAGTTGGCAGGCATTGTGCAGGCGAACGTGGCATCGCTCGCAGCCGGATCAGACGCTCCGAGCCTCGCAATATTGCGGTTCTCGTGGCTGATTTTCATGCTTCCCCACTCGGTGGTCGCGGTGTCGCTGGCGACCGCCTATTTCACCCGTATGTCGACCCACGCGAGGGATGGCGACCTTGGCCAAGTTCGCGCGGACTTCCAAGACTCGGTCTCGCGCATTGGTGTTTTCATGGTCTTGGCTGCAGTGGGCCTGGTGGTCGTGGCTCTGCCGTTTGCTCGACAGTTCGCCGTGTCAGCGGACTCGGTCTCGGCCATGGCGTTGGTGATCATGCTCTACGTGCTGGGCCTTGTGCCCTTCAGCGTTCTCTTTGTCATTCAGCGTGTGTTCTATGCGCTGGAAGACACGAGGACGCCCTTCTTCGTTCAGGTAGCCCAAGCGCTGGTTTTTGTGTCGCTCGCTCTGGTTGTCTCAACCCTGCCTACGGACCAGATTGCTTATGGTTTGGCGCTCTCGGCAACGATTGCCGGCTGGATTCAGTGCGCTCTCGCGCTGATTCTGCTCAGACGGAAGCTTGGCGGGCTCGACACCCGTGTGGTCTTCGGTCGCTTTGGCGTCTTCCTTCTGGCCACGATTCCTGCCACCGCTGCGGGGCTCGCGCTCCTCCTCATGCTCGGTGGTGATGACCG
Organism: Pontimonas sp.; assembly: GCA_044338275.1. Lineage (GTDB taxonomy): Bacteria > Actinomycetota > Actinomycetes > Actinomycetales > Microbacteriaceae > Pontimonas. The sequence goes on from JBIILX010000002.1 coordinate 9,564, forward strand.
AGATGGATACCTGCTCTCCTCGGCCCCGGCAGCAGGGCTTGGCATGGTGGCGATTACCCTCGTGATGACGGTGGTCTACTCGGCCACTCTGCTGGTGGCCAAGAACTCCGACATGCTCGCCGTGTGGAATCCGATCCGCGCGCGTTTGGGCCTCAGGGACCGCGGCACCTCTTCGGCCTAGACTGTGGTTGAAAGACTGAAGAAAAGGAACGCCATGCGTCAGGTAGTCATCATCGGTTCGGGCCCCGCCGGATACACGGCAGCCATCTATGCCGCCCGTGCGAACCTGAACCCGCTGGTCGTTGCCTCCTCTGTGGAGTTTGGTGGGGACTTGATGAACACCACCGACGTGGATAACTTTCCCGGGTTCCCCGAGGGCATCATGGGTCCCGACCTGATGATGAAAATGCAGGCCCAGGCCGAACGTTTTGGCGCCGAGATTATGTATGACGATGTTGTCTCGGTTGAGCTCGCTGGAGCGGTCAAAAGGATTTCTCTGGGTAATGGTGACACCGTCGAAGCGCGCAGCGTCATTGTCGCGACGGGTTCGGCATACCGAAAGTTGGGCATCGCGGACGAAGACCGCTTGAGCGGTTACGGGGTGTCCTGGTGTGCGACCTGTGATGGCGCCTTCTACAAGCAAAAGACCGTCGCCGTGGTGGGCGGTGGCGACTCCGCCATGGAAGAGGCAACCTTCCTCACCCGCTTCGCCGACAAGGTCTACATCATCCACCGGTCCGACGCCTTGAGGGCATCCGCCGTCATGCAAGAGCGTGCGAAGAACGACCCGAAAATCGAGTTCGTCTTCAATGCGACCGTCGCTCACATTTACGGAGACGACACCGTGTCCGGCGTTGGCCTGTTGGACACCGTAACCGGGTCGGAGAAAACGCTCGATGTTTCTGGCCTTTTCATCGCGATTGGTTCAGACCCCAGGACCCACGTCGTTCACGGCCAGCTAGATCTAACTGACCAGGGCACTATTGCCGTCCAAGGTCGCACCTCGTTGACGAACCTCGAGGGCGTCTTCGCAGCAGGCGACGTCATCGACCCGTCGTACCGCCAAGCCATTACCGCAGCCGGCTCGGGCTGTGTAGCGGCGCTGGATGCGCAGCATTACCTGGAATCATTACCCCACGACGCCATGGCCCACGCTGCGGCCACCAACTAACACCACAACAAGGAGAAACCCCATGGGTGCACGCGACGTAACCGATGCAAACTTTGCCACCGAGGTCCTAGCCTCGGAAAAACCCATCATGGTCGACTTCTGGGCAGAGTGGTGTGGACCGTGTCGCGCTGTGTCACCGATCCTGGACCAGATCGCGACCGAGCACGCCGAGAAGATCGACGTTGTGAAACTGAACGTTGACTTAAACCCCGACACCGCCATGAAGTACCAAATCACGTCGATTCCGACGATGAAGGTCTTCAAGGGTGGCGAGGTTGTCAAGACCGTTATCGGCGCAAAGCCGAAGCCGGCGTTGGAAGCAGACCTCCAAGAATTCCTGGCCTAGGACTCCCTCTAACACCAAAAAGCGCCTATTCTTAGGGCTTTAGTCTCCCTAGACGAAGGGTGAGCGATGACACCCGGCTCGGGTATCTCACTAGACCCGTGGTTTGACAATTATGCAGACCGCGCGTCGGGGCTGAGCGCGTCTGAAGTTCGCGCTCTTTTCGCTGTGGCTAGCCGCCCGGAAGTGGTCTCTCTCGCCGGGGGAATGCCCTTCGTTGCAGCTCTCCCGGTGGATAAAGTTCAGAAGTCTCTCGCTCGGGTGATGGAAAACTCCGGGCACGCAGCCCTCCAATACGGCTCCGGGCAGGGGCTACCAGCCCTTCGCGAACAGATCATCGAAGTGATGGCTTTGGAGGGCATTCGGGCCGGCGTCGATGATGTGGTCGTCACGACCGGTTCACAACAGGCCCTGGATCTCGTGAGCAAACTGTTCATCAACCCGGGCGACGTGGTCCTGGCTGAATCTCCCAGTTATGTCGGCGCAATGGGAGTGTTTAGTTCCTATCAGGCGTCCGTAGAACACGTGGCGATGGATGACGATGGCATGATTCCTCACGCCCTGGAGGAGCGAATCACCGCCCTTCGTGCCGCTGGCAAAACCATCAAGTTTCTCTATCTGATTCCGAACTTCCAGAACCCGGCTGGTGTGACGCTCTCGGGCCAGCGACGGCTCGAAATTCTTGACATCGCTCACCACCACGGGATTCTGATTGTCGAAGACAACCCCTACGGTCTGCTGTGGTTCGATCAACCACCCCCCGCCGCAATTCGTTCCGTCGATGACGCTGGCGTCATTTATCTGGGGTCGTTCTCCAAAACCTTTGCCCCAGGTTTCCGGGTTGGGTGGGTTGTCGCCCCCCACGGTATCCGAGAAAAACTCGTCTTAGCGTCAGAGGCGGCTATCCTCTCACCCAGTTCGTTCTCGCAGATGGTCCTCAGCGACTACTTCGAGCACCAGGACTGGAAGGCTCAAATCGATACGTTCCGCGACCTGTATCGCGAACGGCGCGACACCATGGCCGAAGCGTTGAAGGCGCACCTGCCTGGAATTCCTCACACGATGCCCACCGGCGGCTTCTATCTCTGGCTATCACTGCCTGACCAACTCGACTCCAAAGAGATGCTCCCGCGGGCCATCACCGAGCTCGTGGCCTACACACCAGGAACCGCGTTCTTTGCCAACGGCCAAGGTCGCAGCAACATCCGTCTGGCCTTCTGCTATCCAGAGCCCGACTTCATCATCGAGGGCGTGCGTCGCTTGAGTCGAGTCATCACCGAAGAGCTAGAGCTCGCCGCCACGTTTGGGCCCCGAAGCAAAGACGTCACCGCCTCGCCGCGGGCCGATGGCCCTCCCCCGGAGTTGACCTAGACCATGGCGAAGCAACCCCGGGTTTTGGTATTGGCCGGTGGCATCTCACACGAACGCGACATCTCGCTGCGCTCTGGACGCCGGGTCACTGATGGCCTCCACAGTCATGGCATCGATGCCACGCTGCGTGACCCCGATGCCACCCTGATTGAGTTCTTGCGCACTGAGCCAGTCGATGTGGTGTGGCCTGTCTTGCACGGAGCCTCTGGTGAGGACGGTGCTTTGCGCGGTCTTCTGGAGATGCTGGCGATTCCCTTTGTTGGATCCTCAGCTGAGGCCACTCGTCTCGCGTGGAATAAGCCGGTGGCAAAAACAATCGTGGCCCGCGCTGGTGTTGCTACCCCCGCGTCGATCACTCTCTCGAGGGACGCTTTCCGGGAACTCGGTGCTGAGAGCGTGCTTGCCACAGTTGCTGAGACCTTGGGAACGCCACTGATCGTGAAGCCCGCGCACGGCGGGTCAGCCCAGGGTGTGACCTGGGTCGACTCCACGGATGATCTCCGCCAAGCGATGGTGCACGCCTTCACCTACTCGGACAGCGCGCTCATTGAAGCGCGCATCATCGGAGCAGAACTCTGTGTCACCATCATCGACACCGGCGAGGGCCCGAAAGCCATCCAGCCCGTGGAGATCGAACCACTCTCTGGCCACTACGACTTTGAAGCACGCTACACAGCTGGCGCCACCCGGTTCTATACGCCCCCGAGATTGGACGAGAAGGTCTCCGCGGCCGCCACCGCGCAGGCGCTCGCCGTCCACGACGCCTTGGGCCTGCGTCACCTGTCTCGGATTGATTTCATGGTGGACGAGACCGGAACCCCGTGGTTCCTCGAGGCCAGCACTATGCCAGGCCTCACCGAGACATCGAGCACCGCATTGGCTCTCGATGCTGCCGGATACGACGTGGGAGGCGTCTACGCCGCCGTCGTTAGCTCACTCTTTCGCTAGCGCGACTCGAAACCCGGTTCGCCAAGCTCCGCGAGGATGCGATTCAAATCAGCTACGGTCGCGAAGTCAATCGCGAGCGTTCCCTTGGTCTTCGACAAGCTAATGCTCACCCGGGTGTTAAGCCGATCCCCCATGCGCTCAGCAATCTCTTCAAGCTGTTCGCTGCGGCCGCCGCCGCGAACCTTCTTGGCACCAGGCTTCTGAGCTTTGACGAGTCCGGCTGCTTCCTCAGCCTGTCGAACAGTCAGCGACTGAGAGACGATCTTGGTGGCCAGACGTGCCTGGGCTTCGGCGTCATCGATCGACAGCAAAGCGCGTGCGTGTCCTGCGGAGAGCACACCAACTGCTACCTGGGCCTGAATCTTTTCCGGCAGGCGCAACAACCGCAACGTGTTGGTCACCTGGGGCCTGGACCGACCGAGGCGCTGGGCTAGTTCATCTTGGGTGATGCCAAAATCAGAGAGAAGTTGTTGGTAGGCGGAGGCTTCCTCGAGCGGGTTGAGGTTTGCCCGGTGGAGATTCTCCAGCAGAGCATCGCGCAGCATCGAATCGTCATTCGTTTCCCTAACTACAGCGGGAATGGTCGCAAGCCCTGCTGCGGTAGCGGCGCGGAGGCGGCGCTCACCCATTATCAGCTCGAAGGATGCTCCCTTCTCAGGACTTGCCAAGGGCCTCACAACAATGGGCTGGAGAACCCCGAACTCCCGGACCGAGTGGATGAGTTCGTCGAGCTCTTCCTGTCGGAATTCCCGTCGCGGTTGCTGGGGGTTTGGCCGAATAGCGCCCACCTCGATGTTCGCGAGGGTTGCGCCAGGGACGGCGAGCAGGGTGCCCGGCGTCTCGGCGCTCGGGAAGAAGACATCAACCGGGCGATCGCCCTGCGTTGGTGCCATCGGAATAAGCGCCCCGATCCCCCGACCGAGCCCCGTTCTTTTCTGAGCCATCAGCGGGCCACCCCTCGTTGAGCAATTTCTATTGCGGCTTCGTGATAGGACACTGAACCAGGCGAATTGCGGTCATAGGCAACCACGGTCTGGCCAAAACTCGGGGCTTCTGAAACTCGGACGGACCGAGGAATCACGGCGTTCAACGTCTGAGTGGGAAAATGTTGCCTGACGTCCTCAACAACTTGTTGAGCGAGATTCGTGCGGGAATCAAACATCGTGAGCAGAATCGTGGAGAGGAGAAGATCAGGGTTCAAATGGCTGCGCATCATGTCGATGCTTCCCACGAGTTGAGAAACGCCCTCGAGCGCGTAGTACTCACACTGAATGGGAATCAGCACTTCTCTGGCCGCGACGAAAGCATTGATGGTGAGTAGCCCCAGGGAAGGGGGGCAATCAATAAACACGTAATCCAGTGATGACCCCTCGGGTGTCGCCAAATACTGCTGGAGAGCCCGGTCAAGCCGATACTCCCTCGCTGACAGCGAGACCAACTCAATCTCCGCACCCGCGAGATCAAGCGTCGCTGGGACACAAAAAAGGTTGGGGCTTTCGGGGCTTACCTGGATGGCCTGGGCGAGCTGCGTCCCGCGCACCACAACGTCATAAATGCTGTCGATGTCACCGTGCTTGTCGATTCCGAGTGCTGTAGACGCATTTCCCTGAGGATCGAGGTCGATCACCAAAACTTTTGCTCCAAAGCCTGCCAGTGCTGCGGCGATGTTGACCGCCGTTGTCGTCTTTCCTACGCCGCCTTTTTGGTTGGCCACGGTGAAAACCCGGGTTGATGCGGGTTTGGGAACGCTGGCTCCCGCAATGGCGACACGGCGTCCCGTCAGGTGCGCTAGTTCGGTCGCCAGCGGCGTGGATGCGTCAAAACTCTGAGCACTCACCGATCCCACCCCTTACTCAATGTTTCACGTGAAACATCACGCCTAGTCTGCCACTGTAGCCCGAAAGACGCGAGTCTCTTCGGTTCCGTACTCAGCGCCCGTAATCTGAACCCTGGCGTCTAGCAGCCCGTGCTTGACCAGCACCGATGCCGCATCTCGAATCTCCTGATCGACCCGCTCGCCCTTCATCAAAACGAGCTCTCCCCCGGGACGGACAAGGGGAACAACAAGAGGAATGAGGGTCTTTAAAGCGCTCACAGCCCGCGCCGTCACAAAGTCGTAGCGCTGTCCGAGAACCTCCTCCGCACGCTGGTTGAGAACCGTCACGTTCTGCAGTCCCAGGCGCCCGGCCTCATCCTCGAGCCAGGTGGCCCGCCGTCCCAAAGGTTCAATCAGTGTGCACGCAACGTCTGGTCGCATAATGGCCACCACGAGACCGGGGAAGCCCGCCCCAGACCCAATGTCTGCAAGCGTGCCGGGGCCGACCAATCGTGCGAGCAGGGCGGAGTTCAGAATGTGCCTGGTCCACAAGCGATCAAGCTCGCGGGGGCCTACGAGCCCGAGCTCTTCGCCGTACTGAGCGATGTCGAGCGCGAAGCTCCGCAGAACCGGCAGAGAGTCCCCGCAGAGCGCACTCGCGCTCTCCGGCTCTGGTTCAACGGCGGAATGTTTCACGTGAAACATTCGCCCTAGGAGGCAGCGGTGATGACTGTATGCCGATCTCGGCCTTCGCCCTCAGACGCGGAGTGGAACCCTTGTTCGCTCACCATGTCGTGCACAAGCTTTCGCTCGTAGCTGCTCATCGGAGGCAAGGCGGCCGACTGTGCGCCGCCTTCAATCTTCTCAATGGCAACGCGAACAAGCTTGCCGAGCTCCTCGGCCCTGGCGTCGCGCGAGCCGCCCACGTCCAGGACGAGACGGGCAAATTCGCCCGTCTTCTGCTGAACAGCGAGCCGGGTTAGGTCCTGAAGAGCCAGCACGACATCAGGCGAGGAGAGCACGTCGAGATCGTCGGTCTCGGGAGATCCGACCGTAACGTAGGTGCGCTCCTGGCGCAGCTCGATTTCAATGTCTCCATCTAAGTCAGCAATGTCGAGCAAAGCCTCCAAGTAATCTGCTGCGAGCTCACCCTCGTCGGGGACGACCATCTCGATCTCGGTCTTAGCCATTAGGAGCCCTTCTTTTTCTTCTTGTTCTTCTTCTTGGCCCGCTCTTTACCGAGCGGTTGTTCTCTCTGACGTTTCTCGTCCTCGGTCTCCTGAGGAGCCTCATCTTCGACAATCACGATGCCCTTGCGCTCGCGCTTTTTGGCAAGACGCGCCTCACGCGCTATGTCTGCCTCGCTCCCGGGGGTCGGCATATTGCGAATAACAATGAACTGCTGGGCCATGGTCCAGAAGTTTGAGACCAGCCAGTAGGTCATAACACCCAAAGAGAAGAACACGCCGGAGAAGAGGAAAACCAGCGGCAGCATGTAGAGCAGGATGCGCTGCTGACGATACATCGGGCTTTCTTTCATCGCCGGGGACTGATTCTTCGACATGATCTGCAGTTGGGTGATGAACTGCGACACTGACATCAAAATGACCATCACGGCGGCCGTCACGACAACAGCGATGGTGGCCTGCTGGCTCAGGGTCGACTCATCACTCAATGCAAAAGCCATAGTCGTCTGCAGCGGGGCGAGGCCAAAGAGGGCTGCCTCCCCAAACTCCTCGGCCAGCTCCTCTGTCATGAACGAGACGCCTGCGAGGCCCTGAGCCGCATTCTGAAGAACGCTGAAAAGGCCAAAGAAGATCGGCATCTGGAGCAACAGAGGAAGACAAGACGAGAAGGGGTTTGTTCCCGCCTTGCTATAGAGCGCCATCGTTTCGCGGGACATTGCCTCACGAGAGAACTGGTCTTTCTTGCCCTTGTACTTATCCTGAATCTTCTTGAGGTCAGGAGCAATTTCCATCATTCTACGCTGGCTCTTGATTTGGCGAACGAAGACCGGGATCAGCGCCGCGCGCACTACGAGCACAAGGGCGGCAATAGAGAGGAACCACGTCGCACCAGCAGCAGGGTCCATTCCGAAGCCCTGAAGGAGCGAGTGCGAACCGGCCAGCACCGCTTCAATGACCCACCGAATAGGCCAGAGGATTGTGTCAATTACTCCCACGTGCTACCTCTCCTTTACCTTCACAAAACCCAGGGGTGTTACTTCGTAGGTTGATCTCAAGCGCTCGGGCGCATCATCGATGCCACCACGTGCAAAGGGGTTACACCGAAGAATCCGAATGATGCCTAAGCCTATGCCCCAGAGCGCACCATGATACTGAATAGCCCGAAGGGTATAGAGCGAGCAGCTGGGGTAGTACCGACAGACCTCTCCATAGAGGGGAGAGATTACTGTGCGATAGGCCAGCAAAATCGCCAGCGCACTATTGCGCGGAACCAAGAGCAGACCCAGCAACAAAGTTCTCATCGCGTGAAGACTCGTCCCCACGCACTTGCGAGCTCTTCATAGGACGCCCCGCTGGCAGCTGGCAAAGCCTGAACGACGACATCCTCGCCCGAGAACCCCCGAGTAATTTCACCCTGGGCCATTTCACGCAAACGCCGTTTGACCCTGTTGCGAACCACCGCCCCGCCGACCTGCTTAGACACCACAAAACCAAAACGGCCGGGGGCTTCTGACTGGGTGGTTAGCCTGGCGGCAACAAAATACTCTGAGGCAACACGAGATCCTCGCCTGGAAACCTGGCGGAGGTGATCGCCATCAACGATGCGATGAGCCCGTGCTAACACGGGGAGCTCCCTTAGGCAGAAAGGCGGACGCGGCCCTTGCGGCGGCGTGCAGCAAGAATGGCGCGGCCAGCACGAGTACGCATACGCAAGCGGAAACCGTGCACCTTTGCGCGGCGACGGTTGTTGGGTTGGAACGTACGCTTACTCATGACACATACTCCTTGGTGCTGACCCGGCTGATACCGGAAACCCTTGCCCCGATGGGGACACCCAAGGATAAGGCCGAAAGACCGACTGGTCAAACTTACATTTCGCAATTGAAGTTATCCACAGGTACGCTCATGGATAGCATCGACCCGAAACCGCCCTCTAGCGTGTGGGTCAGAGAGCCAGTCCAAGAGAAACGAGAGGTTGAGTGATGGCCGAAACAGAGACCGACATTGTCGAACTCTGGCGCGGAGTGATGAGTCACCTCACCACCGACGCACGAATTACTCCTCAGTTGTGGGGCTTTCTCGATCTGGTCGAGCCGCGAGGCGTCATGGCCGGTGTTCTCTACCTAGAGGTTCCCAACGAACTCACGCGCGGCATGCTGGAGCAACGGGTTCGACTTCCACTCCTTTCTGCTCTGGAGGGAATTGAAGATTCTGAGATCAACAGCTTCGCCATTGTCGTCAACCCCGACATTGAGAGCGACGTTCTGCAAATTCCCGCCGATGAACTCGGCAGCGGTGACGTTGCCCCGGACCGCCCGGACGAGCCCCCTGTGCTCACCGGACAAAACCAGTCCCGCCTCAACAACAAATACAGCTTCGACAACTTTGTTATCGGATCCTCGAACCGTTTCTCACACGCTGCCGCCGTTGCGGTCGCAGAAGCACCCGCCAAGGCATACAACCCACTCTTTATTTATGGCGGATCAGGGTTGGGCAAAACCCACCTGCTTCACGCCATTGGCCACTATGCCCAGAACTTGTTCAAGGGAATCCGAGTTCGCTATGTGAGCTCCGAAGAGTTCACTAATGACTTCATTAACGCCATCGCTAATAACCGGGGACCCGAGTTCCAGTCCCGCTACCGAGAAATCGACATTCTGTTGATTGATGACATTCAATTCCTTCAAGGAAAAGATTCAACTCAAGAAGCCTTCTTCCACACGTTCAACACGTTGCACGACCACAACAAGCAAGTTGTGGTCACGAGCGACCTGCCGCCAAAACAGCTCACGGGATTTGAAGACCGGATGCGTAGTCGCTTCGAATGGGGTTTGATCACCGACGTTCAGGCCCCCGACCTCGAGACACGTATTGCCATCCTTCGTAAGAAGGCGGCGAGCGAGCGAATCGACATTAACGATGACGTCGTTGAATACATGGCCTCAAAAGTGTCATCAAACATCCGCGAACTAGAGGGTGCTCTCATTCGAGTGACCGCCTTCGCCAATTTGAACAAGACAGCAATTGACATGCTACTTGCCCAGACCGTGTTGAAAGACTTGGTTCTCAGCGAAGAAACCAACGTGGTTGCCCCCGGGGACATCATTAGCTTGGCTGCTACCTTCTACCAGCTGAGCGTCGAGGACCTTTATGGATCATCGCGCTCACAAACAATTGCGCTAGCCCGGCAGGTCGCCATGTATCTCTGTCGAGAGATGACAAGCCTTTCTTTGCCGAAAATTGGACAGCTCTTTGGCAACCGCGACCACACCACCGTGATGTACGCGAATAAGAAGATCAGCGAACTCATGAAGGAACGGCGTTCTATTTATAACCAGGTGACAGAGATCACCAGCCGTATCAAGCAGAACTCAAGTTATTAAGCCCGATAAAGTTAAGGTAGAGGGTTTCACACACTGTGGATAACATGTGGAGAAAGTTTCATTCCTTGTTGACGACACCCGGCACTTATCCACAATTAAGAAACATTGAAAGCCTCGCAAACTGCGACTCGGGTGCATTCCACAAAGTCCACATTTACTCTCCACATCTCACACTGATGTAGTTTCCATAAAATTGCAGTCATCGAACGAAGTTATGCACTTCTCCCCAAGGGTTATGAGTGTTAAAGAGTTAACGAATGAAGAAAACCAATAACTTTTTCGGAAAACCGATTGGGTCGAGTCTGTGCCACAATCAAGTACTAATCTTTCGGACCGTGAGGTAGTAGTCGTGAAATTCGAAGTCAACAAGGATGTGTTCAGCGAAGCAGTCTCGTTCGCTGTGAAACTCCTACCCCAGAGAACAATGCTTCCCATTCTTAGTGGCGTGCTTATTGTTGCCGAATCTTCGGGGATCACCATCTCTTCCTTCGATTACGAAGTCTCTGCCAAGACTCGAGTAGATGCAGATGTTTCGCAGCCGGGCACAGTTCTCGTGTCGGGGCGGCTGCTTGCCGAAATTGCTCAGCGCCTTCCTGGGGATACCGTCGTCTGCGATGTGAATGGTTCATCAATGAGTGTGACGTCTGGTTCTGCCAAGTTCTCTTTGGCCACCATGCCAGTCGAGGAGTATCCGAACCTTCCCGAGGTCTCCGGTGTAACCGGATCAATTCCAGGGCAAGAATTTGCGAACGCGGTGAGCCAGGTCGCCACCGCGGCATCACGTGATGACGTAACTCCAGTGATTACTGGTGTGCTCCTTGACGTCTCCGCCACGGGCCTCGCCATGATGGCGACAGATCGTTACCGCGTAGCGGCTAAAGAGTTGGCTTGGTCCGGAGATGGTATTGGGTCGGAAGGACTCCAGGCTCTCATCCCAGCCCGGACCCTTGCCGAGATTGGCAAGACTTTTGGTCAAGCCGCGGAGATTACGATCACTATTGCAACTGGCGGCGATCGTGAGCTTGTTGCGTTTAGCTCGGCAGACCGAACAGTGACAAGCTTGCTGATCAAGGGCACGTTCCCACCCGTTCAAAAGCTCTTCCCCGAATCAAGCCCGAATTACGCAGTGGTGAGCACCCAAGATTTGGTCGAAGCTACGCGACGGGTTGCCTTGGTGTTGGAGCGCGAAGCGCCCCTGCGCTATTCCTTCACCAGTGACGGCGTCGCTCTTGAAGCACTCGGGTCTGAACAAGCCCAGGCCTCAGAAACAATTGACGGCCATATTGTGGGTGCTGATTGTGTGGTGTCGCTGAAACCACAGTTCTTAATCGATGGGCTGGCCGCCGCACACAGTGAATTTGTACGCATTGCGTTCACCCAAACAGATAACCCCAACAAGCCGGGTCCCGTTCTGATTACCGCGCAGAAATCTCACGACGGTGATGATTCTCAGAACTACAGGTATCTACTGCAGCCCAACCTACTTATGCGGTAACGGCGTAATGCCGTGTGGGTGGAAAAACTAGAGATTACTGGTTGGCGCAATCATGCACAGTCGTCGCTGAATTTCGCGCTGGGGACCACAGTCCTGGTGGGTCCGAATGGCCAAGGCAAAACAAACGTTGTTGAAGCCCTGGCGTATCTGGCAACACTGGGATCTCACAGGGTGTCTAGTACCCAGCCACTCATCACTGATGGCGAACAGGCCGCAACCATTTACGCGGACCTTCGTCACGACCAGCGTTCAGTTGGGGTCGGCCTAACCCTCAAACGTAAGGGCTCGAGTGAGGCGCAGGTGAATGGGGTCAAAGCAAAGGCTTCTGATATCCCACATTGGGTATCGGTCGTCATGTTTGCCCCCGAAGATACGGCCATAGTGCGTGGTGAACCCGGTGATCGCCGTGCCTTCATGGACCAGCTGGTGATTAGTGCCAGCCCCTCGATGGCTGCCATTTATCAAGACTTCGAGCGCGTTATCAAACAACGAAACTCTCTACTCAAGTCCCTGAAGCTAGCGTCCTCGCGTGACACATCAACACTGTCGGTGTGGAACGACAAGTTCGTAGAGCTTGCGACACAAATCATTGTGGCCAGGCAGCGCTACCTGAGCGAGGTAATGCCGCTGGCGACACAGAATTATGCGCAATTAGCGGCCGATGATGTCCTTGATTTCCGCTACGTGCCAAGTTTCTTCCCAGAATCTGAAGACGCGGACTTAGCAGAGCCCGCTGTTGTGGCTGGTTTGGTCGCCGAGGGAATAGCCAGTAAAGCCAAGGAGGAGATCGAACGCGGTATCAGCCTGATAGGTCCGCACAGGGATGATGTTGAATTCATGATTTCAGGGAAGCTGGGGCGCACCCACGCCAGTCAAGGCGAAACATGGTCGCTGGCTCTGAGCCTGCGGCTTGGCACAGCGCAATGGTTGCGTCAGGAGAGAGCCAGCGGTGACCCCATCATTGTGCTTGATGATGTCTTCTCGGAGCTCGATAAGTCGAGGCGGGAAAGGCTTGTCGGGCTTGTCGGCGACTATTCTCAACTCATTGTGACCGCCGCAGTTGAAGAAGATCTACCCACCGAGTTAGGCGGCAGCCTCGTTGACGTTAAGGCTGGGGTGGTTAGTCCACGATGAGCCCCGACATGTCCGAGTCCAGCAACGTCTATCAACGGTTTCGCCACCAATTCGGCGGCTACGCGCCGCGCCCCACTAAGGACCCCACCCCCCAGGGGTCCGAGGCCTATGGGGTGGGGCGCGATCCTGGTTCTTTTGCTGAGGCGATGGAGAGCTTGACCTCTTCTATGGGGTGGGGCGCTGATATTGCGAGGGCCGAACTGATGGAGCAGTGGCCAGAGATTGTCGGGACCGATGTCGCAGGGCACGCGATCCCCGTGGGGGCAAGTGATGGTGTCATGGAGATTCAGTGCGACTCGAGTGCGTGGGCAACCCAGCTTCGTTTGATGCGCTCCACGCTCCTGGAATCACTCACCGAGAAGTTCCCGAACGCGGGGATTGTGGAATTGAGCATCAAAGCACCGGGTGCCCCCTCGTGGAAACATGGCCGGCGCTCGGTCCCAGGGCGCGGCCCGCGCGATACTTACGGTTAGAACCCCCTAATTGGTGGTGGAGAAATAATTCTCTCCCCACAGGGCCTAAATCAGTCGTTTTGCAAGGCCCCCTCGGTAGACTTAGAGCAGTTCGCGAGATGCCAAAAAACCCGATTTTTTGGATGACGAACCGCACTGAAGGAGACCTCAAACAATGAGCGATGCGCCGAAGAAAAATTCCGACGAGAGTTCCTACGGCGCCAGCGACATTCAGGTCCTTGAAGGCCTTGAGGCAGTGCGCAAGCGACCCGGTATGTACATCGGGTCCACCGGCCCCCGTGGTCTACACCACTTGGTCTATGAGATCGTCGATAACTCGGTGGATGAGGCGCTTGCCGGCCACTGCGATCTGATTAATGTGGTCATCTTGCCCGACGGTGGAGTCCGCGTCTCCGATAACGGTCGTGGGATCCCGGTCGACGAGCACCCGGTCGAGAAAGTGTCCACCGTCCAGGTTGTACTCACCACCCTCCACGCCGGCGGAAAGTTTGGCGGCGGCGGCTATGCCGTCTCCGGCGGTCTCCATGGCGTGGGAAGCAGTGTGGTCAACGCGCTGTCTCAGAAACTTGATGTTCTGGTCCGTCGTCAAGGCAGTGAGTGGACCCAGCAATACCGTGACGGTGTTCCGGAGAAGCCCTTGGCCAAAGCTGGTCCGACTGACGAAACCGGAACGACCATTACCTTCTGGCCCAACAGCGTCATCTTTGAGACCGTCGACTTCGACTACGAGACACTTCGGACCCGCTTCCAGCAGATGGCGTTTTTGAATAAGGGTCTTCAAATCAACTTGAGCGATGAACGGCCAACAGCTAACGGCCGCAAGGACAGCTACAAATACGAACAGGGTCTCGTCGATTACGTCGAATACCTAAACTCGGCCAAGAAGATCGACCTGATTCACCCGGACATCATTTCTTTTGAGGCCGAAGACACCGAGCGGAAGATCGCCCTTGAAGTGGCAATGCAGTGGACCTCCGCATATTCCGAGAGCGTTCATACCTATGCCAACACCATCAACACGCACGAAGGTGGAACCCACGAAGAGGGGTTCCGGGCAGCACTGACAACCCTGGTCAACAAGTACGCCAGGTCCACGGGCCTCTTGAAAGAAAAAGACGAGAATCTGACCGGTGATGATGTCCGAGAGGGCCTCACAGCAGTGGTGTCGGTGAAGCTTGGCGAACCACAGTTTGAGGGCCAAACCAAGACGAAGCTCGGTAACACTGAGGCCAAGTCTTTTGTTCAGAAAGTTACTGGCGAGCATTTAGGGGACTGGTTCGAACGCAACCCCGCCCAGGGTAAAGATGTGGTTCGCAAAACCGTCCAAGCCTCACAGGCAAGAATTGCCGCCCGCAAGGCTCGTGAGCAAACCAGACGTAAAGGGCTCCTCGAATCCGGCGGAATGCCAGGAAAACTGAAGGACTGCCAGTCGAAGGACGCAACCATCAGCGAAATCTTCCTTGTAGAGGGCGATTCGGCCGGTGGTAGTGCGGTGTCTGGCCGGAACCCCGAAACCCAGGCGATTTTGCCCCTGCGTGGCAAGATTCTGAACGTCGAGAAGGCGCGACTGGACCGTGCTCTCGGAAACACAGAAATCCAAGGCATGATCACCGCGTTTGGCGCGGGAATCGGCGAAGATTTCGACGTTGAGAAGGTTCGGTATCACAAGATTGTGTTGATGGCTGATGCCGATGTTGATGGCCAGCACATCACCACTCTTCTGCTTACTCTGCTCTTTAGATACATGCGCCCGTTGATTGAGCGCGGGTACGTCTATCTTGCTCAACCGCCGTTGTATCGCTTGAAGTGGTCGAACTCTGACCACGAGTACGTCTACAGCGACCGGGAGAGGGACGCCCTCACGGAGGCTGGCAAGAAAGAAGGCAAGAGGCTTCCTAAAGACAACGCAGTTCAGCGCTACAAAGGTCTCGGTGAAATGAACCACCAGGAACTCTGGGACACCACCATGAACCCGGACACCAGAACGCTTCTGCAGGTCACACTCGATGACGCCGCTGTTGCGGACACAGTATTTAGCACTCTGATGGGCGAAGACGTCGAAGCGCGGCGCACTTTTATCCAACAAAACGCTCGAGACGTACGATTCCTGGACATTTAGGACTGAGATATGGCTGACGAACAGAATCCAGAGCGCATTACTGATCGGGTCGATCAGGTAGACCTGCAAGTAGAAATGCAGCGGTCCTACCTGGACTACGCCATGAGCGTCATCGTGGGGCGTGCGCTTCCCGATGTTCGCGATGGTCTCAAGCCCGTCCACCGTCGTGTTCTTTACGCAATGTATGACGGCGGGTATCGCCCCGATAAGTCGTTTTCTAAGTGTTCTCGTGTCGTCGGTGACGTCATGGGTAAGTTCCACCCGCACGGTGACAGCGCAATTTATGACGCCCTTGTTCGTTTGGTCCAGCCCTGGAGTATGCGTTATCCGTTGGCTGCTGGCCAGGGAAACTTTGGTAGCCCAGGAAACGATGGCGCGGCAGCTCCTCGGTATACGGAGACCAAGATGGCCAACCTCGCGCTCGAGATGGTGCGCGACATTGAAGAGAACACCGTTGATTTCCAGGACAACTACGACGGTCGAACCCAGGAACCGGCTATTTTGCCGAGCCGCTTCCCCAACCTCTTGGTCAACGGATCAGTCGGTATCGCAGTGGGCATGGCGACCAATATTCCCCCGCACAACCTGCGCGAGGTGGCAGAAGCCGCGCAGTGGCACCTTGCCCACCCCACCGCCAGCCGCGAAGAACTTCTGGATGCAGCACTTGGCTTAGTGAAGGGCCCAGATTTCCCCACCGGCGCACAGATTCTTGGATCTAAGGGAATTCACGACGCGTATCGGACTGGTCGTGGGTCCATCACGATGCGGGCCGTTGTCACGGTGGAAGAAATCCAAGGACGAACCTGTCTTGTTGTGACCGAGCTGCCGTATCAAGTGAACCCGGACAATCTTGCAATCAAGATTGCCGACCTCGTCAAGGAAGGCAAGCTCACGGGCATTGCGGATATCCGCGATGAGACCTCTGGCCGCACAGGCCAGCGCTTGGTGATTGTGCTCAAGCGCGACGCTGTCGCCAAGGTTGTGCTGAACAACTTGTATAAGCACACTTCCTTGCAAGAAAACTTTGGCGCCAACATGCTCGCCATCGTCGACGGTGTCCCACGGACACTGACTCTCGATGCCTTCATTACCTACTGGGTCACCCACCAGATTGAGGTGATTGTCCGCCGCACCCAATTCCGCCTCGACAAAGCCGAAGCCGATGCTCACATCTTGCGCGGTTACCTCAAGGCATTGGATGCCCTCGACGAGGTCATCGCCCTGATTCGCAAGTCGCCCACCGTTGAAGAGGCCAAAGAGGGCTTGAAAAAGCTCCTCACAGTCGACGACGACCAGGCCCTAGCAATCCTTAACCTGCAGCTGCGCCGTTTGGCAGCTCTGGAGCGTCAGAAGATTGTCGAGCAGGCCGCTGAACTCGAGGCCATGATCACCGAGTTCAAGGGAATCCTGGCCTCTGAGGAGCGTCAGCGCACGATTGTCAGCGACGAGCTTCGTGAGATTACCGACCGCTACGGTGATGACCGGCGCACCGAGATTCTTGCCACGTACGACGGCGAAATGACCAATGAAGACTTGATTCCTGAGGAAGAGATGGTCATTACGGTCACCCGCGGGGGTTATATCAAGCGCACCAAGAGCGCCAGTTACCGCAGCCAACACCGTGGCGGGAAGGGTGTCAAAGGGGCCCAACTGCGCGCCGATGACGTGGTTGAGCACTTCTTCGTCACCACTACCCACCGCTGGCTCTTGTTCTTCACGACCACTGGCCGGGTTTACCGGGCAAAGGCTTACGAGGTCCAAGAAGCTGGCCGTGACGCTAAGGGTCAACACGTCGCAAACCTCTTGGCTTTGCAGCCAGGAGAAGATATCGCTCAGATCCTTGACATCGCTAACTACGAGGCAGCACAGTATCTGGTGCTCGCCACCAAGCAGGGAATGGTCAAGAAGACCGAGCTCACTCAATACGACACCAACCGTGTGGGCGGAATTATCGCCATCAACTTGAAGGACGACGACCAATTGGTGTCCGCGATGTTGATCAATGATGGCGATGACATTCTTTTGGTGTCGCGCGGGGGTATGTCACTGCGGTTTAGCGCCACGGACACCACGTTGCGCCCCATGGGCCGCTCGACCGCTGGTGTAATCGGCATGCATTTCCGCGGGGAGGACCAACTGCTCTCAGCATCGGTGGTTACCGACGAAGGCTTTGTCTTTGTGGTCACCGAGGGCGGCTATGCCAAGCGCACGGCTGTCGATCAGTACCGACCTCAGCAACGTGGCGGCCTTGGCATCAAGGTCGCGAAGCTCTCTGAGACTAGGGGAGGCTTGGTCGGTGGCCTGATAGTGGGTGAAGATGACGAAGTTCTGGTCGTTTTGGAAAGCGGCAAGGTGGTTCGTTCCGGAGTGAATGAGGTTCCCGCCAAGGGCCGTGACACCATGGGTGTCGTTTTTGCGAGGATGGACGAAGAGGATACGGTTCTTGGTATTGCCAGAAACCAGGATCGCGACCTTGAGGGTTCAGAAGAGGGTAGTAGTGTCGATTCGGAACTACCGGCAGAGGACGAGAAAGCAGAAGCGGAATGACGACTCCTGAGACAGAAGCCCCCACCAGGAAAGCCTCGGTGGCGACCGCCAAACAGGTCCGCCTGAACCTTGTTTACATTGACCTCTGGTCGGCAGTGAAGGTCTCCGCCATGATTGCCGTGGCCATTTCAGTAGCTGTCTTCTTGACGGTGATTCTGAGTTGGCTGTTGCTGAGCGCGATTGGCGTGATCGGTGCTTTAGAAGGCGTCATTGGCGATATTCTCGGCGATGGCGGGGGCGGAATCCTTGCCTTGCTCGAGTTTGGCCAGGTTCTGTTGCTTGCCTTCGTTGGCGCGCTGATCAACGTCGTATCGCTTACTGTTCTCGGATCGGTGGGCGCGGTGTTGTACAACGCCATTGCGCGGTTCACAGGGGGATTGACTGTGGGGTTCACCAACACCTAGCCGATTGGGAACGGACGGCCTCCTTACGCTAATGTCGTATTCGGTCTTCGGGGCTATAGCTCAGGTGGTTAGAGCGCTTCGCTGATAACGAAGAGGTCCCAGGTTCAAGTCCTGGTAGCCCCACGCAAGACCACATAACTAAAAACGAGGGGCCTTAGCTCAATTGGTAGAGCGCCTGCTTTGCAAGCAGGAGGTCAGGGGTTCGATTCCCCTAGGCTCCACAACTTTGGCCAGGATCGGTGTGTTCCCCAGGCCATAAGCGCTGTTCGGCATCCTGTCGATCGAACAATGGCGCACGCAATCTAAACTCGGTAAAGATATCCCGCAGTAATTGAATTAGTTTTCCGCCGGCGGGTTCCTAAACTTGTCACCCGAGGGTGACAATTTCGTCACGTGGACCAGAGGGAGCACCGTGGAGGAATCCGACAATGCCACCTATCTGACACAGAGATTGAGAACGCTTCAGCCGGAATCCTATGAGCTCGAGTTGGGACGCGTGAGGAAGCGAGCCAGGAGAGCAGGTTTTGCCCTTGGCATTCTTTCTACGGTGACAGTTGCGGCGGGCGCGCTTGCGGGATTCCAGTATTTTGCCCCGGGCGCATTGGGTCTATTGCTGGCGGTGCTCAACTAGAGATGGCTACGGACCCCTCAGTTCGGCGGAAATTCCGAAAGACATTGGAGGGCAAACTAGAGGTTGCTGCGCTCAATAACCAGAAGGTCATTGTGTCGTGGGAGCTTTCGCCGGGTTTTGATCGAGTCGCGATTGTGTGTCACGAAGCGACCTTCAGTGAGCGCGTTATCGACCATGTCGCCACGTCGGTGACGCGTCTCCTCGGAGTGGGTAAGCGTTTAGATCTTGTCGATCGGGGCTTGAACACCGTCACGGTTGAGTGTCGTCCCTCGGCCGGCACCACGGTTCTGTTTCACCGCGTCTACGCGGTCGAGTGATTAGTAGCGCTCGTCCCTAATGACCTCCACATCGGCGACCCAGGCACTCACCGCGTAGTGGGGAAAGTAGTCGGCGGCAATCTTCTCTAGAACCGCCTCGAGTACCGCGTCACTAAGCACCGATTCGATGCGAATGTTTCCACCTGAGATGTCGCCCGCCCTCTGATTACGGGGGCCTTCTCCGTGAGCGGTGGAAACCGTGTGACCCCTTGCTCCGGCATCGTGGAGGACTGCGACGAGCCGTTTTTCCAGCCCCGATTCGGCGACGATGGTCAGTAGCTTCCGGCGGCTTCTGGTCATAAAGTCAAGTCTGCCAGGAAGGTGCTGAGGGAATGCAAGAGGGGGATTCCTGCAATGAGATTGAACGGGAATGTCACCCCGAGCGCAGCGGTCAGGTAAATGCCGGGGCTGGCCTCCGGCAACGCCAATCGGACAGCAGCAGGTGCTGCGATATAGGAAGCCGAGGCACTCATCACCCCAAGAACGGTGGCACCGCCGAGGCTGAGTCCAGCCATCTGGCCAGCAATCACTCCGAGCGACCCAGATATGAGGGGGAACCAGAGGCCAAATGCCACTACGGGCCAGCCGCCAAGGCCGATGTCCTTGAGTCGGCGACCCGCCACAATGCCTAGTTCCAGGAGAAAAAGGGTCAGGATTCCGGGGAATAGCCCGGAGAACAGTGGCTCGATGCCCTGATAACCGCTGGCACCGGTGATGACGCCAACCCCGAGCCCGCCGGCCAATAGCACAATGGAGCGCCCGGTGAGAACCTCTCGCAGCGTTCCCGACCAGCCAACGGTGGTTGAAGCCCCCCGAGCGGCTAGGAGCAGACCAATGATGATGCCGGGAACCTCCATCGTTGCAAGCAAGGTCGTCACAAATCCCTCGTAGGTCACACCGATGGAGTCCAGGAAGACGAGGGTCGCGGTGAATGTAACCAACGACGTTGACCCGTAGTGGGCGGCCATCGCGCCGCGATTCACAGTGTCTAGTCGAGAAGTCACCCGGAGGCCCACAAAGGCAAGAATCGGGATGATGATTCCCAGCACAACGGTAGCGAGGAGCGGAAGGGCCACGTCACTCCAGGTGGCGTCAGAGAGTGAGACGCCGCCCTTCACGCCTATTGCGAGAAGCAGGTAAATCGACAGTGCTTGATATACGGGTTCTGGCAGACGGAGGTCGCTCTTGATGCTGACAGCAATCAGACCAAGAGCGAAGGCGAGCACCGGCGGTGAGGTGAGGTTGATTAGCGCGAGGCCAAGAGTCTCGGCAAAGCTCATGAGCGAAGACTCCCGAGTGACTGGATAAGTTCACCGATGGTCCGATGGGCACTCGTGGGGTGGCGAAGAGGCCCCCCGGTGTTGATCTCATAGTGGTTTCGCCGGCCCACCTTGCGCTTGGTGATGTACTGGGTCGCCTCAAGGTCTTTGAGAATCGAGGTCACTGACCGCGAAGTCACCCCGGCTTGTAGAGCGAGGTTGTCAATCGTGTCATCAGGATTATTGGCCAGCAGAATCAACACGTGACCGTGGTGACTCAAGAAGGTCCACGACTTGCTCATTGCTACTCCTCACCGACTGGTCAGGAATAATAGTAGCAAAATAATTCCAGAAATATCCTTCTACTGTCTCCAGTGTTTGGGCTATTTCATCCTGTTGTCGAGGCGGTGATTGCCAACAGGACGGCTAGGAGCAGGAACACACCTGCCACGCTGAATTCCATGGCGATAGCGACCTTGGGTCGCTGGAAGAACGCTGACGCCGCTGAGGCTGCAAAAACCAGGGGCACGAGCCAGATGACAGTGACCACCAAAAATGCAACGCTCAGGAGGCTGAGCTGCCAGACAACACTTGTTGCGGTGCCAAGAAACTGCGGGAAGAACGCCAGATAGAAGATCAGCACCTTCGGGTTTGTCACATTGGTAATCAGTGACAGTCGGAAGGGCTCTCCAGCGGTGAAACTCGGCCCAAGCTCTGTGGTCGCCGGGCCCCCAGGTCCCGAGACGTCCTTGAGCAGCCTGAATGCAGCCCGCGCACTGATTGCCGCGAGAACAACCAATACGCCAATCCCCGCCAGAGTGAGCACATCGAGAGCGAGGGGATACTGGCTCACCAGGAGACCAATACCCGAGATAAGCAGTAGTGAAATCAGACTCAGGCCCGCGAGAATCCCGAACATCGCGCTGAATCCCGCTGACCGACCGCCACGGATCGCATAGCGCAGGAGAAGGAATGTATCGGCTCCAGGCGAGAGAATAATCACCAGAGAAGCGGGAACGAAAGCCGCCAATACCGCGAAATCGACCACTGTTCCCTCTCCGAGCGCAGGCACAGTCTAAGGCTCCGTTTCCGAAGCGCCACGCCCTGAATGGCGGGGCGAGTCCGTGTCGGTGGCCCCGACATTTCGACTACGCTGACCTGGTGTCACGTCGAGCCCTGCTTCTGTTTCTCTCCGTCGGAGTGATCTGGGGCACACCCTATTTCTTCATCGCCCTGGCCCTGGAACACTTCGAGACAGTGAGCATTGTCTTCCTCCGGGTCTTCCTGGGAACGCTCGTTTTGTTGCCGATCGCGTGGAAAAAAGGAATGTTGCGACGAACCCTGGAGGCTTGGCCCTGGGTCTTGACCTTCGCACTGCTGGAAATGGTTGGCCCGTGGTGGCTCATCACTGAGGCCGAGCGGAGTATTTCCTCAAGCCTCGCTGGCCTACTGATTACGACAGTGCCCTTTATTGCAGCGTTCTTCGTAGGCCTATTGGGCGACAAATCGGCCTGGCACCCCTTTACCGTTCTCGGCCTGGTTATCGGTTTCTCTGGCGTGCTCTCCCTTGTTGGGCTCGATGTGTTCTCTGGCTTGGTGGGACTCACGCCCGTATTGATGGTTTTGGCCTCTGCTGTGGGTTATGCCGTGGCCCCGATTGTTGCCAATCGGATGCCGGGTGATGTCCCCACACTCGGTGTCATCGCAGTGTCATTGACGATGGTCACCCTCATCTATGCGCCGTTTGCTGCTTTCACTCTCCCGGCAGATATTGCCCAGGGCCCTTCGCTCGAAGCCTGGGGGTCGGTTTTGGTTCTGGGCTTGGCGTGCTCGGCGCTCGCTTTTGTGCTGTTCTTTGCCTTGATTAGAGAAATCGGGCCCGCTCGCGCGAGCTTGCTGACCTATGTGAACCTCGCTGTCGCGCTTGTGCTGGGTGTGGTGTTCTTGGCAGAGCCCCTCACACTGGGAATGCTTGTGGGCCTGCCGCTGGTCGCGATTGGTAGTTATCTGGCATCGCGACGCCGCGAAGCTTATGTCCGCAAGTCCAAACGAGGCCAGCACGAGCCCCAGAAGTCAGCAAAGATTCCAGAGACGGTCTAGCCAGCCGTTTCAGGCGCCCGGTGGCGCTCGGTAATCGTCGCGTACAGGCCGATTGTCACGAGAAGAATCAGAACCAGCGCGGGTGCAAAATCTCCGACGAACCAACCGAGAGTGAGAGGCTTCATCTCCCAGCCGGCGTAGTCGAAGTTGTAGTCCCGCAGAGCCTCAAAAGACATGGCACCGAAGGTGAACGCCATGACCGAGACAACTGCACCAAAAACAATGGAGAGGACAAAGTTCAGATTCCAGGCGCCGCTGGCCCATGCAGTGCGGGGCTTCGGTGGGGCTGGCTTCTCCGCTTTAGCCAGGCGGGCAAACCGCGTGCCCAAGATAATCCCAGCGGCGATGATTACCTGAATAACGACCCAGACCCACTCTTCCAGGGTGGTTCTGGTGATGTCATAGACCACAAGACCAAACACGATGGCAAGAGCACCAGCAATGATGGGGGTGGCGTAGCCAAGTCCCAGCGCTTTTTGTCGGTCGGATAAGCCCGTCTTTTGGGCGCCTGTGCTCTCAGGCTGATCGCTCCGGAACACGAACGCTACGAGGATAATCACCACAACTAGAGCTGCAGCAATGATGATTGGCGCGTAGACACCCACCAGTCGGCTGAGAAGAGGCTCGTCTCCTCCCAAGTTCGTAAAAGCGCCAAGGAAGGTAGAAATTGCGAAAATTACCGCACCGGCAAGCCCGATAATCACGGTGAGATTTGCAAACCTATACGCAGCTTTTGTCAGGGGTTCGTCCGCACCGACTTTTTGTCGATACCGAGCCGTCGTTCTGAGGCTCTGCATCGACAGAATGGAAAAAACCGCTATTCCGGATAAGTAGAGGTAGGTTGACGCTCTGACTGAGGGCCCGTCACTCAACCAGGAACCATCGGGTCCATAGACCGGCTGCACGAAAAGCTCGCTAAAACTGGCAAACATGAAAAGTGTCCACCCGACCATAAGCCCAATGAGCGGAAGGAGGATTGCTTTCTGGGGGGTTGTCATGATTTCAGTCTATGTTCCCAGGCATGACGCGCCTACGAATTGGCGTAAGAATTTAGTCCGCGTCTTCCTCAACCCAGAGATCCTCGTCGGCGCGCAGTGTCTGCCAGGCGGCGTAGCTCACTGCTGCTACGGCAATGGCGCCGATTGCCATGAGGACGTAAACGATGGGGCTAGAGGACTTCTTAGGCATGGGCACTACCTTCTTCCAGGGGATTCTTGACAGGTTGGGTTCAATGGAGCTTTTGTAGGCGGATCGGGCACGGGGGAGCCACTCCCGACGGGCAACATTTCCGGCGTGCCGAGAGGCATCGAGAGCCATCTCTTTAGCGTGGCTCAGGACCTCGCGTTGTTCATCCCACAACCGCTGAGCCTCGTGGGTCAGTCTGCTGATTTCTCGCCTAGTTTTACGATCCACATCCATTAGGTCCTCTTGTGCTCTTGGTCTTCGAGTCTTACAGACTTAACCTTGGGGTTCCTGATGACTTCTGTCAACGGCCAACTAATTCTCCTGTGCTGACAGAATAGAACCCATGACCTTACACACTCACACCGCCACTATTCACACCAACCTGGGCGACATCGCCGTTGGTCTTCTGGGAAACCACGCACCGAAGACCGTAGCCAACTTCGTTGGCCTCGCTACTGGTGATCGCGAGTGGACGCACCCCACCACCGGAGCGCCCGGTGAGGGACCCCTCTTCACTGACGTGGTCTTTCACCGGATTATTCCCAGCTTCATGATTCAGGGTGGCGACCCTGCGGGCACTGGAATGGGAGGCCCCGGCTACCAGTTTGACGACGAGATTCATCCGGAGCTCAACTTCACCGAGCCTTTTGTGTTGGCCATGGCCAACGCGGGTAAGCGGGGCGGCCAGGGAACAAACGGCAGCCAGTTCTTCATCACCACTGCGGCAACTACCTGGTTGCAGGGAAACCACACCATTTTTGGGGTTGTTCTTGATGACGCATCCAAGGATGTGGTTCGCGCGATTGAGGCAACGCCCACTGATGGAAACGATCGGCCCCTGGCTGACGTCGTCATGACGGGCGTCACCGTCACCGAGCTCTAGTGGACCCCGCATCTGGCTCTAGCGATGACTTCTGTTATCGCCACCCCAAGCGGGAGAGCTTCGTGCTCTGCCAACGGTGTGCCAGGACGGTGTGTGGCGATTGTCAGATCCCAGCCGCAGTGGGGGTCCATTGCCCAGAGTGCCGGAAGAACGACCAGGCAACCTCCGGGGGCTCGGGCGGCGTAGCTGGAAGATTGCTCGGCAGAACTCGGGTTTCGGGGGACTTTAGCCCCGCAGTTACCTATGTGCTGCTGGGCATTATGGCGGTTGTTTACGCGCTTCAGTGGCTGACGGGGGGCTTCGTTACAGAGTTACTACTCTATTGGCCCCCGATCACCGCTATCGAGCCGTGGCGGATGGTCACGACTATGTTTGTGCACTCCACGTCATCGATCTTCCACATCCTCTTCAACGGCTACTCGCTCTATATCTTGGGAACATTGGTGGAGCGCCTTGTCGGCCGGGGACGTTTTCTGTCACTCTTCCTCCTCTCCGGACTAGGAGGCTCGGTGGCGGTTCTGTGGCTGTCGCCAAGCGCTGCGGTGGTGGGCGCCTCGGGCGCCATCTTTGGGCTTTTTGGGGCGCTTTTTGTTATTCAACGATCATTCGGCGGCGCCAATTCCCAGTTGTTAATTGTTCTTGGCCTAAACCTGGTCTTGGGCTTCGTCGTTCCCGGAATTTCCTGGCAGGCGCACATTGGCGGCCTACTTGTTGGCGCTCTAGTTGCCTGGATTTTCGTGAAGACAAGAGGCAATTCCACGAGGTTCACGGAGCGAACACAGCTGATTGGTGTTGTGCTCGGGCTGGCGGCGGCGACGCTCGCTGGTGTCCTGTTCTAGAAGTTATCCACAGGTTGTCCCCATTGGGGAGAATTACAGGCGTGTAAGTCGCAGCGGTTTATTTCCAGCGGGTTGTCATCAAGAAACCGAGGAACATGATGCCAAAGCCCACGGCAATGTTCCAGGGGCCAATCGGCGGAATTGGCCAGCCGGTCCCCGAGATGTAATATGTCAAAATCCAGGTGAGGCCAAAGAGCATCAAGCCGAACATCACCGGCTTCAACCACACCGGGTTGTCGTTGCTCTCTTCGTAAGAGCTACTCGTACTCACGGGATCTCTAGATCTTTTTGCCATGCCTCATAGTGTACTTGTTTGGCCTTTTTTTGGAACCTCCAGCGCTGACCTGCCTAGACTGAAGCAGTGGAGACCCGCCTAGCTCAGCGTCGTAATGCGCGAGCACGTCGCCGATCGGTCATTGTGGGCGTCACGGGAGAGGTGCTTGTCACAGCAGGCGTGCTGATGGGGCTGTTCTGGGTCTGGTTTATCTTCATCAACGACGTTGTCGTGGGTGTGGAACAGAACACGGCCGGCACCGAGCTGTCCCAGTCTTTTTCCGAGGAGGCTGACGCGCTGACCTTCGGTAAGGCATACGGGTCGTCTGAGGGTCGCGCTGATGGAGGTGAGCCACCTGTGGTGGTGGCTGATGGCGAGGGGCAAGCCTTCGCCACCCTCTACATTCCGCGTTTTGGGGAAGACTTCTCGCGCCCCATCGCTGAGGGTGTGGACCTCCCCACAGTGCTGAACAACCCACGCCTCGGGGTCGGGCGCTACCCAGAGACCCAAGATTTGGGCGAGGTCGGCAACTTTGCGATTGCTGCCCACCGCACCACCTATGGGGCGCCGTTCGCCGACATTGGCGAGCTGAGGGTCGGTGATCGAATCTATGTCGAGACGCGCGAGGGGTGGTTTGTGTATCGGTTTAGGAATCTCGAATACGTGTGGCTAACAGCGATGAGCGTCCTCGACGAGATCCCTCGTTTTGCTGGTGCGGAGCCACTGGAGCGCATTCTTACGATGACCAGTTGCCACCCCAGATTTTCTGAAGCCGAGCGCATTATTGCGTATTCGGTCTTTGA
>JBIILX010000040.1:0-11235 GCA_044338275.1 Pontimonas sp.
TTTCCAAAAAGGGTTCGACCTGGTGGCCTCGGGAAAAGAATCCATCAAGGTGTCCCTGATCCCCTAAGCAAAGGCTCTGACAGCACTGTGGGGGAGGCGCTAGCGCCTCCCCCACAGTGCGTTTCGTCTAGAAGAGGGTGTATCCACCGTCAATCACGACAATGGAGCCAGTCATAAAGCTGGAGCCTTCGCTAGCAAGGTAGACCACAGTGGTAGCCAGCTCCTCCGGCATCGCATAGCGCTGCTGAGGCGAATCATCGATCCAACGAGTCTTGAACCGCGGTTCATCCACCGGCGCCATCTCAGTCTTGATGTATCCAGGAGCAATGGCGTTCACGCGAATGTTGAGCGGCGCCCACTCGGCCGCAAAACTCTTGGTGAGCTGGTGCACTGCGGCCTTGGAAGCGTTATACACGGGCTGCCACTGCGGACGGTTGACGATAAGGGATGAGATGGAGCCGACATTGATGATGTTTCCACCGCCCTGCTTCTGCATCACCTTGGCTGCTGCCTGAGACAGGAAGTAGAGCGCTTCCATATTGATGCCCATGACGGCGTGGTAGTCATCTCTGGTTACTTCAATAGCAGGCTTGTGAATGCAGTAGCCGGCATTGTTCACCAGGATGTCCAGAGACCCGAGCTCGGCGACGGTCTGGGTGATGGCGGTGTTAATGCCCTCATCGGTGTTGATGTCCGCCGCGATGACAACTCCGTCGCCACCAGCGTCCTTAATCGCCGACAACGTTGCTGATGCACCGTCACTGTCACGGCCAACAAGCGCAACCCGGGCACCGGCTTCAGCTAAAGCAACGGCAAGCGCACGGCCAATACCCCGCCCAGCGCCAGTGACTAGTGCGTTCTTCCCGTCGAGACGGAACTGATCTAATACTCCCATGTGCTACTCCTCCTTATGTAGTGGTGTTTATCTCTTTACGGTCTGGGGACAAAAGGTTTGTCGCCCACAAGCAATGCATACAACTCGTCGGGGCTCGAGACACAAGAAGTAGCGACCGCGCGCTCCTCATCGTTGCCATAGCCCCAGGTCACTCCAATACTGGTCAGCCCTAACTCGGCGGCCGCTTCGAAATCGTGAATTCGGTCACCAATCATCACAAGCTGGTTCGAGGTTATCCCAATCTCCTCGAGCTCAGCCAAGGCATCTGACATGACTTCCAGCTTGGTTCCTCGAGTTTCGTCATCGGCAGCGCAGCCCGTCGCTGAAAAAGCTCCTAAAACCCCGACCCGCTCGAGCATCCGAAGAGCAGACGTGCGGGGTTTGGAGGTTGCAATGCCCTGCACCACCCCGCGCTCGTGGAGCGCTGTAATGATCTCCAGTACCCCGGGAAACGGGCGAGAGAGAAGTGTGCCCTTCGACTCATAAAACTCTCGATATACCTTAATGGCCTCAGCAATCCCGCCCTCATCGAGATGAGTCCAACGGCGCAGGGACGAAGGGAAAGGAGGCCCAATCCAGCTAAAGAGGTCTTCCGGGGCAGGGATCTCGCAGTCCAGCTGCTCAAGGGTGTGGCGCATCGTCGCCAAGATTCCTTCTTGGGAATCCATGATGGTGCCATCCAGATCCCAGAGGATGGCGAGCTCACCGTCGCTGGGTAGTGGGCTCACTGTGACACATGTCCTTCGGCTCGCGTGGTGGCTTCCCGAGTCACGAGGCGGCTATGGACCCTTCGGATAAAGCGCTCTTCAGTCTAGCAATGCAGAACCCAGCAGCCCTTCGCCCCGATAGATTAGGGGAATGAGTGACGAACTCGTCCACAGTCTGATTTCCGCGGACGACCTCGAGGACCTGTATCGTCGGATTCTGCGTTGGCGCTGCGCACACGGTGCCGAACTATCCCCAGTGCTCTGTGGGATAGAACCCTAGATACCCGCCCAGGAAAGAAAGACCGCATGCCTTTTCGCATTCTCGCAGTTGGCGACAAGTTCATTTCAGCCTCGGAATACCTCACCCAATGGGAAGAGATGAAGAGCACCGACCCTCACCTCGCTGACACTGAGCTGATCAGTATCGACTGGAATCTCGACAAATCAGAGCAGCATCGTCTTCAGCAAATCATGGAGTGGGACGGCGCGAATGCGGTCGATGCACCTCAGGAGATCCTGGATGCCGTCGGCGACATCGATGCCTTGATTGTGCATTTCGCTCCGGTGGGCAAAGCCGTTGTGGAGGCAGCCAAGAAACTCTCTGTGATTGCGGTTGCGCGGGCAGGGCTAGAGAACATTGACCGAGAAACTGCCGAGGGTAGGGGCATCCGAGTGAGCGGGGTTGTGGGACGCAACGCGGCAGCTGTGGCAGAACTTGCGATTGGTTTGATGCTGAGTGAATGCCGCAATATCTCCCGAGCAGACCAGTCCATCAAAACTGGGGGTTGGCGCAAGGAGTTTGGGGTGCCCATGGTAGAGCTTGGAGAGTCGACCATTGGAGTCATTGGTTGGGGCCAGG
The DNA here is from genome assembly GCA_044338275.1 of Pontimonas sp. Classification (GTDB taxonomy): domain Bacteria; phylum Actinomycetota; class Actinomycetes; order Actinomycetales; family Microbacteriaceae; genus Pontimonas. The sequence continues at coordinate 2,462 of JBIILX010000040.1, forward strand.
TCGCCCACAAGCTTGCTGGAAAACTCCATGGTTTGGCGGGAAAAATCCTTGTTCACGATCCTTTCGTTCCCCCGGAGGCCATCACCGCGGCCGGAGCCATTCCCGCCGAGTTTGACGAGGTCTTCCGGCAGAGCGACTTCGTCCACGTGATGGCTCGCTTGACTCCTGAAACGGAGCGCTTCATCGGCACACCCCAATTCGAGATGATGAAACCCACCGCGTATTTCATCAACACCGCCAGGAGCCGACTCGTGGATTACGCTGCGCTTCTCGAAGCGCTCCAGACACGGTCTATTGCGGGGGCGGGTTTAGATGTCTTTGACGACGAACCGCTCCCGGACGACAGCCCGTGGCGGTCCCTCGACAACGTGACGATGACCACGCACTACGGGGGCGACACCACGGGCACGAACAAGACCTCGGCGCGGTTGGTCTTGCAGGCCATCAGCTCCTTCCGTCAAGGGGGCTAAAGGCATGCCACAGGGTCCCCTCTTCCTGGGAATCGATGCCGGGCAGACCGTTGTTAAAGCTGTTGTGCACGATGGCGCTATGCAGAAGCTCGCCGTTTCTAGGAGCGCAAGCCCCAACTACACGCCCGCAGCTCGGAGAGTTGAGCGCTCCCACGATGACCTGTGGAACGCGGCGAATGCCGCAATCAAGGACGTGTTAGCGCTCTCAAAAATTGATCCCTCCAAGATCAGCGCAATCGGGATCACCGGCCACGGCGATGGTTTTCATCTAGTGGATGCGCAGGGTGGGGCCGTCGGCCCGGCCATCATGGCCGTTGACTCCAGGGCCTGGCGTGAACGAGAAGAAATTCTTGCCGACGAGAGTCGCTCAGAGACCATTTTGAGAATCTCTGGACAGGTTCCGTTTCTGGGATCGCCGGGAATCATGCTGGCATGGACGGCAAAAAACCATCCCGAACTTCTCGCCAGCGCCCACGCAATGCTCGGCTGCAAGGATGTGCTGCGCTCGCGCCTCACCGGCCACATCGGCACCGACTACTCTGACGCATCTGCGTCGTTTCTTGACACTCGGACATCGCAGTGGTCTCCTGAGCTCCTAGACGCCTACGGGGTCGGTGACCAGATGCGACTATTACCCTCCCTGCATTCCAGCGTCGAGGTGGTCGGGGCAATCTCAGCGCACGCCGCAGCTCTGACAGGGCTTAAGGCGGGCACCCCGGTCGTTGCGGGATCACACGACGTCCACGCCTCCGCGGTGGGGATGGGATCGCTGCGCGATGGAGCGTTATCGCTCATCGCTGGGTCTTTTAGTATCAACGCCGTCACCACAACGACGGACCACACACACCCCGATTGGCAAAACAGGCTGTCCGTGGAGCCGGGGCTGCGCATGGCAATGTCTACATCGGCTACCGCATCCACCACCTTGGAATGGTTTCTCTCGACCATGGGAATCCAGACTCCCGCGCAGCGCGATGAACTTATCCAACAAGCGCAAGCGCTTCCCACGTCACACGACCTGCCTGTAGTGATGCCGTTTCTCTTTGCCTCCCCCTATGGGGAAGCGCCTTCTGGCAGCTTCGTGGGCCTTCGCAACTGGCACACCCCCGCTCATCTGATGCGGGCCACCCTCGAAGGAATTGCCTGGATGCACGTCTGGCACTGTGCGGCACTCTCCCGCGCCTTCGACTGGGATTCGACCGTTCGACTCGGCGGAGGAATCGCCAACTCGGAGTTTTATTCCGACATGGTCGCCAACGCCCTCGACGTCACGGTCGAGGTTGTTTCCAACGACGAGACAGGCTGCTTCGGTGCTGCCGCGATGGCCGCTACTGGTGTGGGGCACTTCGCAGAGTACAGCGACGCTTTCCAGCAGGTGCAGGTAGAGCGAACTCACACGCCAAACCCTGAGGATGTCCAGTACTGGAAGACGCGACAAGTGCTCCTGCAGGACACTGCCGATGCGCTCATGCCGATTTGGTCGTCGTGGAATCAAGGCAACTAGGAGCTAGGAAAGCGACACTATCCCCATGTAGTGCTCGACCACCCCTTGCATCGCGTCCCTAGCAGGGGTCAAGTAGCGCCGTGGGTCGCTAACTTTCGGGTCCTCCTGAAGGACCCGCCGCACCTCGGCTGTGCCTGCCTGATTGAGTGCGGTGCCAATGTTCACTTTGACGATGCCTGCAGCACACGCTTGGGCCAGAACGTCATCTGGCACTCCCGATGAACCGTGGAGCACCAAGGGGACCGGAAGAACACGGCTCAGCTCAGCGATCAGTTCCAGGTCCAGCGAAGCCGACTTGTCGCTCATCGCGTGAGAGGAGCCCACCGCCACTGCAAGTGAATCAACCTGGGTGGCCTCGACAAAGGCCAATGCTTCAGCAGGTTTGGTGCGAACCCCAGGCGCATGAGCGCCGTCCTTCCCACCGATCTCGCCAAGCTCAGCCTCAACCCAAATCCCGCGGGGATGAGCCCAACCCACCATCTCTTGTGTTGTAGACACATTGTCGTCAAAGTCCAACTCCGAGCTATCCCACATCACGGACGAGAACCCCCACTCTGCGGCCTTATGCGCGAGGTTGGCATCTCGGACGTGGTCAAGGTGCAGGACACAATTCCCCCCAGAGCCCTCTGCCAGGCTGACCATCGCTCGCGCCAGCGCCGTCGCGTCTCGGTGGTACTGCATGGCATTTTCGCTGAGCTGAATAATCACCGGGGCATCAGACGATGCCGCCCCCCAGACAATGGCCTGCACGTGCTCCAACGTTATGACGTTGAACGCAGCTAACGATCGCCCGGTGCGCTTGGCCCACCGAAACGCGTCACTACTGCTCATGATGGACACGGCATTCCTCCTGGGCTACAAGACTATGGCGGTTGCATTGACATGAATCCAATTAATTGCAAGTATATGCAAATAAGTCCAATACGAATTATTCCTCCTCGATCGAAAGTAGCTCCCCCATGTCAGTGGTCCTCGGTCCCGGAATCTCTGCCAGCGCGCGACTAGACCGGTTACTCGACCTCTTGGCAACAGAGGGCATGATTTCCTCACGCCACGCGGCTCATCAACTCGGGTGCTCACTCGAAACCATTCGCAAGGACCTGCTCACTCTGGAGCATCAAGGGCTTCTTCGGCGGGCTCACGGAGGCGCACTCCCGAGTATGCCTCTCGCCGAAGAAATGCCGATCACTCAGCGCACCAGCAACACCCAAGAGAAGAAGAACATTGCCCAGGCAGCACTGATGGAGCTTGTTGAAGGGAGCACTATCTTCCTGGAATCCGGCAGCACCACCCACCAGGTTGCGTCACTCCTGCCGGAGAACTGGGCACTCACTGTGGTGACAAACTCCTTGCCGATTGCGACGACCTTGCTCGCCGCCCCGCGCGTGACTACCCACTTGGTCGGTGGGGCCGTGAGAGCTGTGACCCAGAGCACAGCAGGATTCTGGGCGCTACGAGAACTGGGCGATACTCACGTCGACATTGCGCTACTGGGAACAAACGCAATATCGGAATCCGGGGTGCTCTCCACCCCCGACAGCGAGGAGGCGGCTCTGAAGGCAGCAGCGCTTGGCATCGCCGCGCGCACGATAGTGCTCGCCGACCACTCTAAGTTTCGCCAGCGCGCGGTGTTCCAGTACGGCACGCTGGAAGACGCTGACGTTCTCATCACCGACGCCGTCAGCCAGGATGTTCTCGAGTCAATCTCCTCTCACCAGCCACGGACCATTCGATACGCATGATTCTCTCGATTACGCCGGCGCCGGCGATAGATCTCACCCTTGAGCTTGAGCACCTCACGGTGGGAGAGGTTAATCGAAGTCTCACCAGCACCCGTGAAGCAAGCGGTAAAGGAGTGAACGTGTCGTGGGCTTTGCACAGAGCGGGCATCGCCACCAGAGCACTGTTCCCTGCCGGCGGGCACGGAGCGGCCTTAATGGCGGACCAACTGGACCACGCCGGTGTGCCCTACCGCATGGTTCCTATTCAGGCTGAACTGCGCACGAACGTGACGCTTCGTCCGCAGCGCGGCTCTGAGACAAAAATCAACAGCCCTGGCAGTGCGATGACTAGCGAAGAACTCGACGAATTCCTTGATGCTGTCTCTGATGAGCTGGACCATGCCAGCGATGTTGTGATCAGCGGGAGTGGTCCCGCTGGCGCACCCACCAGCTTGGACGCCGACATCGTCGTGCTCGCCCGCGCGAAGGGCGTGCGAGCGTTAGTGGACACTTCAGGTGCTCCGCTCCGAGAGTGCCTAAGCGCCCTCCCCGACGTCGTCGCACCAAACCTGCGTGAACTCGCAGAGCTCACCCAAGCCAGCGTGACTACTGTGGCCGACGTCGTCAGCGCGGCCGAGACTATTCTTGCCCGCGGGGTCACCACGGTGGTGGTCAGCATGGGCCCACTGGGGGCTCTTCTCGCCAACCACTCGACCATGTTGTGGGGCTCGGCCGAAGATGTCACCGTCGTCAATGCAGTGGGCGCCGGTGACGCACTGCTCGCCGGATTGGTCAGCGCCGGCAGCGACCCGGTGGAGATGCTCACTGCTGGAATTTGGTGGGCGTCATCTGCAGTCGAATCCCCCAGTACTCTTTTTGAGTTGAATCCGCATCTTCGCTCACGCGTTAGTGTGAGTAACGTCGTACCGATGACCACCCGAGTGCATTAATCACACTTCACTAAAGGAACAACGATGAGTGAACAACGACTGTCTCTCTCGACCCTCGAATCCCTCAACCCGGGTGTGAGCAAACCTGGATTTGACCGCGCTCTGGTGACCCCCGGTATCGCACACTTCGGGGTGGGTGGATTTCACCGGGCACACCAGGCCATGGTCATTGACACGTTGATGGCCAAAGGCCTCGCGCAGGACTGGGGCATCGTGGGAGTCGGGGTCCGACCTCCTGACCTGGCAATGCGGGATGCTCTGCTGCCTCAGGATTGTCTGTACACGTTGACGGTGAAGGACATGACGGCCCAGAACTCCCGCGTCATCGGCAGCATCGTTGACTTTCTGTACGCTCCCGATGACCCCGAGGCGGTCCTCGCCTTACTCACGGCCCCACACATCCGTATCGTCTCGCTCACCATTACCGAAGGTGGCTACAACTTTGACCAAATAACGGGTGAATTCGATTGGTCCACGAAAGAAATCGCCGACGACATCCATCGACTCTCAGCGCCCACAACCGTATTTGGCTTTATCACCGAAGCCTTGCGGCGGCGCAGAGATGGCGGGATTGCGCCCTTCACCGTGATGTCGTGCGACAACATTCAAGGCAACGGGCACCTGGCCAAGAAGATGTTTTTGGCTTTTGTCTCGAAGGTTGATCCGGAATTGGCCGCGTGGGTGGCCACGAGCGTCTCCTTCCCGAACTCCATGGTCGACCGCATTACCCCGGTGACAACCCCGGCCGATGTCGACGAGGCAGCCGCGGTGACAGGCCTCGCTGACCACTGGCCAGTTGTGGCAGAAACTTTCTTCCAATGGGTGCTGGAAGATAACTTCCCCGCCGGCCGGCCTCCTTTTGAGGAAGCTGGGGTTCAGATTGTCGAAGATGTCGAACCGTACGAACTCATGAAGCTCCGTCTGCTCAACGCCAGCCACCAGGGATTGACCTATTTTGGCCACCTGATGGGTTACCAACTGGTGCACGATGCGGTAAACGACAACCTCATCCAAACCCTGTTGCGTCGGTACATGAAAGACGAGGCCGAGGCCACGCTCCGTCCGGTGCCGGGCGTCAACTTGGCTGCCTATCAGGACATGCTCATCACGAGATTTACCAACGCCGAGGTCAAAGACACCATCGCGAGGTTGTGTGCGGAATCTTCCGATCGGATTCCGAAATGGCTGGTCCCCGTCATCAATGAACGCCTCGCCCAAGGCCTCAGTGTCTCCTTGAGCGCTGCGATCGTCGCATCCTGGGCTCGTTATGCCGAAGGAATCGACGAACAAGGGGAGCCAATACATATCGTCGACAATCTCAAAGACGAAGTGATGGCTGCTGCCAGTAACCACACAGAAGACCCGCTTGCCTTTGTCCGCAACGCGAAGCTCTTTGGCACGCTCTCCGAGAACGAGAACTTCACGGCTCCGTACCGTGTCGCGCTCGACATGCTCCACAACCAAGGGGCACGAGCTACGCTCGCCGCCCTCGTTGGAGAGGATCACTGATATGGACCTCGTTGCGGGCGTCGACTCGTCTACCCAAAGTTGCAAAGTAGTTATCCGCCGACTTGACACGGGAGAAGTGGTCCGCACCGGACACGCCTCCCATCCCGATGGCACCGAGGTCGACCCAGAAATGTGGTGGGTCGCTTTGCAAGAAGCCATCGCATCGGCCGGCGGTTTCGAGGGGGTGAAAGCCGTCTCTATTGGGGCCCAACAACACGGTCTGGTCCTACTCGACTCCGACGGTCGAGTCATCAGGCCCGCCCTGCTCTGGAACGACACCCGGAGCGCGCCCTCCGCAGATCAACTCATCAAGGAGCTCGGGAGAAGCCGCTTTGCCCAGGAGACCGGCTCAGTGCCTGTGGCATCCTTCACCATCACCAAATTGCGGTGGGTTGCCGACAACGAACCAGAGAATGCTGCTCGCATTCAGGCTGTCTGCCTCCCTCACGACTGGCTAACCTGGCGGCTCATGGGTTACGGTCCAACCGGTGAGTCACCCCATGGCCCTAACCTCGAAGCGCTCACCACGGACAGGTCGGATGCCTCAGGAACTGGTTACTTCTCTAGTGCCACTAACTCCTACCTGCCCGAGTTTCTGACCCAAGCGCTCGGTCGCGTACCCGACCTTCCGAAGGTCCTGGGGCCTGCGGATGTGGCGGGCGAAACACCCGAGGGAATCATTGTGGGTGTGGGTGCCGGAGACAACGCCGGCGCTGCGCTTGGCCTCGGTTCCCTACCCGGCGATGTGGTGGTCTCCATTGGCACCAGTGGCACCGTCTTTTCGGTCTCGGAAGTGCCCGCTCGTGATGAATCCGGCCTGGTAGCTGGCTTCGCCGATGCCAGCGGCCACTACCTCCCTCTTATTGCCACGTTGAACGCAGCTCGCGTGCTCGATGCGACAAGAAATCTTCTCGGCATCGACTTTGCGGAATTCGAGCGACTCGCGCTGGCCGCTGCGCCCGGCAGCGGGGGAGCAACACTCATTCCCTACTTTGAGGGTGAGCGCACCCCCAATTTCCCCTTTGCCCAAGCATCCATGCACGGACTCTCGCTTGCCTCCTTCAGCCGGGAGAATTTTGCTCGCGCCAGCATCGAAGCTGTTGTGTGTTCCCTAGCGGAAGGGCTCGATGCCGTGAAGGCGCAGGGAGTCAAGCCGCGTCGAATTATGTTGATTGGGGGGTCAGCGCAAAACCCAGCCGTTGCACAGATCGCAGGGTCGCTCTTTGACTACCCGGTAGAGGTTCCAGAGCCCGCTGAATATGTGGCTCTGGGCGGCTCAGTGCAGGCGGCGTGGGCAGTGACCGGAGATCGTCCGAATTGGCCTGTGGACAGTACGCCTGTCGAGCCCACGGACTACCACCCAGAGATTCGAGCGCGCTACGCCGAGTTCAGGGCCAGAACCTACGCTGAATCAGACTCCCACTCATGACCACTGCCCGGCATCGCACCCTAGGGTGGGCGGTGTCCTCGGGGCTCATGGTGATTGTTGCTGGGTGCGCCTCGACGACTACAAGCGCAGAGGTGAGCGAATCCGAAACCACCCCCTGCGCGCCAGCAACACAGGAACAGATCCAGGACCTCATTCAGGCTCAGTCCACTGCGCTAGAAGACCGCGACTTTGCGAGCGCGTATCTTTTCGCATCGCCCTCGTTCCGAGCCGCCGTCGACCTTAGGGATTTCGAGCGAGTGATTTCACGGCAATACGAGATGCTTCTTTATGCCGAGGAGTTGTCTTTTGGGGCTTGCGGGGTCGTCGACGATGGCCTTGCGCAGATGACCGTCGAGGTAGTAAGCAGATTCAATGAACCGGCCGAGTTGGTCTACTCGATGGTTTTCTCTGATGGTCAGTGGTGGGTGTCTGCTGTAGAAAACTCCCTGATCATTGTTCCCAATGCCTGAATGACGAAGAAAGGTAGCCATGACACCCTCAGTAATTTTTGGCAGAAACCTCATTGCCGAGTTGTCCCCCACCGTGAATGACCCCTCTCTCGTGGTGACGATGTCGGACCTGTGGCCGCTCTTTGGCTCCCAGTTCCCTGAGACGATTTTTACTCCCCATTTCGTCACCTCGATCGAAAGAAAGGACCTCGACGCTCTTGTCGAGGGCAACCGTGACAAGAAGAGCGTGGTGGGCCTCGGCGGTGGCCAAGCAACCGACGTGGCCAAATATGTCGCCTGGAGGCTCCAGGTTCCTCTGTTCCAAGTCCCGACGGCGCTGAGTGTCAACGCACCCTTTGCGCATCGGGCAGCAGTGCGCGACAACGGAGTCGTCAAGTACGTGGGATTTGTCCAGGCTCACGCAATCTACATCGACTTCGACGTTATTCAGAGCGCTCCTGAGGTCCTCAATCGAACCGGGGTGGGCGATATTTTTTGCTACCACACCGCCCACGCTGATTGGCGTCTCGCTGAAAAAGTAGGCCGGTTGGAAGAAAAATGGCCCGTCGACGAAACGATGATCGCCACGGCGAGAGACGTGATGCGCTCGTGCCTGGACAACGCAGAGGAGATTCGTTTGGTCACAGAACACGGGATCACAACGCTTGTTGCCGCTTTGCAATGGGGCGGCGAAGCGTATGCGCACAACGGTTGGAACCCCCGGCCAATAGAAGGTGCAGAA
>JBIILX010000041.1:0-11150 GCA_044338275.1 Pontimonas sp.
TTGACGAGATTTTCTCTCGCCGTGTTGTACCTAGAGCCTCCTCCCTGCGTCGCCTAGAAGTGACGCAATGAATATTCTGGAACTAACTCTCGAGGCATGGCTTTTCCTGATGTTCGGTGCTTTGATGCTCGGAGTTTCCAAGACCGGAATCCCCGCGTTTACGGTCATCCCCATCGCCCTCTTTGCGCTCGCTTTACCGTCGCGGGAATCAATCGCCATCGTCTTGTTCTTGTTCGTTCTGGGCGATGTAGTTGCGATTTTTTTCTATCGAGCCCATGCAGATTGGCCTACCCTACGTGGTCTCATACCCTCCGTCGCTGTGGGGGTCGTCGTGGGGGCTGTAGTTCTGTTTGTGGTCGACGACACCCAACTGCGGAAAATTCTCGGGGCAGTGATCCTGGGGTTGGCGATCATCGCAACCAGGAAATGGTGGTTACGATACCTGCAACGACGAAAGCAAGCAACGTCCGAAGAATACTTAGGAACAGAAGGAGCGCTCGCACCAAGTTCCGCGTCCCTTCGACGGTCCTCGTGGGTCTACGGAATCATGAGCGGCTGGGCAACGATGGTAGCTAACTCTGCCGGCCCAATCATGTCGCTATATTTGGTGTCCCGGGGCCTGAATATTCAAGCCTTGCTAGGGACCTCAGCATGGTTCTATCTGGCCGTCAACCTTACGAAAGTCCCTTTCTCCATCGGCTTGGGGCTCGTGACTGTTGATGGGCTCTTGCTCAATCTTGCTCTCGCACCGATCTTCTTATTCGGAACCTATATAGGGCTGCTATGGGCAAAGCGAGTCACCCAAAAGGTTTTCGACGGGCTGGTTCTAATCCTTTCTGCTGTTGCCGGGCTCGGCCTTCTGTTGAGCTAACGTCAGGGCAGCCACAGCACCTTCATGAACCGCTGTCGGCAACGGAGATCGCGACCGAAGGCCCCCTAACAGCCGACGGGGCTGGTGGATAAGCGCAATAAGACGAGCCCAAGCGGTTGACGACACTTTTCCTTCACTGACTAGACATGACCTAAGCCACACCGCCGCAAGCCTCGCGGTTTCAGCGGGGGCGAAGATTAAGGCGCTCCAGCGAAGCCTGGTAGAGGCTTCTGCATCTATGACTCCAGATATCTACGCAGACCTTTTGACGAGGACCTGAAAGGTGTTGCTGGTCGACTGAACGGTGAGAGAACCCGAAAATTATGGGCTTTTGGTGGGGGTCGCCGTCAGAGTCAGGGACTCAAGAAACCTAAAGCCTAACAAGCAGGACCAAGGAAACGAATTTTGATTGGCGGTACCGGTGGGATTTGAACCCACGGTGGACTTTCACCCACACAACTTTTCGAGAGTTGCACCTTCGGCCGCTCGGACACGGTACCGCCTACGAGTGTATACCGGGCATTGCGCTGGATTTCACCCACATTCTGACGCCTCACCCACTCGGTCGGTGCTGAGCCCTACGCTGGTGGCATGTCCAAATCTGCCCCCGCGTATCGCTGCGATGACTGTGGATGGACAACGCTCAAGTGGGTCGGTCGGTGTGGGGAATGCCAAGCCTGGGGCACAGTAACCGAGACTGGCGCCCCCACAACCGCATCAAAGCAGGTCAAAGCTGTTGTTCCCCTAGGAGACAAAGCCGCGAAGCCGATCACTGAACATTCAGGCATCGAGAGTGGTCACCTCCCGACCGGCGTTGGCGAATTTGACCGAGTACTCGGCGGAGGAATCGTTCCGGGCGCCGTCATCTTGCTCTCGGGTGAACCAGGTGTCGGTAAGTCGACCTTGCTGCTCGACGTCGCCGCTCACGCTGCAAGGGGCGGCCGCAAAGTCCTCTATGTCAGCGCAGAAGAATCCGCGGGGCAGGTCTACCTGAGGGCATCCAGGACGGGTGGCCTGAACGACAACCTGTACCTAGCGAATGACACTGACCTGGGGTCGGTGCTCGGCCACGTTGAGTCGCTCCGTCCAGACCTCATGATTGTTGACTCGGTTCAGACTGTCTCCTCAGGAGCGCTCGAAGGCTCCGCTGGTGGGGTTGCCCAAGTTCGTGAGGTGGCGGCAACCCTGATTAGGGTCGCCAAAGACACGGCAATGCCGATCATTCTGGTCGGCCACGTCACCAAGGATGGCCAGGTCGCGGGGCCCAGGACCCTCGAGCACCTAGTCGATGTGGTCTGCCAGTTCGAGGGGGATCGTCAAACTTCCCTGCGCTTCATTCGCGCCCACAAGAACCGCTTTGGCCCCACCGATGAGGTCGGATGTTTTGAGATGAGCGGGTCTGGAATCGTTGAGGTTCCCGACCCCAGCAGCCTGTTTCGCTCCGGAACAGGAACGCCGGTGAGCGGGACCTGCATCACTATCGCGCTCGAGGGTCGGCGGGCTTTGCCGGTGGAGATTCAAGCGCTGGTGGTTCCAAGCTCTGCCCCCCAACCTCGGCGTGTAGTCAACGGAGTTGAGTCCTCGCGGGTTGCCATGCTGCTTGCTGTCTTGGAGAGACGAGCAGGAATCGCGCTGTCCCAGGCTGATGTCTATGTGTCAACAGTCGGAGGTATTCGCATCACTGAGCCCGGTGCCGACCTAGCAATTGCCCTCGCCGTTGCGAGCGCCGCAAAAGACACCCCACTTTCGCCAACCACGATCGCCATTGGGGAAATCAGCCTTGCTGGGGAAATTCGCCAGGTTACCCAGGCGGCGCAGAGAGCATCAGAAGCCTCACGCCTCGGATTCGATGTGGTGCTGGATCAATCCCACGCGAGCATCGCTGAGGCTATTCGCCGGGCTTTTGCCGAAAGTCCGGCAAAGAAGAAAGCTCCGACGTTCTAGTTCAGAAGGAACTGGCGGGTTTCGGCGGACTCCAGGTCGCCTAAGAACACCTTCAAGTGATAACTCGCACCACCACCGGTCGCCTCCGGGCGGGTCTCAGGGGTGTCACACGTGTCAACAGCCGAGCGAGTCCGATCCCAGGGAATCCCTGCCGTTTCCTGCTCACTGCCGGCAAGAAGGGTGATCTCGAAGGGCACCGAGTCGGTTTGACAGTGACTGGAGCTCCAGATGAGATCCGGCCCCGTGCTGATTTCGTAGCGCTGAACATCTGTACCCACGTCCACGATGCAGTCCACGGTGGAAATATTGCGAATGCCCATCCAGAGCTGAGGGTTCATCCCGCTGTCATAGGTGTTTTGGTCCGTTCTGGCCACCAACTCGATTTGAGTGGGAAGACAGTTACCCAGAGTCGACTCCTCGGTCATCGCGTCAGTCTCTGCCTGCGTTGGAGCTGAATTCACTCCAAATCCGGGCCTGACAATGATCAACACCACCACAGCGATGACGGCCAGCAACCCACCGAGCACCACGAGCCGACGGCGCCGATACACGGATGCGGGAAGTCGTCGTTGGGCCTGAGACATAGCCCTAGGTTACGACTGGGGGCCTAATTTTCGGGTCTTCGACCCGGCGAGCCCCCTGAGAACTCGCTTAGACCGTAAGGGTCTTCACCAAACGTGAATTTCCGAGGGTGTTGGGCTTAACCCGTGCTAAATCGAGGAACTCAGCGATGCCCTCGTCTGGCGAGCGCACAAGTTCAACATAAACAGCCGCATCGACCAAGGTGTCATCGTGGTGGGTAAAGCCGCTTCTCTCAAAGAACTTGTCCTCAAAAGTGAGGCAAAACAGTCGACGAAGCCCAAGCTCACGAGCATGAGTCTCGAGGGCGGCGAGCAGCGCTCGCCCAATTCCCTGGTGTTGGAAGGACGGCGCCACCGTGAGGGTTCGAATCTCCCCCAGGTCCTCCCAAAAAACGTGCAGAGCCCCACAGCCGATAACTTCGCCATCGCCGGTGACCGCAACAACGAATTCTTGAACAGACTCAAAGAGCACGACCAGGTCTTTGCCCAGCAGCACTCGCTGCTCAACAAGGGGGGTCACCAGGGCGGAGATAGCGCGGATGTCGGAGGTTCGGGCAGGCCGAACCTCCCAGGCCACAGTCTGTGCAGGATTCACCCCGCCAGCGTAGCGCCTAGCTTTCGAGGGCGCCCGCTTCAACAGGTTTCACGTCTCTGGTGGTGGCCACGAAAGTGAACTCGCCTTCGACGAAGTCAACCTCCACGTTTTGCCCCGGAGAGAGCTCGCCCTGCAGGATGCGCTCGGACAAGGGGTCCTCGACATTCTGCTGAACTGCGCGACGCAGTGGCCGCGCTCCCATCGTGGGGTCCCACCCAAGGCGAATGAGCTCCTTCTTCGCGCTCTCCGAGACCGACATGGTCATGTCGCGGTCCATCAGGCGGTCGCCCAAGCGCTTGATGAAGAGGTGCACGATCTGCATGAGCTCCTCTTCGTTGAGCTGGGGGAACACAATCGTCTCGTCAACACGGTTGAGGAACTCTGGCTTGAAGCTCTTCTTCAGCTCCTCAATAACCTTGGCCCGCATTGACTGGTAGCTGGCCTCAGTGTTGCCCTCCAGGGTGAACCCGACCGGTCCTCCGGTGATGTCCTTGGTGCCGAGGTTGGTGGTCATGATGATGACGGTGTTCTTGAAGTCCACCACGCGGCCTTGACCATCGGTCAAGCGGCCCTCTTCAAGGACCTGCAGCAGAGAGTTGAAGATGTCGGGGTGGGCTTTTTCGATCTCGTCGAACAAGACCACGCTGAAGGGCTTGCGGCGCACCTTCTCGGTGAGCTGGCCACCATCTTCGAATCCGACAAATCCTGGAGGAGCACCGAAGAGGCGCGACACCGTGTGCTTCTCACCAAACTCCGACATGTCCAAAGCAATCAGCGCGTCCTCGTCATCGAAGAGGAACTCGGCCAGAGCCTTCGCCAACTCGGTCTTTCCCACACCGGTAGGGCCGGCGAAGATGAAGGAGCCACTGGGACGCTTGGGGTCTTTCAAACCCGCACGGGTACGTCGGATGGTCTTGGAGAGCACCGAAATAGCCTGCTCCTGGCCGATAACCCTCTGGTGAAGGGCCTTCTCCATGAACATGAGGCGGGCGGTCTCTTCTTCAGTCAGCTTGAACACCGGGATACCAGTAGCGGCAGCCAAAACTTCCGCAATGATTCCCTCGTCAACGACCCCGGTGCCACCCGCGTCGCCGCTTCTCCACTTCTTCTCCAACTGGAGACGCTCGCCGAGGAGAGTTTTCTCCTCGTCGCGCAGCGACGCTGCTTTTTCAAAGTCTTGGCCTTCGATGGCAGCTTCCTTGCGGGTGCGAACATCGGCAATCTTCTCGTCGAACTCGCGCAGCTCTGGTGGGCTCGAGAGAATCGACAGCCGCAGACGAGCTCCGGCCTCATCAATCAAGTCAATGGCCTTGTCAGGAAGGAACCGGTCCTGGACATAGCGATCTGACAGGGTAACTGCGGCCTCAATCGCGCCATCGGTGATGGAGACGCGGTGGAACGACTCGTACTTGTCCCTCAGGCCCTTCAAGATGTTGATCGTGTGAGCGGGGCTGGGCTGGTGAACCTGGACCGACTGGAAACGGCGCTCGAGAGCGGCATCCTTCTCAAAGTGCTTACGGTATTCATCAAGAGTCGTGGCACCAATCGTCTGGAGCTCACCTCTGGCAAGAAGGGGCTTCAAGATGCTGGCGGCATCGATGGCGCCCTCGGCGGCACCGGCACCCACCAGCGTGTGGATTTCATCGATGAACACGATGATGTCGCCCCTGGTGCGAATCTCTTTGGTGACCTTCTTCAAACGTTCTTCGAAGTCTCCGCGGTAGCGACTACCAGCAATCAGGGACCCCAAATCCAGCGAGTACAACTGCTTGTCCCGAAGGGTTTCCGGAACATCGCCCTTGACAATCGCCTGAGCCAACCCCTCAACAACAGCGGTCTTTCCGACCCCTGGTTCGCCGACCAGAACTGGGTTGTTCTTGGAGCGGCGAGAAAGAATCTGCATGACCCGCTCCATTTCGCGCTCGCGACCGATTACGGGGTCAAGCTTGCCTTCGCGAGCAGCCTGGGTGAGGTTGCGTCCAAACTGATCGAGAACCTGAGAACCCTTGTCGCTCCCGGTCGTTTCGGATCCGCCGACCGAGACAGGGTCTTTGCCCTGGTAGCCAGAGAGCAGCTGAATGACCTGCTGGCGGACGCGGTTGAGGTCAGCACCAAGCTTCACGAGAACCTGAGCGGCAACACCCTCGCCCTCGCGAATGAGGCCGAGGAGGATGTGCTCGGTGCCGATGTAGTTGTGACCCAACTGGAGGGCTTCGCGCAAGCTCAGCTCGAGAACCTTCTTGGCGCGGGGAGTGAAAGGAATGTGTCCGGTGGGAGCCTGCTGGCCCTGACCGATAATTTCTTGGACCTGCTCCCGGACAGCTTCCAGCGAGATTTCGAGGGACTCCAAAGCTTTCGCAGCAACACCTTCGCCCTCGTGGATCAGACCCAGGAGGATGTGTTCGGTGCCGATGTAGTTGTGGTTGAGCATCTTGGCTTCTTCTTGTGCCAAAACAACGACTCGGCGAGCCCGGTCGGTAAACCGCTCAAACATGTGTCCAACTCCTCTATGACAATCGAGCCCAGTTCTGTGCTCGTACTTGAAGAGTAAAGGGTCACCAACGCCCGTGGGGCTATGTTCGCCCCCAGCGTGAGGGCTCGAACCGTCCCCATCGACACCTTAGGCAGATACCCGGTTTCTGGTCCTACACTTTCCTCAGGATGGAAAAACAGCAGCCCAAGAAGTCAGCATTACCTCCCGCTCGTGTGGGACTGTTGGTCATCGTCCTCGGGGTGGCCATCTATGGCGCCCTGAGTCTGTGGAATTAGGTGGAGGACGATCATGATTGAGAACTTTTGGGCCAACGCGCTGTTCTCGGTAACCCCCACGATTCTCATGGGCATTCTGTTCTGGTGGGTGATGCGTTCCATTCTTCGAGCAGACCGCACGGAACGCGACTCCTACGCAGCTATTGAGCGCGAAGAGCGTCTCAAGCGGGGACTCCCCGTCGACGACTAGGTCTACTTGACCAGCGGGAACAACACGGTCTCGCGAATACCCAAACCGGTCACGGCCATCAACAAGCGGTCGATGCCCATTCCCATGCCACCAGTCGGTGGCATGCCGTGCTCGAGGGCGCGAAGGAAGTCCTCATCCACGCGCATGGCTTCGTCGTCGCCCTTGGCGCCAAGAGCAGCCTGCGCAACAAAGCGCTCGCGCTGGACCACTGGATCCACCAGTTCGGAGTAGCCAGTGGCGAGCTCGAAGCCGCGAACATACAGGTCCCACTTCTCCACGACTCCGGGGATGCTCCGGTGCTCACGGACCAGTGGTGACGTGTCAACGGGGTAGTCCATGACAAAGGTCGGAGCCTTCAGAGACCCAATGACAAAGTGCTCCCAGAGTTCTTCCACGAGCTTCCCGTGAGTGGGCTGCGCCACCTCAATGTTGAGCTTCCCGGCAATGGCCAGGAGCTCCTTCAGATCGGTTTGGGGGGTAATCTTCGTTCCGCTAGCCTCACTCAGGCTGTCATACACGGAGATTCGATCCCAGGTTCCGCCGAGGTCATATCTTGTGCCATCGGCCCAGGTGACGATGTGGCTGCCAGAGATTGCGGTGGCAGCGTTCTGAACCATTTCCTGGGTCAGATCTGCCATCTGGTGGTAGTCGCCATACGCCTGGTACGCCTCAAGCATCGCGAACTCAGGGCTGTGCGTGGAGTCAGCACCTTCGTTGCGGAAGTTTCGGTTGATTTCAAAAACTCGCTCAATCCCGCCCACCACAGCGCGCTTGAGGAAAAGCTCGGGCGCAATGCGAAGGAAGAGTTCAGTACTAAACGCGTTCGACTGAGTCACAAACGGCCGTGCTGATGCGCCTCCGTGGAGGGTCTGCAACATCGGTGTCTCCACCTCCAGATACCCGTGGGACGCAAACGTCGCCCGCAAAGACTGGTTGATGAGCGCCCTCTGCCGGACAGTCGCCCTGGCTTGCTCGCGGACGATCAAGTCAAGATAGCGCTGGCGAACACGCGTTTCTTCGTTCAGCTCGCTGTGCAGATTCGGCAGCGGCATCAGTGCTTTAGCGGCGATTTCCCACGCGGTGACCATCACGGAAAGCTCGCCGCGCTTCGAGGCGATTACTTCTCCCTCAACAAAGACGTGGTCGCCAAGATCAACAAGATCTTTTAAACGCTCAAACGAGTCCTCGCCGATGTCGCCAAAGGACACCATGGCCTGCAAGCGCTCGCCGGAGCCCTCCTGGAGGGACAAAAACGCCAGTTTGCCGGTGACTCTCATGTGCACCACGCGTCCGGCAATACCCACTCGCACACCGGTGGATTCTTCTGGCGCTAGCTCGGGGAATGACGAGCGAACCTCGGAGATCGTCGTGGTGATGGCAACACCCACCGGGTAGGGATCAATACCCTCTGCGAGCATCCGCTCGCGCTTAGCGAGCCGAACAGCGTGCTGTTCGGCTATGTCCTCGGGAGACTCGGCGGTCTCGTCGTGCTCGCTCATAAGGTGGTCTTCGTTCCGCTCGGCAAGTCGTCCTGCCTAGCCTACTGAGGAAAGTGCAGGCGCCGATTGTCAATTAATCGGGTGTTCCCGATACCCGCTGCCAGAATCAGCGTCGCCTCGGACGCGAGCGAGCCCCCGGGAAGCTCGCGATAGGTAAGGGGATCAACGGCTGCGACATAGTCGATGACCATGCCAGGTGTCGCACCTAGTCGCTCGCGCACAATCGACAGGGCCTCCTCCAACGTGGGCGCTGCCTCCGCTTCTTCCAATGCCAGGGGGATGGCACAAGCACTGGTCCGTTCGTCATCACTCAGGTATGTGTTTCTACTGGAGAGCGCCAGCCCATCCGGTGCGCGGACGGTGTCGATGGGGACAATGGTGATGGGCAAGGCTTCACTGCGCACCATTGACTCCACGAGAAAGAGTTGTTGGGCGTCTTTGCGGCCAAAGAGTGCGAAGTCCGGGCTGACAATGGCAAAGAGGCGCTTCACCACAGTCAAGACACCATCGAAGTGGCCGGGTCGTGATGCTCCCTCAAAGGTGTCCCCCACAGGTCCTGCCTGGACGGTCGTTTCGCGTCCCCCCGGATAGACCTCATCGACGCTTGGCATGAAGAGCACATCCACGGGGCCCTCCTCCAGAAAAGCCTGATCAGCGTCGTGGTCCCTGGGGTAGGAGTCAAAATCTTCGCCTTTGCCAAACTGCAGTGGGTTGACAAAGATGCTCACCACCACGCGGTCCGCTAGTTCAGCGGCCTTCTCGATGAGGGCACCGTGACCCTCGTGGAGAGAGCCCATGGTGGGAACAAACCCGACGCTCTGGCCCTCGGACTTCCATCTGGCGACGATGTCGCTCATCTGGGCTGCGGTAGTGACGACCTCAAGTTCGCTCACTCTGTGGCCCCGGCATCTTCAGCGTTGCCAGCAACCTCGCGCAAGGCGTTCTCCACGCTAGATCTCACCAGGGTGGAGAGGACCACACCGGGGTTAGGAATTCCAGCACTGCGCAGTTGAGACGCTGCCTCATAGATGGTGGTTGCAGAGAAACTCGTGGCCAAGGCAATGGCGCTGGCCACGTGCTCCCGGAGCGACTCAGCTACCACCAGTGGCTCCATTCCCATCTCCACGGCGAGTGCCTCGGCAATCGGTGTTGCCACAGCGGGCGCGCTCACCACACACCAGGCTTCTCTCATCCGCACCAGATCAACGCTGGTCCCGGTGAATTCCATCAGGGGGTGAAGCGTGATGGGGATTGCGCCTGAATCTCGGGCTGGCATCAAAACGCCGAGGTCGTGGCGAATCGAGGTGTGAGCAACAATCTGACCCGATTGCCACCCGCCAGATTCGGCCACTCCAGAGACAAATCCTGCGAGATCACTATCCGGCAGCGCAAGAACGACCAGTTCGCTGCGCTCAATGATGTCCGGGACATCAAGAAAGGTAATTCCTGGGACGACACTCGTCACTCTCTCGAGGTCACCATCGGAGGGTTTGCTCATGCCCACTAGGTGATGCCCGGCACCCGCCAGCGCCGCTGCGAGCACGGGACCCACCCGGCCTGCACCAATAATGCCAACGCCTAAGCGGGTGGGATCCATCACGACGTTCCTCGCTTCACCGCTCGACGCTTTTTCGCCAACTGGGGCTTGGCGATCGCCTTGATAATGCCCCTCTGGACTTCGAGCCACCAGTCTTCGAGAGCAACCCTATCGAGGGCTTGGATTCGGGTGGACACGGGGCCCTCGACCCCCTGCAGCGCGAAGAGTCCAAGCCCCAGAGCCTGATGCCACGGACCCACAGAAATACTCGAGCTCTGAATCCTGGCGAGCGGCATGATCGACAGCTTTCGAATCCAGGTTCCCGTGCGCAGAAGAATCACGTCAGAGAGTAAAGCCCCGCCGTTGACGCGGTAGCTCAGCGGAATTCGGTAACGCGCCCGCTCGGGCGACCCAATCGACACGGCAAGGCTTGGGTTGGCAGAAATCCACTGCGCGTGAGTGCTCTGGAGACCCGCGACAAGGACCTCCCTGGACTGATCACTGGCAAGATTCGGGATGCACTTTGCGACCACACGCATGACCTCCCCCAGCGTTGCCACCGGCAGGAGGACAGTGTGAGAAGGGGCCCTCGAGACCTGTGCTCCCGGCGTGGAGGCAAGGTTGGCCTCAAGTCGCCACCACCCCAGCGCCCTCCACGGCCACGGTTGGCTCAGCTGAAGAGCATGGATGCGCCCCGGGGGAATCGTCTCAACACTGGTGGCGAGGAGCCCCAGTGATACTCGGATGTCGTCATCAACAGTGTCAACCACAAAGCTACCCACCCTAAAGAACCGATCCGCGAGATAGGCGACATACACGATGAGAACAATGACCACGCTTATCCAGGTGACCAGTTCACCGGAGCGAATCGATGCAATCGAGGCAACCAGAAGGCCCAGAACAAAAATGATGGTCTCCACGCTGACCACGAGCGAGGCGAGATAACGAAACAGTGGAACCTCGACCTCCCGCGTCACGGGGCTCGCGCCGTCCACGGAGTCGGTTACCGCAGACGCCGAGGGCTCCATAATCTCCCGGCGGACTTCTTCAGCTGTGGCCTTCGGGAGATAGGCAAGGACAAGGCTTGCATCCGTTCCCGCTGCTTGAATGTCAAGTTTGGCTAGCCCGAGAAGTCGAGGGATAAGAGGTCGGCGAACGCCGACA
>JBIILX010000114.1:0-2989 GCA_044338275.1 Pontimonas sp.
GCGGCACGCTCACCGGCGAACACGGCATTGGTGTTCTCAAGAGCGACTGGCTTCTGCCAGAACTCGGTGAAGAGTCGCTTCGACTACAGCGCGAGATCAAGAGGGTATTTGACCCTCAGGGAATCTTGAACCCGGGGAAGGCGATTATTCCCACGAAGGGTGGTTGGCACTAGCACTTAGAGCTCGCCCTGCTCAGAGCGACCAAGGGGAACACCATACATCTCCAGCACCTGCGTTTCGGATTCGAGAAGGCCTTCCAGTGACGCGCGAAGGCGCTTCACTGGCTCGAGGGTCAGGTGCTCCTGCCAGAGATCCCTGGTGGCCCACTTCTCAATCAAGATCAGTCGACCCTCGGTCTCCTCGTGGAGGGCATAGAGCTCACAGCCGGGTTCTTCGTGAACATCCGGGATAACAGCTTCCAGCGCCTGGCGGACAGCGTCGCCCTTGCCGGGGTGGGGGTGGAAGGTGGCGATCACAACGCACGAATCTGACATGGTCTCTACCCTAAGGCCACACTGCGACCGGGCCGGCGTGGGAGAGAGAGCCTCGAGGCCTAGTGCTTGATGATGCGCACTGGCTCGGTGTCCGAGAGTGGTGTGGCATCCCGGCCGCGAAGATCTGGCAGCGAGTTCTTGTAGAGGGCAGCCATCACCATCCCGATAAAGGCAAAGATCGAAGCGGCGACAAAGCCACCCACGGGGCCAAAGCCATCCACGGCAAATCCGGCCACCGCGGAGCCGAGTGCGGCTCCGGTGAGCTGACCGGAGCCCATCCACCCATACGCCTCAGCGGTGTCAGAAAACTTGACGCTGGAGGACACGATCGCAAACATCACCGCAAGCGCCGGTGCGATACCAGCGCCAGCAATGAGCAGGGCACCGGCAATCCACCAGAAGTCCAGAATGATGCCGGCTAAAGCGATACCGATAAACACTGCAACCATGCGAACAGCTAGCGCCCACGGTCCGATCGGGACGTGGCCCAGGGCCAATCCGCCTATGAGGGACCCGATTGCCCAGATCGCCAGCACGAACCCGGCTTCTGGCCCACCGTGTCCAAAGACAGCAACGACGGCGACTTCGACGGCACCGGCTGCACCAATGAGAAGGAATCCCACCACGGTGGTGGCCAACACGGCGGGCTTTTTTAGGACCGTGCCCATTCTGGTCTTGCTGACCGGAATTTTGATTGTTCCCAGTTCCGGGCGCAGGAGGAACCAGATTCCACCGAGCAGGAGCAAAGCCAGCGCCAACATGATGGCGGCGTCTGTCGAGACCTGAGTGGCCATGAACACCGTCACTACTGGACCAGCAATCCAGATCAGTTCCTGGGCCGAGGCATCAATAGAAAACAGGGGAGTGAGCTGTTTGGAGTTCACCATCGTGGGATAGATGGTCCGCACCGCCGGTTGAATAGGCGGCGTTGCCAGGCCGCCAATGAAGCCCACCGCAATATAGAAGCCGATCGGGGCGATCACGTAGGCGACGGCGACCATGCTGGAGGAGGCGACAACGATGGTCACCGTAATGACGCTGCGCATGCCCAGGCGCCCCATGAGGCGCGAGGTAACGGGCCCAGCGATGGCTTGTCCCAGGCTTGTTGCCGCCAAGACGAGGCCCGCGAGCCCGTAGGAGTTAAACATCTGTTCGATGTGCAGGAGGTACGCCAAGGAGATCATTCCGGAGGGCATTCGTGCCGTCAGCTGTGCCGCAATAATTTGGGCGACACCCGGAGTTCTCAACAGGTTTGCGTATCTTTTCACAACCTCCCTAGCCTACGGGCTCGGTTGTGGTGTCGGTGGTCAATGAAATAGTGCTCTCTAGGGCCGGTAGTACTGATGCGTTTCCTGTGGAAAACCCCCTGTAGTTATCCACAGGTGTGGATGACACGCCCACAATATGTGGGGTATGCAAATTGTCAGCACCGGCATATATAGTGGTCGAGCTGCCAAAGGAAAAGTGTCCTCTAGAACACCGCCGGAGACGTGCACACCAACATTTCACCCATTTTTGCGGTCCCCAGGGCCAGAAGTCAGGAGACGACACCGTGACAATCACAGTGGTCAAGCGCAACGGCACAAAAGAGCCCTACGACGCGAACAAGATCAACCTGGCAATCGAGGCCGCAGCAGTGGGGCTGGACGACTCGATCACCTGGGTGACTCAAATCGCAAGCGAGCTCGAATTGACCCTGTTCGATGGCATCACGACCCAGCAGCTTGACGAAGCCGTCATCCAGGTCGCCCTCCAGAACGTCAAAGACGACCCTGCATTCGACGTCGTCTCCGCTCGTTTGCTCGTTAAGACCATCTACAAGCGCGTGCTCGGTGACTACGAAAGCGCCGAGGAGCTGAAGGCCCTTCACGCGAAGCACTTTGAAGAGAATGTGACCCGCGGTGTTGAGGAGGGACTCCTCGACGAGCGCCTCATCCAGATGTTCGACTTCGATCGCCTCGCTGCAGCCCTTGAGCCCACCCGCGATGAGCTGCTCAAGTACATCGGTGTCGTCACCCTGAACAACCGCTATGGCATCAAGGGCCGCAACGGCGACCCCCTCGAGGTGCCCCAGTACTTCTGGATGCGTATCGCCATGGGCCTCTCCTTGAACGAGAAGGACCCCACCACTCAGGCTCTCAAGTTCTACGAGAAGATGTCGAAGCTCGAGTACTTGGCTGCAGGTTCAACCCTCGTAAACGGTGGCACCAGCTACCCCCAGCTCGCTAACTGCTTCGTCATGGAAATGCAGGACGACATTGAGCACATCGCGAAGACCACTCGCGATGTTATGTGGCTGACCAAGGGCACCGGCGGAATCGGTCTTGCGGTGACCAAGCTGCGCGCTCAGGGATCGCCCATTCGCTCGAACAACACCTCTTCGACTGGCCCCATCCCCTTCATGCACACCATCGACTCGGTGCTTCGCGCCGTGAGCCGCGGTGGCAAGAAGTTTGGTGCGCTGTGCTTCTACATGGAGAACTGGCACCTGGACT
>JBIILX010000045.1:0-9975 GCA_044338275.1 Pontimonas sp.
AACCCGGCGACGATTATGACGGACCCTGGTTTCGCAGACCAGACATATATCGAGCCCATCACCACAGCAGTGCTCGAAGCGATCATCAAGAAGGAACGCCCCGATGCGATCTTGCCAACGCTCGGTGGCCAAACGGCACTGAATGCCGCGATGGCTCTTCACAACGAAGGAATCCTCCAAAAATACGACGTGGAACTTATCGGCGCCTCGTTCGACGCGATTCAGCGCGGCGAGGATCGGCAGATTTTCAAGGATCTCGTGATTGAGGCGGGTGCTGATGTGGCGAAAAGCTACATTGCCACCACCGTGGAGAACGCGATTGAGTATGCCGAAGACCTGGGTTATCCACTGGTCATTCGCCCATCGTTCACGATGGGTGGCCTGGGCTCTGGTTTTGCTCATAACCGTGACGAGCTGATTCGCATGGTCACCGACGGCCTCCACCAAAGCCCCACCACGGAGGTTCTCTTGGAGGAGTCGATTCTCGGGTGGAAAGAGTATGAGCTCGAGCTCATGCGTGACGCCGCGGACAACACCGTGGTGGTGTGTTCCATTGAGAATGTCGACCCCGTGGGCGTTCACACGGGTGATTCGATCACAGTCGCACCGGCCCTCACTCTAACAGACCGTGAGTATCAGCGGCTAAGAGACATCGGCATCACGGTCATCAGGTTGGTGGGGGTTGACACCGGCGGATGCAACATTCAGTTCGCAGTGAACCCCGAGACCGGGCGCATCATCGTGATTGAAATGAACCCTCGGGTCTCCAGGAGCTCGGCTCTGGCCTCGAAGGCGACTGGCTTCCCGATCGCCAAGATTGCAGCGAAGCTGGCGTTGGGATATCGCCTCGACGAGATCCCCAACGACATTACGAGAGTCACACCAGCCTCCTTTGAACCAACGCTCGACTATGTCGTAGTGAAGGTGCCGCGCTTTGCGTTCGAGAAGTTCCCACTGGCTGATCGCCAGCTCACGACCACGATGAAGTCTGTTGGCGAAGCCATGGCTCTCGGCCGGAATTTCTCCCAGGCGCTCAACAAGGCGCTTCGCTCCCTGGAACAGCGAGGGAGCTCGTTCCACTGGGGGAAACAAGATCTGGGCAAGAAGCAACTCATCGAGAAGGCGAAGATGCCCACCGATGGTCGTATCGTGACGGTTCAGCAGGCTCTGCGCGCGGGTGCCACCATCGAAGAGCTCTTCGACGCCACGGGCATTGACCCCTGGTTCCTGGATCAGATTGCACTGATCAACGAAGTGGCTGAGGAGGTCGCCACAGCATCAGAACTCGGCACAGACGTGCTGCTCAATGCGAAAGAGCACGGGCTCAGTGACGCCCAAATCGCTGAGATTAGGGGGATGGTTGAGCACGAAGTCCGTGCACTGCGTTATGCAGAAGGTATCCGGCCTGTCTTCAAAACCGTGGATACCTGTGCTGGTGAGTTCCCGGCGCTCACTCCCTACCACTACTCGAGCTACGACCTGGAGTCAGAGGTCACTGTGTCAGACCGTCAGAAGATTGTGATCCTGGGGTCTGGCCCGAACCGCATTGGCCAGGGCATTGAGTTTGATTACTCCTGTGTTCACGCAGCGTTTGCGCTGGCGGACGCCGGATACGAGACCATCATGATCAACTGCAACCCAGAAACAGTGTCCACTGACTACGACACCAGCGACCGGCTCTACTTCGAACCTTTGACGCTCGAGGATGTCCTCGAAGTCATCCACCAGGAATCCTCGCGTGGCGAATTGCTGGGAGTTCTCGTCCAACTGGGTGGCCAGACGGCACTGGGTCTCGCCCAGGGCCTCAAGGCCGCCGGCGTTCCCATTCTGGGAACAACGCCGGATGCCATTGATCTGGCAGAAGAGCGTGGGTCGTTCGCCCGTATTTTGGGCGAAGCCGGCCTTATCGCTCCGAAAAATGGCACGGCAACGACGCTCGAGGGTGCCACGGCAATTGCTGCGGATATCGGTTTCCCGGTGCTGGTGAGACCAAGCTTTGTGCTCGGTGGGCGAGGTATGGAAATCGTCTATGACCAGGAGAGCATGGTCGACTACTTCCGCCGCATCAAGGAGTTCGCCATCGTCGGCGAGGACGCACCTCTTCTGGTGGACAGGTTCCTCGACGATGCTGTGGAGATCGACGTTGATGCCATTTATGACGGCACACGCCTCTATATCGGCGGTGTGATGGAACACATTGAAGAAGCAGGCATCCACTCAGGAGACTCAGCCTGCACGCTGCCACCGGTGACGCTCGGTCGCACGATTGTCGACGAGGTGTGTGACGCTGTGGAGCTTCTGGCTAAGGGCATAGGAGTCCGGGGCTTGATCAACGTCCAGTTCGCCGTGGCGGCAGGTGTGCTCTATGTCCTGGAGGCAAACCCGCGTGCTAGCCGAACGGTCCCCTTTGTGTCTAAGGCACTGGGTATTCAACTGGCCCGTGCGGCAGCGCTGGTGATGGCTGGCTCCACCATCGATGAACTGATTGCCTCTGGAGAACTGCCCGAGAGAGATGGCCGGGTTGTTCCCCTCGATGCTCCCATTGCGGTCAAAGAGGCGGTTCTGCCCTTCAAACGCTTTCGGACCCCTGCGGGCGAGATTGTCGACTCCATCCTCGGCCCAGAAATGCGCTCGACGGGTGAGGTCATGGGTATTGATACGACATTCCCCAGGGCTTTTGCCAAGAGCCAGGACGCCGCATACGGTGGTCTGCCTCGCTCGGGCACAGTTTTCGTCTCGGTCGCGGACAAAGACAAGCGCAGTGTCGTCTTGCCGGTTCTGCGACTCAGTCAACTCGGCTTTTCGATCATTGCTACCGAGGGCACCGCAGAAACCCTCGCTCGATATGGCATTGCTGCTCGCGTGGTCCGCAAACACACAGATGTTGAAGGTGCGCATCAGGGGCCGAGCATTGTTGAGCTGATTGCCAAGGGCGAGATTGATATCGTGATCAACACTCCGCGTGGACGGAGCGCTCGTGCCGATGGTTACGAGATTCGGACAGCCACCGTGGCCGCTGATAAGGCGTTGTTCACCACCATCGCCCAGGTTGGCGCTGCTGTTGCCTCACTCGAGGATCGCCCGGAGACTCCTAGTGTGACAAGCCTGCAAGAGTATGCGGCGGCGAGGGCGCTCTGATGTCCTATGCCACGAGGCTTCAGGCCCTGACCGGCTCTGGTCCAGCGCTCTGCGTGGGAATTGATCCACACCCCGCACTCCTTGAGTCGTGGGGCTTCGGGGACACGGCCGGGGGCCTCGAGAGCTGGTCACGCCTCGTCAGTGAGGTACTGGAATCATCTGGCGTTCAGGTGGTCAAGCCACAGGTTGCCCTCTTTGAGCGTGCCGGTGTTGCCGGCATGAGTGTCCTGTCTGCTCTGCTGGGTTCTCTGCGTCAGGCCGGTCTTCTGGTGATTGGTGATGCAAAGCGCGGTGACATTGGTTCCACGATGGAGGGTTACGCGGATGCCTGGTTGCGCTCAGGCTCTGATTTTGAGGTGGATGCTCTCACCGTGGTGCCCTACCAGGGCCTCGGAGCCCTGGAGCCTGCGCTAGAGCGCGCGCAGACCCACGACAAGGGCGTCTTTGTCCTGGCAGCAACATCTAACCCTGAAGCTCGTGTGACGCAGAGCGCGCGGCGCCATGACGGCCACACGGTCGCCGGGGGAGTCGTGCACGACCTGCACGGGTGGCTTAGTGCCAAGAGCGCGAATCCGGAGAACTACGGCGTCGTGGTGGGTGCGACGGTTGATCTGGGCGCCCTCGGCGTTGAACTCGGAGGGCATCCCGCTATGCCTGTTCTCGCGCCTGGTTATGGCGCTCAGGGAGCGGTACTGCATTCCGCTCGTGGCGATTTCCCTGGGACTCGTCACGTTATCCCTGTTGTCGCCAGATCAGTTCTCGAGGCGGGTCCTGATGGCTTTGCCCAGGCTCTTGAGCACGCACTTTCCGAGGTGGGCTCCGCGTGACGGCGTTCGATGCAAAAGCCCTCTCGGCCAAGGGCGCCGCGCTTCGAAGCGCACGGGCTCAGCTGAAGACAGAGATTTCCGAGGGTCGACACCCACTGATTGAACTTTTTGACACAGCGGGCGAGGCCGAGTGCGAGCCGGTCCTCGCAGGACTCCGGGTGGAGTGGTTTCTGCGCTCGATTCCAGGGTTTGGCGTGACGAAGGCCGCGCGGTTGCTCCAGCGCTTGGAAATCAGCCCGCGTGCCACGCTCGGGGGTTTACGTGTCCGCCAGCGCTCTCTTCTCCGACGGGAGGTCGTAGCGCTGCATCGGCGCTACTTTGCCTCATCGAGGGGCCAGCTCGTTGTTCTCGTGGGCCCCTCTGGAGTGGGAAAAGGCACGATTGTCTCCTGGATTACCGGGCACGACCCCCGGTTTGTCGTGAGCGTCTCCGCCACAACCAGAACGCCGCGGGCTGGCGAGAGTGACGGCGTCCACTACTTTTTCGTCACCGATCAGCGCTTCGACCAGTTGGTGCGAGACGGAGAACTCCTCGAGTGGGCAAGCGTCCACGGTGCGCACCGGTATGGAACACCCCGAGAAGCGGTCGAAGCGCAAATGGATGCGGGATTGAACGTCATCCTCGAGATAGATATTCAAGGCGCCAGGCAAGTCAAACGAGCGATGAAGCGCGCGCTCAGTATTTTCGTTGCTCCGCCAAGTTTTGATGAACTTGAGCGTCGGTTGACTAGTCGCGGCACCGAGGACGAGGCGGAGCGGGCAGTCCGGCTCGCTACTGCTCGGTCCGAACTCGCGGCCTCTGGGGAGTGTGACCACACCGTCGTTAACGACCGCGTGGACGCTGTGGGCCAAAGCATCATAGACTTAGTGATTGCGTCGACTTCGAGGGCGCCCAACAAGGAGTGAGTATGTCCCTGCACCGCGACGGAATCATTAGGCCCCCCATTGATGAACTGTTGACCACTGTGGACTCGAAGTATCAGCTGGTCATCTTCGCTTCGAAGCGTGCGCGCCAGATCAACGAGTACTACTCCGACCTCGGCGATGGCAACCTCTATGACCACGTCGGCCCTTTGGTGCCTTCGACCATGGACGAGAAGTCCCTCAGCATTGCCCTTCGTGAAATCAACGAGGGCAAGCTCGTTCTCCACCGCGCGACTGCCTGAGCCCATGTCACACGCCGATCAGGCGACGAAACCTCCCTCGATAGTCGTGGGGGTCACCGGCGGTATTGCAGCCTATAAAGCCGTCACGCTTGTGCGTGAACTGGTCCGAGGCGGCGCGAATGTCACCGTGATTCCGACCGCTTCAGCGCTCAAGTTTGTTGGGCTGCCCACCTGGGAGGCGATCTCCCGAAATCCGGTTCATACCGGTCTATTCGATGGCGTCGCCGAAGTGCGCCATGTGGCACTTGGCCAGGGCGCGGATTTGGTGATCATTGCCCCGGCAACGGCGCACGCCCTGGCGCAGCTGGCCGGTGGGTTTGCCGGCGATCTTCTGGGAACCACGGTCTTGGCAAGCAGCGCCCCTCTGTTGATCGCACCGGCGATGCACACCGAAATGTGGGAGAACGCTGCCGTCGCGCAGAACGTGGCGACCCTGGTGGAGCGTGGTGTTCACCTGGTGGGCCCTACAGCTGGCGAGCTGACCGGAGGCGATAGTGGTGTCGGCCGCATGGCGGAGCCCGAGGACATCGCCGCGCGTGCGTTTGGCTTGCTTCGCCCTCAGGCCTGGGCTGGACGAAAGATTCTGATTTCCGCTGGAGGCACACGCGAAGCCCTTGATCCAGTTCGCTTCATCGGCAACCGCTCTACCGGCGCGATGGGTGTTGCCATCGCGCGAGCGGCTCTGCAGCAGGGGGCCGTCGTCACCCTCGTGCACGCCCATTTGGAAGTCCCCGTGCCCCCAGGCGTTGTGAGTGTCCCTGCTGGCACTGCTGGCCTGATGCGAGAGGCCATGCTTTCGCATGCGCCCGAGGCGGAAGTGATCATCATGGCTGCCGCGGTCGCGGACTGGGTTCCCGAAAACGTCTCTAGTTCGAAAATCAGCAAGCGCGATAAAGGGGAGAGCTGGGCGCCCACGCTCGTTCGGGCGCCAGATATCCTCGCTGAACTTGGCGCCCTCAAGCGTGACAACCAGACTCTGGTCGGTTTCGCTGCCGAGACTGCTGCTGACCAAGCTGAGCGTGAGTCCAGCGCCCGCGACAAGCTGGCGGCAAAGAAGGCCGACGTCATTCTTCTCAACCAGGTGGGAGACGAGGTAGGCTTTGGGAACGTCGAAACGGCAGTGACAATTTTTTCTCACGCGAGCCCGCAGTCATTGTTGGTCGAAGGAACGAAAACTTCCATCGCAGACCGCCTCTTGGAGGTTCTGCAAGACCGATAGGCAGGGCTCATGCGGTATTTCTCGTCGGAATCTGTGACTGAAGGTCACCCGGACAAGATGTGCGACCAGATCAGCGACGCACTCCTCGATGCTTTTTTGGCTGGCGATAAGGGATCGCGATGCGCGATTGAGTCCTTGAGTGCTGGCAACATGATTCACGTGGCTGGCGAGGTCACCTCGTCCGCGAAAGTGGATGTGGAGAAAGTGGTCCGCGATCTCGTGCGCTCGATTGGTTATACCGAGCAGTCCTTTGGAATCGATGCGGATGGATTTGATTGGCACCTGTCACTAGGCCAGCAGTCGCCAGATATTGCACACGGGGTGAATCAATCTCTCGAGCAGCGTGAAGGTTCCTCGACGGATCCTTATGACTCTCTGGGCGCTGGTGACCAGGGCATCATGTTCGGCTATGCCACGCGTGAGACCGAAGCCTTTATGCCGATGCCACTGTGGCTCGCGCATCGTCTCGCCGAGGGTCTCTCCAGGGCACGCAAGAGCGGACTCATCGACTACTTGAGGCCTGATGGAAAGACCCAGGTCACCATCGGCTACGAGGCAGGTAAGCCAGTCGAGTTGAACACGATCGTGATCTCCACCCAGCACCACCCCGGCGTGACGCGGGATCAGATCGAGGCGGATCTCAAGAGGCACGTCATTAATCCGATTATTGAACCGCTGGGTCTCGATTCGTCGACGACCCGCTATCTCATTAACCCTTCCGGGGCGTTTGTCACGGGCGGTCCCGATGGCGACGCTGGTCTCACCGGACGGAAGATCATCGTGGACACCTACGGAGGTGCCGCCCGGCACGGTGGTGGCGCTTTCAGTGGAAAGGACCCCACAAAGGTTGACCGTTCGGCTGCTTACGCGTTGCGGTGGGTTGCAAAGAACGTCGTCGCTGCCGGCCTTGCCGACACCGTGGAGATCCAGGTGTCCTACGCCATTGGAACAGCGCACCCCGTCAGCACCTTTGTGGAGACCTTCGGGACTGAGAAGGTGGACACTGCCACCATCGAGAAAGCCATCGACACGGTCTTTGACCTTCGACCACAAGCTATTATTGAGGCGCTGGATTTGCTGACCACGTCATACCTTCCGACAGCTGCGTATGGCCACTTTGGTCGCACCGATCAAGACTTTCCGTGGGAGCGGCTTAACCGAATTGAGGAGTTGCGCCAAGCTAGTGGATTGTGAGCAAAGAACCTAGTGTCGCGAGGGTAGTCCTCGAGAGCAGACTCCCACAGCTCGACCGTCTTTTCGACTACAGCATTCCCGAGGGAATGGTCGTCCAGGCTGGTGTGCGAGTCAAGGTGCCGCTTCGTTCCAGTTCCAAGAACGCCACTGGTTTCGTGGTTGAGGTGGCCCCTCATTCCGACCACGGTGGCACATTGGTTCCACTGGGTGAAGTGGTCTCCGATGTGCCCGTGCTCACCCCAGAGGTCTGGAGGCTCGCCAGGGCGGTAGCAGACCGTCACGCGGGTAACGCTGCTGACATTCTGCGCCTTGCCATCCCACCGCGCTACGTGCGGGCTGAAAAGACCTGGGTGAACCGGGGAGTGGCAGAGGGTTCCCTGCAGTGCCAGGTGCAGAGCTTGTTGGAGTACACCGATGAGCAGTTGGATGAGCTCGTAGTTTCAGGTGCCAAGTGGGCACTCACCACACCCTGGGGCGTCGATCACAGTCCCGAAGGGACACCCCGGCCGCGCGGTGCCACCGTGGTGGCGCAACTAGCGGCACGAGCGCTGCATGCTGGTCAATCAGCGGTGATTGTTGTCCCCGATTGGCGCGATCTTGAGGCCCACCACCAAGCTTTGCGTGAGGTGATTTCCGAGAACCACATCGTGCGCTGGGATAGCGACCAGGTTGGCTCTGAGCGCTACACCGAGTTTCTCCGGTGCCTCTCAGGAGACCCAGTCGTCGTGGTTGGCAGCAGGCACGCCGTCTACGCACCGGTGTCTAATCTCCGTCTGCTCGTTGTCGTAGACGACGCGGATGATGCTCATCGCGAGCCACTGGCGCCCTATCCTCACACCCGCAGTGTGGCCCTGGTCCGCCAGCAGCAGAGCGGGTGTGCCCTTGTATTTGCTGGCATCACGCCCAGCATGAGCGTGTGGCGACTGCAGACCATGGGTTTTCTGGGACTGCTGGAGCCGAGAAAAGCCAGGCGAGCTCAGGTTGTTCCCACGGCGCTGAGCGTGAACGCCGAGCGAGACTTGCGTCCGGCCCGGCTCCCGAGCATTGCCCATCAGGGAGCAACAGAGGCCCTTCTGGAAGGGCCCGTCCTCGTGCAGGTATTCCGTGCGGGCTACTCGTCAGCTCTGGCGTGCGCGCAGTGTGGAGAGCGAGGCATGTGTACCCGTTGCCACGGACCACTCCGCATCGGTTCGCAAGCCGCCCCGCCGTCGTGTGCCTGGTGCGCCACGCTCTACGCCAGGTGGCGGTGCGAGCACTGTGATGACAGTGTGATGGTGCCGCGTGGGCAAGGAATTGGTCGAACAGTCAGCGACTTTGGAAAGGCTTTCCCCAAAGTTCCCATCATTCAATCCGATGGACAACACCGGGTCGCTACGGTTTCCGACAGCCCTGCCATCGTTGTCGCCACGAGAGGTTCTGAGCCAGTGGCTGTCGGGGGATACCGCGCAGCACTGTTGTTGGATGGCCAAGCCATGCTCTCCAGGGAGAGTATTGGCGCTCTCGAGGACACCGTGTCCCACTGGGAGCACGCCATCTCACTGGTGCACCCGGAGGGCGCTGTGTTCCTTACGGAGGTGGAAGGCTCGACGGCTCTTGCTGTGGCATCTGGCAAATACGGACCCCTCATGAGTGCTGAACTGCGTGAGCGTGAAGCGTTGCGTCTGCCACCGAGCATTCGGCTAGCGAGCGTGAGTGGGCCCACGGCGGCAATTGCGGAGATCGGCCGACACGTCGCCGCTCTCGAAGATTCTGTTGATGTTTTGGGTCCCGTGACTCTTGGTGACGGGCTTGGGCGGATCATCGTCAGATTCCCCTACGCGGTGGGCGATCGCGTCACGGCTGAGCTTCGAGCGGTGCACCTCGGGCACATTTCTCGCCAGCGTCGCGCTGCGCCAGACCGGGTGCGGATCGTGGTCGATGACACCGGCCGCCTCGACGAGTTTGCTGGTTCCTAATCCCTGAAACCCGGTGTGGTGGATAGGCTCACTGGGATGAAGGTCCTCTTTGCTGGTAGCCCCGATGTGGCACTTCCCACGTTGCGGGCTCTGCAGGAGAGTGACCACACGGTCGTCGGGGTACTAACCCAGCCGCCTGCCCCTGTGGGCAGGAAACAGGTTATGGTTCACACCGCTGTCGGTGTCTTCGCCGCTGAACAGGGGTTGGCAGTGAGGACACCGAGAACCTCGGCCGAAGTTCAGGGTGCGGTAGAGGAGTTGTCTCCCGATGTGGCCATTGTGGTGGCCTACGGCCGCATCCTTGATGCTGAGCAGCTGGAGTCGGTGCCTGGTGGCTGGTGGAACGTCCATTTTTCTCTTCTGCCGCGCTGGCGCGGCGCAGCCCCCGTTCAGCACGCGATCCTTGCCGGAGACACCGAGACGGGCGTAACGCTGTTTCGAATCGTCGAGGAACTAGATTCGGGCCCAGTGATGGCG
>JBIILX010000115.1:0-2874 GCA_044338275.1 Pontimonas sp.
TGAGCGTAGAGGGCTGGGGCACGGTGTGCCCCAGCCCTCTACTGCTTCACCGGGGCACTACGCTGGGTCACGCGAGGAAAGGTGTTGCTATGGTCGAGCGCCGCAGACGAGTACTGCTCAAGCTTTCGGGTGAAGCCTTTGGTGGCGGCTCCCTAGGGGTCAATCCCGATGTTGTGGCTGAAATCGCCCGCGAAATTGCCGAGGGCGCCAAGAAGGCCGAAGTTGCTGTTGTGGTTGGAGGAGGAAACTTCTTCCGCGGTGCCGAACTCAGCCAACGAGGTATGGATCGCCGACGCGCCGACTACATGGGCATGCTCGGCACCGTGATGAATGCTTTGGCTCTTCAGGACTTTCTCGAGCAGGCCGGAGCTGAGGTCCGGGTTCAATCCGCAATCTCGATGACTCAGGTGGCAGAGCCCTATATTCCGCTTCGAGCCATCCGCCACCTGCAAAAGGGTCGCGTTGTGGTCTTTGGTGCTGGTGCTGGTCTTCCCTATTTCTCCACCGACACTGTTGCTGCTCAGCGCGCGCTGGAGATTCTCGCCGATGAGGTGTTGGTCGCTAAGAACGGCGTTGATGGCGTCTACACGACCGACCCCAAGAAAGACCCCGCTGCGACGAAGTACGAAAAGCTGACGTACCAGGAGGCTTTGGTCAAGGGTCTGAAAGTTGTTGACTCGACCGCGTTTAGCTTGTGCATGGATAACAAGATGCCGATGGTCGTCTTTGGGATGGAGCCCTCTGGCAACGTCACGAAGGCCATTCAGGGCAAGCGCATCGGCACTCTCGTTTCGTAGCGGAGCGCTGACACTACACTGGCACTGGAGGGGAAAACGCAATGATTTCTGATGTTTTGGCGGAAGCCAAAGAGAAGATGGCGAAGGCTGTCGACGTGGTGCACGAGGACTTCCAGACTGTCCGCACCGGTCGCGCCAACCCCGCGCTGTTTCAGAAGATCATGGTCGAGTACTACGGCCAGCCCACTCCCTTGGCTCAACTTGCGAGTCTGCAAAATGTCGAAGCGCGGACCATCGTCGTGACCCCCTACGACAAGAGCGCCATGAAAGATATTGAAAAGGCCATCACCAACTTTCCGAACCTGGGGGCAAGCCCTAGTAACGACGGAGAAGTGATTCGCGTGACGATGCCCGAGCTCACCGAAGATCGTCGCAAGGAATACGTCAAGATTGTCCGCCAGAAGGCCGAAGATGGCCGTGTTTCTGTGCGCAGTGTTCGCAGAAAAGCCAAGGACGATCTTGATGCTCTCACCTCGGAAGTGGGCGAGGACGATGTCTCACGCGCGGAAAAAGAGTTGGAAGCGCTGACCAAGACACACATCGATCAGATTGAGGATGCCCTCAAGAAGAAAGAAGCAGAGTTGCTCGAGGTCTAATGAGCACTCCACCGAAACGACCCGCCAAACCCTCGCCTCCTCCCACTGGCCTCTTTGCCCAGGGCGGCGCAGCTGCCGAGGCACTCGAGAACATTGAAGCTGCTGTCCACGGCTTCGAAGAACAAGTTCGCGATGTCAACGCGCGGATTGATCAGAAGGCCGGGCGTCCGCTGTGGCAGGCCATTGTGATTGGCCTTCTCCTGGGGGGAGTTTTCCTGGGGAGCCTCTTATGGCTGGTGGAACTCTTTGTTGTATTTGTGACAGGGCTAGTGGTCGTCGCAGTCTTTGAACTGGCCACAGCCTTGCGGACGAAGGGGCGTCTGCGTTCACGGTGGCCTCTGGTCGCACTCTCCGGCGCCATGATTCCCGTAGCTTTCTATTTCGGGCCCGAGGGCCAACTATGGGCTTTCCTCGGGGCGATCGTTCTGGTGGCAGCCAGCCGAGCAGTTCGTCCGCTGTTCGATAGACCATCTTTGGCCTCGACCCTGCCGGATATTGGCGTGGCCATCATGGTGCTCGGATACGTTCCCTTTTTGGCAGGATTTGCGGTGGCCATCGCCGCATTGCCCGGTGGCCAGTGGTGGGTTCTTGCCGGTGTAGTGGTTGTGGTTGCTGTGGACACTGGAGCGTATGTCACCGGTTTGAGTTTTGGTCGAACACCTCTGGCGCCGAAGATTAGCCCGAAAAAGACTTGGGAAGGTTTCGCTGGGTCCTCAGTTGCGGCTGTGATTTCAGGGGCGCTGTTGGGAACACTCATGCTCGGTCTGCCGTTGTGGGTTGGACTGCTCCTCGGAGCGCTTCTTCTGGGGAGTGCGACGCTCGGAGATCTCGTCGAATCGCTCATCAAGCGTGACCTGGACATCAAGGACATTTCCTCGTGGTTGCCAGGCCACGGCGGATTTCTTGACCGCCTAGATTCAATGTTGCCCTCCATGGCGATGCTCTACGTCATGTTGCAGATTTTCGGCTAGACCGCCAGCCCTAGCGCCGTTTTCTGGACGCCACTGGCACAATAAGGGCGTGGATACACCGTTCCCTAGTGCCGATAAGGGCGTCCCTGGCTATGACCGTGCTCAGGTCACCGCTTTTCTTGAGCGAGCAAAGAATGTTTTTGAAGGCTCCGAGAGCGGTCTCACCTCTTCGGACATTCGTAGCACGGTGTTTCCCCTCGTGAATGCTGAGGGTTTTGCCACGAAGGCCGTCGACGAAGCGCTCTGGCGTCTTGAAGAGGTCTTTGCGGAGAAAGAACGGGTGGAGTCCACGGCCCAGAAGGGCGAAGAGGCTTACTTCCGGGAGATCCGGGAACGAGCCCAAGAAATTCTTGATCGCTCGTCCCGCCCGCACGGCGAGAAGTTCCGGTCAGCATCGCTCATTCAGCCCGGCTATCACCGGGGCGACGTCGACAGCCTCTTGGATGACATCGCGCAGTATTTTCAGCAGCAGCAGCTCCTCTCGGTGGCTGCGGTTCGCACCGCGAGTTT
>JBIILX010000117.1:0-2703 GCA_044338275.1 Pontimonas sp.
GGCGATGCCCTCGGTCACCCCTGTTCTGCCCACCTCAAACTGCGGCTTTACTAGAGCAATCCATGAGGTAGCGCCGAGGACGGCGGTAACCGGCGCAAAAACGTGGGTGAGAGAGATGAAGCTCAAATCCGCCACGACCCAATCGATAGGCCCGACACCAAGAGCGCTCCACCACTGCGGATCGAGATAGCGGACGTTGATGCCCTCACAGAGCGTGACCCTCTCATCGGCCACAAGACTTGGATGCAACTGTCCGTGTCCCACATCAAGGGCAACAACTCGCTGTACCCCTCGCTCGAGGAGAACCTGGGTGAACCCACCCGTTGACGCACCGAGATCTAAGGCCACCACACCGTCGACGCTGATTTGCCAGTGATCGAAAGCGCCCAGGAGCTTCAGTGCCCCGCGGCCGACGTAGTCGTCGCCTCCGTGGAGTTCAATGGTGGATTCCTCGCCAACGGGTAGCGCGTGCTTAGTCTGGGTGATGCCGTCGACGCTGACTTGGCCAGCGTCGATGCGACGCTGGGCCTTGGTGCGACTTTCCACAAGCCCCCTGGTCACCAGGGCTTGATCAAGGCGCATCGAAGGCATTAGGTGGATGCGGGTGCGTCGAGAAAACCCTTGAGTTCGTCGTGGACATCGTTGAGAGCGGTAACGCGCTCATCAAGGGGAAGGGTGGACAGCGCCACAAGACGGGCTTCCATCTGCTCAGGGGTCCACGCGGTCATAGAGACGAATATATCTGGGGATCGACATCAAGTCCGAAAATCTTGAGCCCTGAATCATGAACAATGGTGGCACCGGCGCGAACAAGGTCAATCGGCGCACCCGTCCGGGCAACGCGAATGACGTTGTCTTTGCGCCGCACGACCGCTCGACCCAACTCGACCGTGTGAACACCATCGGCATCGGTGTGGCGGATGGTCTCTGGATAGGGCTTGTGTAGATCGCGAAGGTCCTCGAACACATAGGTCGGACGCATGCTGGCGTCGCTGGCCAGCAAGGTTTTGGCGGAGTCAATCCCGGTGAGCACCAAAGCCGAGTTCATGCCGGCGCGATTTGCGCCAAGAACGTCAGTGTCCAGGCGATCGCCAATCATGAGGGTCTCCTCCGGAGCACAACCAAACCGCTCCGTAGCGACCTGGAAGATTTCAGGCTCTGGTTTCCCCGCAAAGGTTGCAAGCCGTCCTACTGCGAGGTGGACAGCAGAAACGAGGGCGCCATTGCCTGGCGCTATTCCGCCGTAAACAGGAATTGTCCAGTCGGTGTTGGTGGCTACCCACGGAATCTCTGGCCTGCGCTGCAGCGCAAAGGAGGCTTGCGCGAGTTGTTCCCACCCGACTTCTGGAGAAAAACCCTGGACAACAGCGTCCGGGGAATCATCGGCAAGGCGAGTCACGCGAAATCCTGCTGCCTCGACTTCGCTCACTAAACCCACGCCACCCACCACCAGCACCAGCGCACCCGCAGGCAACAGCGAGCTCAGCATTCGCGCTGCAGATTGTGGGGAGGTCACCACATCTTCGGCAGTGGCGTTAAGCCCATAGCCAGCAATCTGGACCGCCACCTGCTCCGGGGTCCTGGACGCATTGTTGGTGACATAGCCAAGACGCAGAGTCTTGGCGGCTTTTGACAGGGACTTCACCGAGTGCGGAAGGGCCTCAGGGCCCCGATAGATAACGCCATCAAGGTCCAGTAGTAAAACCCTAATCCCCTCCAGCGGGGTTGGCCTTGTGCCAATCACGCCTGATCGTCCTCCGGCATCTCGACAACGATAACGCTGTCCTCTTCGTCATCTGGGGCCGATGCTTGGGCGAGAGCCTGTGCCGCGCGGTTGGCGCGCTGCCCCCACAGCTCTGCCTCATCCTCGCGACCGAGTTCCGCTAACACCACAGCATAGGAATCAAAGAGAGCGGGGGAAAAAGAGTAGGCGGTATCCGGGGTGAGTTGGGGAATCTCGAGCTCAGCCAGGGCCAATTGCGGCTGGTTCATATCAAGCCGTGCTCCAGAGCGTGCGATTGCTAGCTCCACCTGAACCGGAACGGGCAAAGTGGAGCGAACCACGTCGCCGGCCAACTCGAGTGCCCGGTCAGGGCGACCGAGTCCGCGTTCGCAATCCACCATCAGGGGCAACTGGTCATTACTGCCTGAGAGTCGCCGGTAGGTGCGCAGCTCCCGCAGCGCCAAAGCAAAATCGCCAGTCAAGTAGGCAGTAATTCCGACTGTCTCCCGAACAACCGGGATACGCCCTGCCCTTCTTGCAGCGGCGAGCGCATGCTGGTGCGCTCGCTCGGGGTCCTCATCGACAACGCGACTTGCCATCACTAGGTGCCCAGCCACCCACTCAGCATTCTCTTTAGTAAGTGCTTTCAGCTCGCGCCAGGCAGCACGATCAAGCTCTGCCGGTAGGGCATCGGCATCCACCGCCGGGTCATTGTGGCGAGGCGCATCATCGCGCTCCTCGCGAGGTTCGCGATCACGGGGTGGCCTAGAACCGCGGTCAGTACTGGGTGCACCGTCGCGCCGGGGACCAAAACTCCGCCTGGGAGCACCGGAAGCATCCCCACTGCGGCGCGGGCTATCAGATCGGCGTGGCCCATCAGTGCGCTTTGCATCGCCAGGCTTTCCGTCTCGTGCGGGTCGCGGCCTAGACGGGCGCTCCCCTGAACCCTCTGCGGGTTTACGACCAAAGCGATCGCCATC
>JBIILX010000059.1:0-8127 GCA_044338275.1 Pontimonas sp.
TGTGAGGAAGGGCTGAATTTTGGCCG
Organism: Pontimonas sp.; assembly: GCA_044338275.1. Lineage (GTDB taxonomy): Bacteria > Actinomycetota > Actinomycetes > Actinomycetales > Microbacteriaceae > Pontimonas. The sequence goes on from JBIILX010000059.1 coordinate 27, forward strand.
ATCCCGCTGCAACGGAAAGCTCAAAAAGGATTTCAATGCCGACAAAGGTGATTGTCATCACCACAAACTGGCCAAAGAGTGGGAGGTCAGTGGTGAGAAACTGGGGAAGAAACGCCACGAAAAAGAGGATTCCCTTGGGGTTGGTCACTGCGGCCAGAAGACCCTGGCGGAATACAGCGGTGCCAGTGATGGTGGTGCTGGTGTGGGAGTTGTCCATTCCCAGCGGTGGTGATCGCCAGACCTGAATGCCTAGCCACACCAGATATGCGCCACCGACCCATTTCAACACAATCAGGAGTTCGGCTGAGGCTGCCAATAAGGCACCAATCCCGAAGAGAGAGAGGGCAATGATGATGGTGAAACCGAGTGCGCCACCGGCGATTGTGAACAAAGTTTTGCGCACGCCATAGAGCGCGCCGTGCGTGAGGGCGAGCAAACCGTTGGGACCGGGAGTCAGCGAAAGGCCCAGTGCAGCAATCGTGTACAGCAGCCAGGTGTCTAATTCCACAGGCACAGTATTGCGCTGGTTCACCTAAATGGTGGCCAACACGTAACCAGAACTTTCCGAACGGTTTGCTTCTCGTTTCTACCGTTTCAACCATGTACACCATCGGCGTGAGCACGAGTTCGTTCTTCCCGCAGAGCCTGGAAGACGCCTTCCGGTTGGCTAAGGACGCTGGCGCCGAGGGCATGGAAATCATGGTCACCAATGCGCCAGAAACCCAGGACCCGAGGGTGCTGGATTTCCTCTCGCGTCGCTTCGATCTGCCGATCGTGTCCATTCACGCCCCGGTGCTTCTGTTGACGCACGGCGTGTTTGGCTATGACCCAGGCCAGAAGCTTGAGCGCAGCGCAGAACTCGCCGTCATGCTCGGTGCGGACACGGTTGTCGTGCACCCACCGTTTCGGTGGCAACTTCTGTATTCGAGGCGCTTTGAGCAGGTCGTCCACGAGGTGGCCGAGACTCACGGAGTGACTATTGCCGTGGAAAACATGTTTGGCTGGGCCGCATCGTCGATCAACATTGAGGCCTACGCGCCGAGTTGGGATCCCGGGCAGTTGGATCTCCCGTCACTGACTCTCGATTTCTCCCACGCGGCCATGCAGGGCATTAGCGCGCTGCGGCTTGCCCGCCAGTGGGGTGAGCGACTCGCTCACGTTCACTTGTGTGACGGGACAAGCCCGAAGGAAAACTTCCACCTTTTCGATGAGCACTTACTACCGGGCAAGGGCACCCAGCCGGTGGGCGAAACACTCGAGTTACTCGCTCAGACGGGGTTCCGCGGCCACGTCATCGCCGAGGTCTCCACGGCGAAGGCGCAGACTGACGACCAGCGCGTGCAGATGGTGAAGTCGTCGCTTGATTTTGCCCGTTACTACATGGCTGTGGGGCGCGAGCGACTACAAGCCGGGGTGGCCAGATGAAGGTTGCCATTGTCACCGAGTCTTTTCTCCCCTCTATCAATGGCGTCACCAACTCTGTTCTTCGAGTAATCGATACTTTGCTCCAGGAAGGCCACGAGCTGCTCGTCATTGCGCCGACATCCGAGGGGCCAAGTTACCGCGGGGTGCCCGTTGTTAAGAGCCCAGCCGTCGTTCTCAGCGGCTTTCCTGTGGCAATTCCCACACCACTGATGACTGGTGCTCTGGACCGATTTGGCCCTGATGTGATTCACGTTGCTGCGCCGTTCTGGCTGGGCGGCGAGGCCATCGCCTATGGCCATAGGCGAGGCATTCCGACGGTTGCGATCTACCAAACCGATGTGGCTGGATACATGAAGCGTTACGGTCTCGACTTTGCGACCAACATCCTTGATGCGCTCACCGCAAACATTCATCGGCTCGCAACGCTCAACCTCGCTCCCACCCAGGATGGGGTGGACCGCCTGAAGAGCCTGGGCATCGACAACGTTGAGATCTGGGGTCGCGGAGTTGACCTCGGGCTGTTTTCGCATAAGCGCCGGGGTACCGCCGCTGTTCACGAGCTCCGTGGCCAGTGGGCACCCCACGGCGAGCGCATCGTGGGCTATGTCGGTCGACTGGCCCCCGAGAAGCAGGTTGGGCGCCTGATTGAGGTCTGTGGGATCCCCGGCAGCCGGATAGTGATTGTCGGCGACGGCCCGAATCGCCAGGAGCTGGAGGACCGCTTCACTGGTTACCCCGTGACCTTCACCGGTCGCCTCTCTGGTGATGACCTAGCGAATGCTTATGCCGCGATGGATGTGTTCGTTCACGCCGGCACCGAAGAGACCTTTGGTCAGACAATTCAAGAGGCTCACGCCTCCGGCCTGCCGGTCATCGCCCCCTCCATGGGGGGCCAGCGACACCTGATTCGTGAGGGCATTGATGGCTATCTGGTGGATCACACCCGCTGGGGAGCATTCCGGGAGAAGGTTCATGCCCTTGTCGATGATCACGTTCTGCGCCGCGCAATGTCACGAGAGGCCTCCCTGGCTGTTGCTGACAAGTCCTGGGAGACCAACAACCAGGCGTTGCTCAGGCATTACGCGAGCGTTCTCTCCACCCGCACTCTTGCTCTCGTTGCTGCCTAATTGGCCCTTCGGGTCACCAATGCGGTGGTCGATGGCCAGGGCAGGATTGGTGTGAGACCAGTGGACATTGTCACCGCGATGTCATCGCGGTGATGTCTGAGAACCCTGCGATATCGCCGGCGGTTGGTGTTGTCAAAGACGATGGTTCCTCCCACCGCAAGTCTGGGTAGAGCCCTCGCAAAACACGCTTCTCTAGCGCGACCGTCAATGACGATGAGGTCGAAATCCCCGGGGACAGTGTCGATAGCGTTCACATAATCGGTGAAGTCGAGGGATCGAGAGCCCCAGCGTTTGGAGCGCACTCGCGTTGACCGTGTTGCTCTGGGAATCGGTGGCGTCATGAGGGCGACATGGCCCGGTACTGAAGCAGAGACCGTCTGCGCCCAGCCAGCGTCGGACTCTACGGACGTGACTGACTCACTGCGTTTGGCCAACCACACGGTTGATGACCCCGATCCCCACTCGAAAACGCGCGCATGGGGGCGCTGGGCGAGAAAGTCGCTTACCTCTGCGCTGGCCGCAAAGGTCCACCACGGGACATCGAGCTTGGTGAAGTCATCAAAGTCCATCACCGAGAACAGCGACCTCACCCACAGGGCACGGGTTGACTGAACTGCCCTCTTGTCGAGTAGTTGCAGTAGTCCGACACGCCGGAGGGCTCTGCGAAGGGCGCGGACAGCGGGAGCGTAGAGAACAAGTAAAAATCTCATAGATGCGTAGCCTATTGCTGGCACGTTGACTAGTCGGTACCGAAATCAGAACAACACGCCCACGAGACCACGGGTGAAGCCTCGCTACCAGAGCTCTGTGTACCGGTGGCCGAGAGAATTGATCAGGCGACGCAGCGAAGCGCCGGACATTCCCACGACCGCATGCGGGTCACCCTCGACCCTGTCGATGAAGGCGCCGCCTCTGGCATCCAGGGTAAAGGCGCCTGCAACCTGTAGTGGTTCTCCCGTTGCCACATATGCATCGATGTCGCGCTCATCAATGGAGGGCGCAAAGTGCACACTCGCGTGGCTTACTTCCCCAGCACTTCCGACAACTCTGCCGCCCGTGTGATCGATGACCCAGAGGCCAGAAAAGAGCGTTCCGCTCTTGCCCACCATTCCTCGCCAGCGTTGCTTGGCAACCTCTGGCACCAGCGGCTTGCCATAGTTCTGGCCCTCGAAGTGAAAGACCGAGTCGCCACCAATGACGAGCCCATCGAGTGAGGGGTGGAGAACACTCTCCGCCTTCAACCTCGCGAGATGAAGAGCGACCGCCTCGGGCGTTCGCTCTTCGGTCATCTCGGTGACCGCCAGCTCCTCGTCAACGTCAGGTCGAAGGACGAGTGCCTCGAGTCCTAGATCCTGCAAGATCTGCTTTCGAGCTGGGGAAGTAGAGGCGAGATAGAGCGTTGGCACAGTAGTTCCTAGGTTCGAATAAAGGTGGCGATGGATTCCATGTGGTGGGTGTGAGGGAACAGATCCCAGGCCTCTAGGAATACCAGTTCGTAGCCCACCTGAGCCAGTAGGCCGGCGTCACGGCCCAGAGCAACGGGATCACAGGCCACGTAGATGATGGTGCTCACGCCGAGGTCAGCCAGCGAGCTGATGACCTCGGTATTCGCGCCACTGCGGGGCGGATCCAGAATGACGGTGGCGTCACGCCACTTGTCAGCGTTTTGTGGCCCCACACCCTGGACGGCGGTTTCCAGCCAGCGGTGGACCTGAGCGCTCACCGCGGTGACATCAGCAATTCCATCGAGGTTCTTGCCCACATACTTCGTGGCGAGCTCATCTGATTCCACTGCCGTGAGGTTCAACCGCTCGGGGCTGACTGAGGCCAGAGCGCGCCCGAGGAGTCCGACGCCCGAGTAGAGATCAAGGTTTTCGGCACTGGGAACCAGTCGCTCGGGCCTCAGCGCGCGTTGCACAGCGGCACTCAAGATTGCTGGGGCCTGTTGGTGAACTTGCCAAAACGAGTGGTCCGAGAGCGAGAATTCGACATCGCCAACGTGTTCGACGATGTCGGCCGGGGTCTGCTTATCAACAACAAGTCGAACCCCCGAGCCACCGGTATCAAGAGCACGGACAGTGGTCGAGCCCTTGTACTGAGTTTTCAACACACCAGAGTCGCCGATGGCCTGTGATGCCAGGGGGAGCGTGGTCACAGGAATTACGGTTCGGGAGCGCTCGGCATAGGGGCCGAGCTCGCCGGCCTCGTTGGCGTGCAGGGTCACCCTGGTGCGCCAGTGCAGACCACCGCGCTCATCATCGCCAGGGACTCCCTGGACGACGACGTTATCCACGAGGTCGCCCTCGAGGTTGCCAAATCGGCGCAGTGAATCCTGAAGGATGCCGGTTTTGAGTTCCCGTTGGTGACTAAGCGCGATGTGGCCATAGTCCGCCCCACCCGCGCGCTGTTGCCACGTTCTACTGATGTCGGCTTCTGGCCAGATGTGGGGGACGCGGTGTTCACTCTGGCTGATCAGTTTGATTGGCTGAGCACGCCACAGAGATTTCTTGGACGTCTCGACTAGTTCAACCTCGACAACTTCGCCAGGGATAACGCCCGGGCAGAAGACCACGCGTCCATCGAGGCGGCCAATTCCTGAGCCACCATGAGCCATGGTGGTGATTTCTAGCTCAATGGTGGTCATTGCCTAAGCCTAGGAGTACTAGGACATAATGGGGAACGCCCCCGATGACTGACGAAAGAAGATAATGGACGTTCGTGGGTATGCCGTAATGGCCGAAAAAGAAAAGCTAGTTCCCTGGAGTTTTGAGAGGCGCGATGTTGGCGCTGACGATGTTCAGATCGTCATTGACTGGTCGGGAATTTGCCACTCCGATATTCACACGGGCCGCAGTGAATGGGGCGACATCAATTTCCCTCTCGTGCCAGGCCATGAGATTGTCGGTCGGGTCACCGCTGTTGGAGCCAACGTGTCACGTTTTGCTGTGGGTCAGCGGGTCGGCGTTGGTGTCTATGTCGACTCCTGTCGCACCTGCGACAACTGCGTCGCTGGAATGAGCAACTACTGCCGCGAGGGCATGATTGGCACGTTCGATGCGCTCGAGCGCGATGGGAAGTCCATCACTAGGGGTGGCTATTCCAACGGCATTGTTGTTGACCAGGGCTATGTGGTCAGCGTTGCTGATTCTTTGGACCCCGCTGCCACCGCACCACTCATGTGTGCTGGCGTCACTCTGTATTCACCCCTCAAAGAGTGGGGCGCTGGCCCAGGCAAAAAAGTGGGAATTATCGGCCTCGGTGGGCTTGGTCACATGGGAGTTAAGTTGGCGAGTGCCCTGGGAGCACACGTCACCGTGTTCTCGCACTCTGAGTCCAAGCGCGCTGATGCTCTCGGGATGGGCGCCGATGACTTCATTGTCACCACCGATGGCAAGGTCTTCGAGACCCACAAGAAGCAGTTTGATCTCATCATCAATACCGTGTCTGCGCCGATTGACTTGAATGATTACCTGGAGCTCATTGCGTTGGATGGCACCCTCGTCATGGTGGGACTGGCTCCTGAGCCCTACCCGATCAAGGCGTTCTCCATGCTGGCGCAGCGTCGTCGGATCGCCGGCAGCATGATTGGTCCAGTCGGCCAGCTCCAGGAGATGCTCGATTTTGCGGCCCAACACAACATTGGGTCTGACATCGAAATCATCAAGGCCGAGGAGATCAACGAAGCGTGGGATCGCGTCGTTGATAGCGACGTTCGCTATCGCTTCGTCATCGACGCCTCTAGCTTTTAGAAAAGATAGAGTCAGTAAGAGATTTTTTCCTCGTTCTTATAAGGAGTGACCTGGGTTATGGCTGTTGTTTCTCACTACGTCGGCGGCAAGGCTTTCGCCGGTTCTTCCAAGCGCACAGCGCCGGTCTATGACCCGGCTCTAGGGACCGTCTCGAAAGAGGTAGCACTGGCTAGTGCGGCAGATCTGGACAAGGCTGTTGCTGTTGCCAACGCTGCTTTTCCTGCATGGCGTGATCTTTCGGTGGCAAAGCGCCAGTCGGTGATGTTCCGCTTCCGGGAGCTCCTGGAGGCGAAGAAGTCTGAGCTGGCAGCGATCATCACGGCTGAGCACGGCAAGGTTCTCTCCGATGCGATGGGTGAAATCCAGCGCGGCCAAGAGGTTGTTGAATTCGCGTGTGGTCTTGGTCACCTGATGAAGGGTCAGTACTCGGAGAACGCGTCGACTGACGTCGATGTTTATTCCCTGAAGCAGCCCCTGGGTGTTGTGGGAATCATTAGCCCCTTTAACTTCCCCGCCATGGTGCCGATGTGGTTCTTCCCCGTCGCACTCGCCGCTGGTAACTGTGTGATCTTGAAGCCGAGTGAAAAGGACCCCTCAGCTGCGAACTGGGTTGCCGAGCTCCTGACCGAGGCAGGACTGCCCGATGGTGTCTTCAATGTCGTCCACGGAGACAAGGAAGCCGTGGACGCACTTCTTGTTAATCCGGATGTGCAGTCGATTTCCTTTGTGGGCTCGACCCCTATTGCTCGCTATGTATACGAAACCGGTGCGAAGGCCGGCAAGAGGGTTCAGGCTCTGGGTGGGGCAAAGAACCACATGCTGGTGCTGCCTGATGCCGACCTTGACCTTGTCGCGGATTCTGCCGTCAATGCTGGTTTTGGTTCTGCTGGTGAGCGATGCATGGCCATCTCGGTTGTCGTTGCCGTTGAACCGATTGCTGATCCGCTGATTGACGCCATTGCCAAGAAAATGGCCGGCATTAAGGTCGGCGATGGTCGCCGCTCCTGCGATATGGGCCCTCTAGTTACCGAGGTTCACCGCGACAAGGTCGCCTCGTATATCGAGATTGCTGAAAAAGACGGCGCCACCGTTGTCGTCGATGGTCGTGATGTGAAGCCAGATGGTGAGCCCGGTGGTTTCTGGTTGGGCCCGACCCTGATTGATCGGGTTCCCACCTCCAGCAAGGTCTACCAGGACGAAATCTTCGGCCCCATTCTCTCCGTCGTCCGTGTCCAGTCCTATGGAGAGGGCCTTGAGCTGATTAACTCCGGAGCCTTTGGAAATGGCACCGCAATCTTCACCAATGATGGTGGCGCTGCGAGGCGCTTCCAGAACGAGGTTCAGGTGGGCATGATTGGCATCAACGTGCCAATCCCCGTCCCTGTTGCCTACTTCTCCTTCGGTGGTTGGAAGCACTCGCTCTTCGGGGATTCCCGAGCACACGGCGAAGAAGGCTTCCGCTTCTTCACCCGCACCAAGGTTGTCACCAGCCGCTGGCTGGATCCAAGCCACGGCGGCTTGAACCTCGGTTTCCCCCAGAACTAGGGTTCCCATGCCTTCTGGCAGAAAGCAGCAACGTGAGCGCGTTCATTGAGGCCAGCAATCTGGTCAAGACATACCAAGCTGGCAAGAAGACGGTCACGGCGCTGAACAACCTCTCGCTGGAAATTCCCCAGGGGACCGTTCAAGCTCTGTTGGGCCCCAACGGCGCAGGCAAGACGACCACCGTCAAGGTTCTCACGACATTGATTACCCCGGATTCGGGCTCCGCCAGCATCAACGGCGTTGATGTTGGCGCCC
>JBIILX010000044.1:0-9978 GCA_044338275.1 Pontimonas sp.
CACGCTCACGCTCGATGTCCATGCGGTCCAAATACTGCTCGCGCATAAGGCGCTCATCGACCACCCCGGTGATCTGAAGCATGCGGTCAGCAAGGGTCGATTTGCCGTGGTCGATGTGGGCAATAATCGAAAAATTCCGCAGGCGCCACGGTGCAGTGGCTGCCGGCTGGATATCCCGGGACGAATGAACAGACATGTCCGATGATTCTCGCACGCTAAACCGTTGGCGCCCTGCGGTAAGTGCTGGTATCGTTGCCACCTGGCTCACCGAGCGACGGACCCTCTCTCCCGATCTCGTGCATTCGTTCTGATTTTCGCCTCTTGGCCCCCACCAGAACGACCATGAGCTCCATCACAGCAAAAGGACACAGCGTGGCAAATATCAAGTCGCAGATCAAGCGCAACAAGACCAACCAGAAGGCCAACGACCGCAACCGCGCGGTCAAGAGCGAAATCAAGACCACAGTTCGCCAAGCCCGCGAGGCAATCAGCTCTGGCGACAAGGACAAGGCGCAAGCAGCCGTCAAGGTCGCAGCCACCAAATTGGACAAGGCCGTCAGCAAGGGTGTTCTTCACAAGAACCAGGCCGCCAACCGCAAGTCCGCTATCGCCAAGCAGGCGGCAGCACTCTAGATCTTCACAACTGTGGGCCCCGACTTAAAGGCGGGGCCCACAGTCAGGTAAGCGGGAAATGCAACGACTGCAAGCAGGTTCAGCGTCTTGGAACGTCTCCCTAGAGTGGGGCGCTCTTTGGAAATTCGGAACTACCGTCCACACCAAACGCCACCCTCCACTCACGCAACCTCCCAGGGTGGGCGAATTCCTCAGAGACCCACAGAGCGACACCCGTTAGCCCGCGGAGACGTGCGCGTCCAAACTTGAAGGAAAAGGTAGGGCCTCATCGAAAGCGTCAGGCGCCAGCGGCCACAGTGACCATTTGCCTTTGACTCCCAAGTCTCGTAATCCCAAGGCTAATCACCTCTCCCCCCCGCAGGTACTCGGGCGGTGACTGGCCCATCCCCACACCGGGAGGAGTGCCCGTGTTGATAAGGTCACCAGGCTCAAGCGTCAGGAACTGGCTCAAATAGTGGACGATGAAGCTCGGGCTGAATATCATGGTCCCCGTTGAACCCCGCTGTTTGGGAGCGTCATCGATGTCAAGCCAAAGGTCCAGGTCGAGCACGTCTCCAACCTCATCGGGCGTGACCAAATATGGACCAGCAGGGTTGAACGTCGGGGCGGACTTCCCTTTACTCCACTGGCCACCGCGCTCCAATTGCCACTCACGTTCGCTCACGTCATTCACAAGCACATACCCAGCAATCGCCGCCGAAGCGCTTGCCTCGTCCTTGAGGTAAGAACAGCGACACCCCCAGTGTAAACAGGGAAAAATGGCGGATGTAAAGCGTCAACACTTTTCCTTCTGTTCCTGGTTATTCTGACCGATTCCGTCTTGTACGAGGAATGTGTCTGGCACAATGACGAACATGTTTGCCGCTTCTTTCATCTTCCAGAAGAAGACCTACGACGAAGAGTTTCATCGTCTCGATGCTTCGATTGATGCCTATGCGCAGTCTCTTGAGGGTTACCTAGGAGTCGATCGCTGGTATTCCGAGGACGGCAAAGCCCAGAACTCGATCTATTACTGGCGAGACATGGAGACCCTCTCCGTGTTTTCGCGGTTTCCTGACCACCTAGACGCCAAAGAAAAATATGCCCGGTGGTACGAGGGCTACCAGATTGTGATTTCTGAGGTGACCGCGAGCTATGGAGATGGAAACATTCCCCACATCACAGCGGGATCCACACCGTCTTGAGCGCTCAACTCCGGCCCTGAGAATCTGCGTGCGCGGGCGACAGCGATCGCGCGAATGACAGCGTTGACTGCGGCCCTCGATGGGGCAATTCCGTCCGCCGGGGCCAATCGAGTTAATCAAACTAACGATAGTTACTCCTCCAAACCGTTATGCCCTATTCACCTTCCGGTGGCGCGCATCCGTGTAGAGTGGTGGGGTGAGCGAAATCTCTTTCGATAGAGTCCTGCGCGGATTCAGTCCCGACGCCGTGGTGGCTCGAATCCAGCAACTTGAAGCAGAGCGCGATGCCCTCTCGGGCGAGCTATCCGATGCTCGCGACGCGTTCACTGAACTGCGCCTGAGCATGGTCAAACAGGTTGAAGAGGCCAGCGCGGAAGCCGCAATCGTTCTGGGTCATGGCCGCAGTGAAGCGGGTCGCATTCGTGAGAGAGCAATCAAGGAATCCGATGACATTCTCGAGTCTGCCAGGAAGGCTGCCAGGGAGACTGAGCTCGAAGCGGAGGCCACCCGTGAGGAAGCTCAAACCTTACGCGACGATGCCAAGCTGGCGGCCGAGGACATTCGGGTAGCGGCCGAGGGGCACGCACAATCCATTATGGATTCGGCGCGGGCACGAGCAGAACATTTGGAAGCGGAAGCTAAGTCGACCCTCGACGACGCCGCAAAGCGCAGTGAGCAGCTCTCTAGTGAAATGCGCTTACAGAAGCAGGAGCTTGATCGCCACGAAAACGAAGTACGAGACCAGGCAGACTCGTATTCGCTCCGAGTGCTTCGGGAAGCCGATGCCTACGCAAGAAGCTCGGAAAAGCGGGCGCTCGACCTGCAGAAGCAAGGGGAAGAAATCCTCGCCGAGGCGAAGCGCAGCGCTCACGACATCACGTCTCGAGCGGCCACTAGCGCTCGAAAAAACCTAGAAGAGTCGCTGCGCCTGGTCAACCTGATTTTCTCGGACGTCAGCGGTTCGCTGGTTGAGGTCACTCGGATTCGCGCTGTCTTGGGTGACCAAGTGGAGCGCCTTTCCGTGAGGGAGACTGGTGGCCAAGAAATCACCGATGTCGTGAACCCACCGCGGCAAGCCCTCGCCGACGATGAAGAGCCATACGACGACGAGGCCGACGAAGACGACCGCGACTAGCGAGATTGCGGTCACGAAATCACATCAGCGAAGTGATGGCTCTTTCCCTCTCAGTGAGACAATCCTGACCATCTTCTCCAGCGCGTAGTGGGGGTCACGGCCTTCGCCTTTGACCGCTGCGTCTGTATTTGCGACTTCAACAATGGAGCGACCGAGGCCTGATTCGTCCCACCCCTGCAGACTGCTCCTGGCGTTTCTGACCTGCCACGGCGGAAGGCCCAGGGTGCTGGCCACCTGATCAACTCCACCTGATGCGCCACCAACCTGAGCCATTTGGCGCAGCTTCATCGCAAATGCGGCAACCACCAGGACTGGCTCGGCGCCGGAGTGCAGCGCATGGCGGAGGAGAACCAGCGCTTCAGCACCCCTGCCGCCAATGGCGTGATCCGCAATCTGGAAGGTGGTGGCTTCAACGCGACCCCCGTAGTACTTCTCAACAAGAGCTGCGCTAACAGCCTTGTCATCAGCATCAGAGATGAGCTGGGCGCAGGCTGCGGCCAGCTCTGCAAGGTCGGTGGCAAAAGCATCTGCAAGTGCCCGCTTCGCCTGGGGCTCAATGGTGGCGCCGGCTGCTTGGAACTCTGCAGAGATGAAACCCAGACGCTCGTCGTCCTTTTTGATCTCTTTGCACTCGACCACTACAGCACTCTGACCTGCCGCTCGGAGGGTGTCGAGGAGCTTCTTGCCCCGGTTGCCTCCCCCGTGACGAAAGACCACGACAACCTGGGGTTGGGGGGAGGCGATATAGGCAAGGGATTCAACGAGGAACGCGTCAGTGCACTTCTCAACACCGGTGACCCTAATCAGCCTGGGTTCCCCAAAGAGGCTTGGGCTTGCCGCATAGAGGAGCTCACCATCGGAATACGTGCTGGCATCGAGGTCGATTACTTCAAGCTGGGGGTCAACGCTCCGCATACGATCCTGCAGAATCTGCAGGGCGCGGTCTGCAAGAAACGACTCGTTTCCGCCAAGGAGAACCAGTGCCGCTTCTCTAATGCCGTGCCAGGGCACGACGGGAGCGGTTGATGCCATGACTCCCCCGTTCCGAAGCGACACTTAGCGCTCTGACCACATCACGATACCGCCGTCCCCACCCCGCTGGAGCGTCGCCGTTCCGTTGAGGTCAGTTCGAACGACAGTCGTGGCGGAAGAAAGGGCATTCAGCAGCGAGGGCGAAGGGTGACCATAGGTGTTATCTACTCCCACTCCAATCAGCGCGACGCTGGCGCCCAGCGCTCCATAAAGGGGGTGGTGTTGGTCAGCAGAGCCATGGTGGCTGATTTTGACGACGTCCACTGGCCTGAATCTCTCCCTCGCTGCCAGTATTTGCTGCGCTCGCTGCGCCAGGTCTCCCAGAAAAAGACCAGAGAGACACTCACTGCAGGCCTTGCTTGGTCTGACCTCAAGGACGACACTCGAGTCATTGCCCGGTGACCCGAGCGGCGCTCGGTCAGGCCAGACAACGGAGAGCGAGTAACCGCCAAGTGACGAATCGTCCCCCTTGGTCACCTGGCGATGGGTGGCCCCGCCCGCAACCAACGCATCAATGATTCTCTGGTCCGCCTCGTTCTCAGGCGGACCAGTCCACAGCTCTCGCGTTTTGCCCACGAGCGCCGGCCAGCCCGTCACATGGTCCTTGTCAAAGTGGGTCAGCACCACGAGATCCAACTCAGTGACACCCAGGAGCGACAGGCACTCCTCGAGCAAATCGGGGAACTCCCCCGCGTCAATCAGGGCATAGGCGCCATCAGACTGAATAACGAGGGCGTCGCCCTGGCCAACGTCACACTGTGCGATGGTCCACACCTCGGGGACGCTGGCGCGGACCGCCCACGAGGGAACGAAGTAGACAAGGACGACGGCAACCAACGTTGCCGAGGCAACTCCGGCGAGCAACCTTGCCCGAACCACGTGGTCGTTGCGTCTCATGACAAACCACGCCAGGCCTCCGTAACCGATGACACCTGTGGCTACCGCACCCCACCAGCCCGAGGGCCAGGGAATCGTTGCAATGCCTGTCCCTGCAAGGACTCTGCCAAGACCAGCAATAAAAGACGAGGGAACCCACGCCACCGCGGTAACAGCGTCGGCGAGAGCTGGCGCTAGTGGGCCAAGAAGGCAGGCCACCATCCCGAGGATTGTTGCTACCGGCGCCACCGGGGCCGCCACAGCGTTAGCCAGAACCCCCCACACGGGTATCACTGGGTTCAGCAGAATCAAGAGAGGCTGGCAGGCCACTTGGGCGGCAATGGGGAGCGCAACGACCAACGCAACAGCTGGATGCAAAGCCTTTGATAGCGCAGCAGTGAGTGGTGCAACAGCGATGAGTATTCCCCCGGTAGCGAAGACGGAGAGCGCGAACGCAAAGTCCGTGGACAACCACGGATTCCACGTCAGCAGCAGGATCACTGTGGTCCCCAGAACCGGAATGCCGCGCACTGGTTGCGACGCTGCCAGAAAAATCAACACAATCGAGGCCATAATCGCTGCCCGGACGATGCTGGGCTCAGGAGTAACGAGGGTCACAAAGCCCACCAGTGCTAGGACACCAACAATCATGCGGAGCCACACTCCTCCCCCACACAGGGCCACAATCGCCACGACGATGGCGACAACCACAGCGCAGTTAGCCCCGGAAACAGCGACGAGGTGACTCAGCGATGTGTCCTGCATCGCCTCGATAAGGCCTGGCTCAACAGCGCTCGTGTCACCAATGGCTAACCCTGGTAACAGCCGACCGCCATCGCCACCAAATGCAGTGGAGCGCTCAGAGAACGCTTCGCGAAGACCATCAGTGGCGAGCAGAAACCTTCCCGGTTCCTGCCAGAGCTTGGGCCCCGCCTCGACGAAGAGCAGCCAACTCTCGTTGTCCCAAGAATCGGCTCTCATGAGCTGGGCCTGAAGGACAGCCTGTGAGCCGAGGGCCTGACGAAGCTCTCCCAAATCTCCAATGACTCGGACCGGCACAGGCCCTCTGGCTAAGGCCTGCCCGTCCAGGGCGAGGAGCGTCGCCGGGGCGCTCTTGTCTCCTGGCATAAAGGTGCCGGTAAGTCTCACTGTTGCCCGGACGTCCTCGCCATCGAGAGCGAGCAGGGCAGCTTGATCGCGTGTGGTGGTGCCCCACGCCACCGCACCCACCATCACCGTCGCGACCAGTAGTGCGGGCACCACAGTGCCAACCCACGTCGCAACACTCAATCGTGAGAGAGCAACAAGCGCGATTGCCAACCCAAGCCCCAGAAGAACTAGCCAGGCTGATGGCCGCGCCCATATTCCCAGAGCACAGGCGAGCCACCCTGCCCCCGCAAGCGGGAGCATGCGGAAGTCCCGCAGGGCCCTCACGGAACAACCAGCGAGCGAAACCCTTCCAGCGTTGCGGGGCCGATCCCCGAAACAGCCAGCACGTCGTCAACACTCGCGAACGGACCGTTCGCTTCACGCCAGGCAATGATGCGAGCCGCTGTCGCAGGGCCAACCCTCGGAAGAGTCTCTAATTCGGCACTGGTGCCCCTCGACAAACTGACAAGCCCTGGCGGAGCATCGCCGGATGCGACCGCCGGTTCATCCCCGAGGGCCGGCACGACAATCTGCTCGCCGTCGAAGAGTACGCGAGCCAAGTTGATGCCGGAGAGGACCGCATCCTCTCTCGCGCCGCCGGCTTTAGCCAGGGCATCGACAATGCGCGAGTTCTCAGGAAGCTCGATCACGCCGGGGGATTCCACGGCCCCTACGACGTGGACCATCACGGTTGCCGCTGTGGGCGCGGGAAGGGTTCCTTCGTCGGCCACCGGCTGGCTTGCCACCACGATGCTGGGGGCTGGTGTTGCGGATCGAAAGATGTGGGAGCCAACCGCGACTACAACGATGAGTGCGACAAGACCAAGGGCAGCGCCGAGGGCTACGCTCCAGCGATTGCGGGGGGCTCCTGGTGGACGATCGAAGTAGTCCTCATCGAGGCCTTCGTCGACAGAGTCGACAAGCCTGGAGGAGCTACTGGTGCTCTCAAGGAAATCCCACACTGTTTGCCTGGCTGTCACAGGGTGAGGTTAGACCTCTGATTCCAGAACAACCCAGGTCTAGCTGGAGAGCTCGAAGAGCATCACGAATGGCCGCCCTGTGGACGGCTAGTCGGTGATGTTGATGGCAACAACCTTGGGGGCGCGAACCACCACGTTGACGACGGTCTTTCCCGAGAGTGCACGCTGGATGGCATCGGTGCCAAGAGCGAGCTTCTCCAATTCTTCAGCAGAGATGCCCGGAGACACATCGACACGGTCGCGGACTTTGCCGTTGATCTGGATGATGGCCGTCACCGAATCTTCGACGAGAAGGCTCTGGTCGGCCTCTGGCCAAATCTGCAGAGCAACGCTGGGCTGGTGGCCAAGCCTCTCCCACATGTCCTCAGCGGTGTGAGGGGCAAACATCGAGAGTGCCAGGGCGATCGCTTCGGCGGCTTCTCTCACCGCAGGGTCTGCACCACCGGGTCCGGTATCAATGGCTTTTCTCGTGTGGTTCACCATTTCCATAGTCCTGGCCACCGCAACGTTGAACTTGAACGCCTCGATCAGCCCGGGAATATCAGCAAGGAAGCGGTGCAGGAGTCGGCGAAGTTCGACGTCGCCGGCCACCGGTGAGGTTCCCGGGGCGCTCGTCACATCACCGGAGAGTCGCCATGCCCTGGCCAAGAATTTCTGGGATCCCACTGGCGAAACATCGCGCCAGTCGATGTCGTCCTCCGGCGGACCAGCGAAGGCCATGGTCAAGCGAACGGCGTCGACCCCGTAGGCGTCGAGTTCTTCAGAGAAGTAGACGAGGTTCCCCTTGGACTTGCTCATCTTGGCGCCATCAAGAATGACCATGCCCTGGTTCAACAGCGAGCTAAAGGGTTCTTCAAAATCCAGGTAACCAAGGTCGTGGAGCACTTTGGTGATGAAGCGTGCATAGAGCAGGTGCAAGATGGCGTGCTCGACACCGCCGACATACTGGTCGACTGGCGCCCACTGTTTCACCTTCTCAACGTCGAAGGCTTGGGTGTCATCGTGGGCGCTCATGAAACGCAAGAAATACCACGAGCTATCCACAAAGGTGTCCATGGTGTCGGCGTCTCTGGTGACCGCGACACCGTTGTGGGTCTGGTTCACCCACTCAGAGACCGCGCCAAGGGGCGAGGAACCCTGAGGCTTCAGATCGAGCCCCTCTGTCGCGGGCAACAACACCGGGAGTTGATCCTGCGGGACAGGAATCTCTTCCCCGCCTGGCCCATACATAATCGGAATCGGTGTACCCCAGAAGCGTTGCCTGGAGATGAGCCAATCCCGCAGGCGATACGTAGTGGCCCTGCGACCGCTTCCTTTGGCTTCCAGGTCATCAATAATTCGGGCGATGGCCTCGGCTTTGCCAAGCCCATCCAGGGCACCAGAGTTGACCATGACGCCATCGCCTGCGAGCGCCACGCGAGTGGAGGCCGGATCGCGCTCGGCGAGCGAACCAAGCTCGTCACCCTCGTGTGTGGGGTCCAGAACCACGCGAATGGGCAGATCGAAAGTCAGCGCGAAGTCCAAGTCGCGTTGGTCATGGGCTGGGACTGCCATGATGGCGCCGGTGCCGTAGTCAGCCAGAACATAGTCAGCAACCCAGATGGGAAGTCGCTCACCGTTGACCGGATTCGTGGCATAGCGCTCGAGGAAGACGCCGGTCTTCTCGCGGCTCGCATCTTGGCGATCGATTTCAGACGTGCGCTGGGTCTGCTCCAGATAGTTCCTAAACGCAGCAGTGACCTCGTCGCTAGCGCCCTGCACCAGTTCTTCGGCAAGATCTGAATCGGGTGCGAGGACCATAAAGGTTGCCCCGTAGAGAGTGTCAGGCCTGGTGGTGAAGACGGTGAGGGGGGTGTCTCTTCCCTCAATGGCAAATTCAACCTCAGCACCCTGCGAGCGGCCAATCCAGTTGCGCTGCATGGCCAACACTTTGGCCGGCCAGCGGCCCTCGAGCGTATCGAGGTCGTCGAGGAGACGATCGGCGTAGTCGGTGATCTTGAAATACCACTGGGTCAGCTTCTTCTTGACCACCATCGCGCCGCTGCGGTCCGAGGTGCCATCGGGCAACACTTGCTCATTGGCAAGAACGGTCTGATCGACCGGGTCCCAGTTGACCCACGAGTCCTTGCGATATGCAAGACCCTTTTCATAGAGAGTCAAAAAGAGCCACTGGTTCCAGCGGTAATACTCGGGATCGGAAGTGTGAAGTACACGGGTCCAGTCAAAAGACGCCGCGTAGCGCTTCATGGAGGCTTTTTGCTGGGCAATGTTTTGGTAGGTCCACTCCCGTGGGTCAACACCGCGCTTGATGGCAGCGTTTTCCGCGGGCAAGCCAAACGAGTCCCACCCAATCGGGTGGAGCACTTGATAACCCCGAAGACGCCAATAGCGCGCAACTACGTCACCGAGTGCATAGACCTCAGCGTGGCCCATGTGAAGATCCCCGGAAGGGTAGGGGAACATGTCCAAGACATACTTCTTGGGCCTCGGGTCGTCGGTATCGGGGACAGTAAAGGGCTCTGTTGCATCCCAAATCTCAGACCACTTAGCTTCCATGGCCCGGAAGTCATAGGCGCCCTCGTGCTCGGTTGCAGGGCTATCGGGGCTCGTAGTCACCGGTCAAGAATACTCAACTTGGGCGTGGCCTAGCGCCCGAAGAAAAGGCATCGCCTTGATTCCCACCTCAGCGATCTCGCTGCCAGGCTCACTGAGTGCCGTGATGCCGCCCCCGACGCCAAGAGTCATCGAGCCTTGGGTGATGACGGCGGTGCGGATTGTCATCGCCAAAGTGGCGCTGCCATCAGCCCTCCACACTCCCCACACACCCGAGTAATAACCACGGGGGGCTTGCTCCCAGCCGGCCAAAAGCTCAACAGCCCGGCGCTTGGGAGCGCCGGTCATAGAGCCAGCCGGAAAAGACGCATCAATAAGGTCGACAAGATCTGCGTCTGTGCGCAACTGGCCAGTCACGGTGCTGACCAACTGATGG